>SCKQ01000001.1 GCA_004124535.1 Fidelibacterota bacterium
TCCTCCATCGGGGCACACAATGACGAAATTATAACTGTCTGCATAATCTCCTAAATCTGTATGGGCTGACCAATCTTTGTGATCTCCGCTGTATCCATGTAATAAATACACAACAGGAAGTTTACTATCAGTTGATTTATACGTGTCTGGTACTACAACAATTGCTGATATGTGTTTATTCATACTTTGACTGAAAATATGAACTGTGTCCACCTCTGCACTATTCAGCAGAGAAAACAAGGATAGATAAAATAGAAGTTGTTTAATGATCATTTATTTATTCAAAAAAGTATAACTACTATATATATGAAAGTAAATATTATTTTACCTTTAAACTCAACTTAAAACTTTCTATTATTTTGATGAACATTATATGACAATTGAAAAACAAATCGGCCAAATGCTCATTGCCGGCTTTAAAGGGTTGAAAATCAAACAAAGTGATTCAATCGTTCGTGATATCATTAAATACAATATCGGCGGAGTCATTTTATATGATAAAGACGTTTCGGATCCCAATGAGCGCTGGCGCAATATTCAAACTCCGGAACAAACCAAAAAATTAATCAATTCTCTTCAGGGTTTTGGCAATAATAATCTACTCATTTCTGTCGACCAGGAAGGCGGTCATGTAAACCGTTTAAAAGAAGAATATGGATTTCCTCCTTGTCCATCATGGGGTGAAATTGGTTCGTTTATTGATATAAACAAGACCAGGGATTTTTCAGAAAATTTAGCCGCAACATTAAATGATAGTAGATTCAATTTGAATTTTGCACCTGTTGTGGATGTGGAAACAAATGGTGAATCATACATAAGCAAACTTGGGCGTTGTTTTGGTTCCGATCCAAACAATGTAGCTGAACATGCTTACATTTTCATTACAGCACATAAAAAACATGGAGTCGCCACTACGTTAAAACATTTTCCTGGTCTGGGAAGTGCAGTGGGTGACACCCATGACGGCTTTACGGATATAACTTTAACATGGTCTGAAATTGAGTTAGAACCGTATAAACTATTATTCGAGAGTTGTGATGTTGATATGGTGATGGTAGGGCATAGTTTTCACAAAGGGATCGATCCCGACTGGCCGGCTTCCATGTCTTATAAAACGGTGACTGAATTACTGCGTAATAAACTGGGATATAATGGAGTTGTTATCTGTGATGATCCTTCCATGGGTGCCATTTCTAAAAATTACCCATCAGAAGTAGTTATGGAGAAAATGATCAGTGCTGGTGTCGACTTACTATGTTTTGGTAATAATCTGTTTTACGATCCAGAGATTATTTCAAAAGCAGTTAAAACCATTTATTCACTTGTAAACAAAGGAAGAATTTCAAAAGCCCAAATCAATGATTCATTCCAGCGTATTCAGAAATTGAAGGCGAAAATAAAAGCATGAATTACAACCTGATCGGCATAGATGGTGGAGCGACAAAAGTTTCCGGAGCGATCATTAAACAGATTAATCAAAACTCATTTGATCTGGCCAGTGATGTGACCACAGTTTTGATCAAGGATTGTCCTTTCTATTCCACTGACTTTAAACCTGTTGAAATAGATGCGCTTCAAGTATCACTGTCAAATGAGGAAGAACGTCAAGGCATTGCTTATGTTGAAGCCTGTGAAAAAGTCGTTACGGATCTCATTGAGCAGAATCAGATCGAAAACCCCAATATAGGGATCGGAATGCCCGGGTTAAAGACGGACAACCTCCGTGGAATACAATTCATGAATAACGGTCCGAGGATACCCAGTATTCTGGACGTCCTGGAACATCGCCTGGCTATGGCGGAGATAAAACACCAGCCCATCCTGAGATTAGGCAATGATAGCGATTATTGCGGTTTGGGCGAGTTCTATTCACCAAATGGTTCATTAAGAGCAGTAACTAACGCTTATTATATTGGCGGAGGGACCGGCATTGCCGATGTTATTGTCCTTGATGGAAAACCAGTTCCTTTTGATGAAGTTCAGGTGTGGATGAAAAAAACATGGGACTTAAAAAATGAAAATGGTATCTCATTAGAAACATTAATCAGTCAACAAGGGATAATAAACCAATATGCTGAACAGACTGGAAAGTCTGTGATTGAGTTAGAGAATGATGGAATTTTCCCTGCAAAGATCCTGAAAGAAAATAAAGAAATTGAGATTCAATTCGTTGAAACAATTGCATATTTATTCAAAGATAGAATACACAGTTTATTTGTTGAAAAAAACCAGATATTTGATAGAATAGTAATTGGATTGAGGTTAGGAAAGCTTTTAAATAATAATTCAGAATTATTAGATAGTATAATAAAGCTTTTATTAAACCAAATCAGTAAATCTGTAATTTTAGATCCAACAGCGCAGGATCACTATTTGCAGAAAAATTTTATTGTCATTTCTGAATTAAACCACGCACCCATAATAGGTGCGGGAGTAGACGCTTACTATGCGACCCAATAAAGAGCCCATCCTAAATATTGGAATAATACTTCCTGTTGATAAACGGAAGAAAGTAACCATATCATTTTCAGATGCTGCACTTTATGAGATAGAAACGGAAAAGCTACTGATTTCATCTTGTAAAACACCAGATGCGGTGGATATTTCAATCGATGACGGTAATATGAACATTAAAAAGACGGTTGAAGCAGTAGATGAACATGATATAACGATCCATGATGTCCCGGCTGGACGAGGGTTTCACTGGGAAAAAACAATTGATGTTGCCCTGCCGGGCAATTTAAAGATCACAAATCATGATGGACATTTACTGGTCATCAATCAAGTGCCCTTAGAACAATACCTATCCTGTGTGGCTGTATCGGAAATGAGCGGGGCATGTCCTGCCACATTCCTGGAGGTACAAACTATCACAGCCCGTTCGTGGATATTGGCTGCGGCTGAAAAAAAACATCCTGAATTGAAAATTGACGCGTGTAATGATGACTGCTGTCAGCGTTATCAAGGGTTGAGTCAGATGACTGAATCATCCAAAAGAGCTGCGGAAAAATCTCGGGGCAAAGTTCTTATATATGACAATCAAATATGCGATGCTCGTTATTCAAAATCCTGCGGTGGAATTACCGAAAATGCTGAAAATGTCTGGGATATGTCACCAGTACATTATTTATCCAGTGTCTATGATGGACCTACCAAAAACAAAGATATCAATTGGGATAACTGGTTCACTAGTAAACCGGAAACATACTGCAGTCCGACTTTATTAGATGAACAGGAGCTTCATAAATATTTAGGTAATGTAGATAAGGATGGTTATTATTTTAGATGGAAGGTCAGTTATACTCAAGAAGAGTTCTGTGAATTTTTCTCCAAAAAGATCAATGAACACGTGACGCAAATAACTAAAATTGATGCCTTAAACCGTGGACAATCCGGAAGAATAAATCACTTATATTTAGACTATCAAACTGCAGATAGTTCATCAAAAACACTCCAGCTTCACAACGAATTTGACATTCGTAAAACACTCCACCCTTCTTTTTTATACAGCTCATGTTTTGTCATCAATATGGATAATTCAATTATAGAATTCAATGGAGCAGGTTGGGGCCATGGCGTTGGTTTATGTCAGATCGGAGCATTGAATATGTCTCTCAACGGTCAAAACACAAATGACATTTTAGCCCACTATTACATGGGCGCCGAATTGGAAAAGATCTACAAATGACATTAGCATTCCTCGACTGGCTTATCATCATCGGATATATTCTATTTTCTCTTAGTGTAGGTATTTACTTTTCCAAGCGAGCTGGGAAAAGTACCGAGGAATATTTTCTTTCTGGCCGCACTCTCCCCTGGTGGATGATCGGCACGTCTATGGTGGCTACAACATTCGCGGCAGATACCCCGCTGGCCATTACGGAATTCGTTCGTGGTCCAGGCATTTGGCAGAATTGGTTCTGGTGGAATCTTCTGCTGTCCGGACTTTTGGGTGCAATTCTTTTTTCACGCCTTTGGCGGCGAGCCAAGGTGTTGACTGATAACGAACTTCTGGAAATACGCTATAGTGGAAAACCCGCAGCTTTTCTGCGTGCCTTCAAAGCAGGATATTTTGCTATTCTATATAATTTTATCGTTATGGGCTGGGTCATCAATGCCATGGCGTCTGTAGCTGCCGTCATGCTTAATATCGATCGCTGGACGGCTGTGTGGATTTGTGTGGCGATCGCCTTGCTATATTCAATCTTATCTGGATTTTGGGGAGTGGTCGTTACAGATCTTGTGCAATTTATTATTGCAATGGCCGGTTCTATTATTTTAGCTATTATCGCCATTGATGCTGTTGGCGGCATGAATGTACTTCTGGAAAAGTTAGCAGTTCTCAAATCATCTGGCACGGTTCATGAAACAACATTGAATTTTATTCCCCCTCTGCCCGAAACAAGTGTAACCACCCAAACATTTTGGGAATCACCTTTTTCAAAATTTTTGGTTTTTCTTACAATTATGTGGTGGTCGCATCATGGTACCGATGGAGGTGGCTATATCATCCAACGCATGTCATCAGCCAAAAATGAAAAACATGCCTTGATGGCCACACTCTGGTTTAATACCGCCCATTATGCTTTGCGTGTTTGGCCGTGGGTAGCTGTAGCTTTGGTTTCCATGGTTGTGTTTCCCATAATTCCTGAAAGCCATGCTGAACTGGGTTCAAAAGCCGGCTTTCCGCTCATCATGAACGAATTTCTTGGTGTTGGATTCAAAGGCTTGCTGGTAGTTTCATTTCTGGCAGCATTCATGTCTACCATAGATACTCATTTAAATTGGGGCGCATCGTATCTGGTCAATGATGTGTATAAGCGCTTTATAAAAAAAGAAGCTAGTCAGCGCCATTATGTTTTAGTCAGTCGCATCATTACAGTTATCCTGATGATCTGTTCTGCCTTTGTAGCGATCAATATGCAAAGCGTCAGCAAGGCCTGGGAATTCATTTTTGCCATGGGTGCCGGCATCGGCCTCGTATTGATCCTGCGCTGGTTCTGGTGGCGTATAAATGCCTGGACAGAAATTTCTGCCCTGCTTACCTCCATTATTATTACTATCATCCTGGAAATCATTGCCTGGCAGCAGACAGTCGCAAATGGTATGTCCTACGCTCTTTTTGAGGAAGCGCCCATACTTTTTGGTATCTCGGTCCAGGTGCACCATAAATTGATGATCATTGTCCCTACAGCTATAATCGTCTGGCTGGCTGTGACATTCTTGACCAAACCTGAACCTGATAAAACTTTGACCACATTTTATCAACGGGTCCAGCCTGGCGGATGGTGGAGATCATTTTCCCAAGGGGCAACCCTGCAGCCTGTGACCAAAGGCTTTTTCTTTAATTGGCTGGCCGGTATAGGATTTATTTATGGTTTGAACTTTGCAATCGGTAACTGGATGTTTGGCAATACAGGAAATGCCCTGCTTTTATTTGCTGCTTCAGGTATAGGATTCTGGTGGCTTTGGAATAATCTATTAGCAAAAATAGACTCATGAAAACCTCGAAACGATATCATGCACTAGATGTATTTCGCGGTATGACCATAGCACTCATGATACTTGTTAACACACCCGGAAGCTGGGCCTATGTCTATTCTCCTTTTCGCCACGCCCAATGGCATGGCTTAACGCTTACGGATCTTGTATTCCCTTTTTTCCTGTTTATTGTCGGCACGGCCTTGATGTTTTCCTTTAGCAAATACAATTTTTGCAGAACAAAGGAAGTGTACCAAAAAATTGCGAAACGAACAGCGATCATTTTCCTGATCGGTTTGCTGGGACATCTCTACGGCACACTGGTTCATGGTAAAGCGTTTGAGAATTTCCGCATTATGGGTGTACTGCAGCGCATTGCCCTGTGCTATGGAATTGCGGCTGTTCTGGTGCTGCGTTTTAAGATCCAGCATTTGTGGATCATATTGATCGCTGTACTTATTGGTTACTGGCAGCTCTTGCTATGGAACGGCGGCTACTCACTGGAAACCAATTTCGCCCGTACAGTTGATATCGCTATCCTGGGGGCATCACATCTTTATAAGGGCACTGGTATCCCCTTTGACCCCGAAGGTTTGTTAAGCACCATCCCATCCATTATGACCGTCCTGCTGGGCTTTTTTGCCGGGGTCATGATCCATTCAGCTACAGACCAGATTGACAATGTTAAAAAAATGCTCATTATGGGTGCTTTATTGATTTTAGCCGGCTGGGCATGGAGTTTTGTTTTCCCTATCAATAAGCAGCTCTGGACCAGCCCGTATGTATTGGTCACCGGCGGTATAGCTTTTATGACACTGGCTGTATTGATCTGGGTCATCGATATAAACACTATGAAAAAGCCTTTTCACGCTTTTGAAATATTTGGTACTAATTCTCTCTTTGTTTATGCCGCATCCGGCGTCTGGACCAATACCATGCTGTGGCTGCAAGTGGATAACAGGTCACTTTATTCGTTCATGTACACTGATTGGTTTGTGCCTCTCGCCGGGAACATGAATGGTTCTCTCCTCTTTGCCCTGGCCAATGTTGCGGTTTGGTGGGTAATTCTTTATTTAATGTATCGCAAAAAGATATTCATCAAGATTTGAAACGGCTAGCAACTATATTGCTATTGGCTATTGCCTTTTCTTACGCAAAAGAAAGTCCCTATGTACTTGTTCTAGGAATCGCCCAGGATGGCGGAATGCCCCATGCAGGGTGTATAAAATCCTGCTGCAAAGATCTTTGGAAAAAACCTGAAAAACATTTAAAAGTGTCAGCCATTGCCATTATCGATCCAGAAACAGAGCAATCATGGATGATCGATGCCACACCAGACTTTCCAGCACAACAGCAGATAGTTACAAAGGAATATCAGTCAGAACTAAAAGGGATCTTTTTGACCCATGGTCATATCGGCCATTATACCGGATTAATGCATCTTGGGCGCGAAGTCATGGGTGCAAGTTCAATGCCGGTTTACGCTATGCCCGGGATGAAATCGTTTCTTCAGAACAATAGCCCTTGGGAGCAGTTAGTATCGCTGAATAATATTACAATCCGGGAATTGAAAAATGGTGAAGCTGTTAAATTAACATCTGGACTTTCCATCACTCCTTTCCTGGTCCCCCATCGGGATGAATATACTGAAACTGTGGGGTATAGAATTGACGGACCGGAAAAATCACTAATTTTTATTCCGGATATTGATAAATGGTCAAAGTGGAAAAAAGATATTCGAGATGAAGTGACAAATGTGGACTATGCTTTATTGGATGGCTCTTTCTATGCTAATGGCGAAATTCCAAACCGGGATATGAGTGCAATACCCCATCCATTTGTAACAGAAACAATGGATCTTTTCAATTCAACTTCTACTACAGATAAAAGTAAAATTTATTTCATCCACCTGAACCATACCAATCTGGCTCTGAAGGAAAATTCAGTTGCTTTCAAAGAAGTAAATGATCGAGGTTACCGTATCGCTTATGAAGGACAGAAATTAAAACTATGAGTAAACGCATTTTTATATCCGGGGCCAGCAGTGGTATTGGTGAATACCTGGCCTATGCCTATGCTGGTCGGGGCGCAACAATAGGTCTGGCTGCCCGGCGGGAAGAACTATTGAATAAAGTTGCACAAAAATCCAATGAACTCGGCGGTGCTGCGCATGTTTTTCAAGTGGATGCCAAAGATCAACTCGCCTGCAAGTCAGCTGCTGAAGAGTTCATGGCTCAAGCCGGGGGGATAGATATGGTTATTGCCAACGCCGGGATCGGCGGGCATGATGACCTCATGAGCGGCGACGCATCTGCCATCAACAATATTATTGAAACGAATGTATTGGGTGTCACCAATACGCTCATGCCTTTCATCCCTGCCATGAAAGAACAAAAAAGCGGTGTCCTTGTGAATGTCAGTTCAATTGCATCTTTTTTGCGAATCGCATACCATGGCGGTTACGCCGGCGCGAAAGTGAATATCCGCCTCATGGCTGACAGCTGGCGGCTGACACTTTCAAGATACAATATTCAGGTTACTACCATTTGCCCCGGGTTTATTAAAACACCTATGACAGCGGAATTAAAGGGGATGCCCTTTCTCCTGCCGGTGGAAACAGCCGTTGAAAAAATTGTCAGTGCCATCGACAGGGGTAAGAAAACATTTGTTTTTCCCTGGCAGATGAAAATGATGATCCCTCTGTTGCGGGTCATGCCAGATGGGCTGCTGCGGATGTTTGGTAATTAATCTGACTTTTTATCAAAAAATGTAGTCTCATACAAAACAACACTTTCTAACGAACCACCTGCCATATTATACATTAATTCATATGGCGTTAGACATTCATCCGGATATAATACACAAAGATCATCTAAATATGTCAATTCAAGATCTGAGCTTGAGACTCTATATTCATACGTTTTTGAATAATTAGTATAATGAAAAGTGATCTCATCACTAGATGCATCCCACGTACCTGAATATTCCAGTGTTTCAGAATCAAGTGTATTAATTGTTTGTTCAAAAGATTTATCATTATTTATCAAAAGAGTGATCTCATATGACCCAAAAACCCAATCGATATTGCCAATTTCAAATTGGCTGCCAGCATTTACAGTTTCCTGAGCAACTGCCAAAGTACCACTGATCATAACGCTGTCATTCACCGTCTCATGGTATAATGCGCCGGCCGAAATGGTTAATTCAGGCCCATTGACTGTAAATTCAAGTTCCCCTTCGTAAACATCTGCAGCATCATTATTAGATTTGGTCAACTGGCTGTACGATCCAAAATCGCCGTAATCATAAATATTTAAAAGATAATTCGTCTCTTCTGAAGGGACGCCAAATACTCTCTTTGCAATAGCAATCTGTAATACACCATTTGCTTGATATAAGTACATGTAATTCAAAGAGGCTTCTTCTGCCCCACTTAGTTCAATTGAACCTGATCCAACTTCATATGGATTTGTGACTGTTTGTGATGAATTGGAAGCAATATTATAAGAATAATTTATTTTGGTTCCTTCCCAATTGCTGATTAAGTCTTTGGAATAAGAATCACCATCATCTTTCTCACAGCTGAATATGAATAGTATTATAATCAGTAAAATCGTCTTTTTCATTGGTTCAGTTTAAGCCTAATAAAAATTTTCCAAAATATCTTTATAGCGCTCAGTTACCACTTTCCTACGGACCTTCATGGTGGGTGTTAATTCATCCTTGTCCTGGTCAAAATCTTCTTCCAATACAAAGAATTTCTTTATGGTTTCATATGAAGCCAGTTTTTCATTTTTAAAATGTACTTCCTGGCGATAGAGTTCCAACACTTCTTCTTTCTTTGAAAGATCAGCCTGATCCTTGTACAATAATTTTCTATCACGGGCAAATTTGGTGATCTCATCTTCGTCCATGGTGATAAGTGCCGTAAGATATGGTTTTGCATCACCATATACCATGGCCTGGCTTACGTAAGGGCTGGTCTTAAGCAGATTCTCTATATTTTGTGGGGCGACATTCTTACCGCCGGCTGTAATGATTAAATCCTTTTTTCGATCTGTAATAAATAAATAACCATCTTCATCTATATAACCTACATCTCCTGTATGTAGCCAGTAACTACCATTGCCATCCGCCTCCAGAAGTTCATTAGTTGCTTTTTCGTTTTTATAATACTTTTTTATGTTTTGCGGTGCACGGACAAATATTTCGCCATCTTCTGCTATTCGTATTTCAGTATCAGGTAACGCCTGACCCACTGAACCAATTTTAACAAAGCCAGGTCTATTACATGAAATAACGCCAGTTGTTTCGGTCATTCCGTAGCCCTCATAAATCGAAATATCCATCCACTTGAAATAATGAATGATTTCCGGAGAAATAGGCGCTGCACCTGAAATCATAAAGCGCACTCGACCACCAAAAATATCCCTGATCTTATTGTAAATGAAAAACCTGGCAATGGCTGATTCTAATTTTAATAAAAAGGTAATCGATTTTTCCTTCGATAATAACTTGGCTCGTTTTTTCCCGGTTTCTACGGACCAGTTATAAACTGTTTTTTGTATCCATGTCGCATCCCCAATCCCAATAGCAATCCGGGCATAATATTTTTCAAAGACTCGTGGGGTTCCAAAAATAATTGTCGGGCCAACCTGGCGCACATTGTCCGGCATATCTGCAATACTTTCAGCAAAGGCAGTTGCATTTCCATAAACGAGTTTTATAAAATGACCCAGCAAGCGCTCAGCAATATGAGCCAGGGGTAAATAAGCAACTGAAAGATCTTCACGCCTGATATCGAGCATATCAGGTAAATGTTTGATCGTAGTGATAACATTGAAATTGTCAATCACACCAGCTTTAGGATGGCCAGTTGTTCCAGATGTATATATAAAGCTGACGACTTCTTCAGGCTTACTGGCTTCAATCCTTTTTTCAAAAGAACCATCATCATTTCCAGATTCAATAAATAGAGAAAATGGTATCACATTAGGCAGGTCTATTGGATAATAAGGTTCAAACACAATCACTTTCTCAATTTTTGGTAATCTATCCCAAATTTCTAAAATTTTATCAAGTTGCTCTTGATCTTCAACAAACATAAGTCTTGCATCGCTGTGTTCTGCTATATAATGAACTTGTTCTTCCGTATTGGAATGATAAACTGGTGCCGTGACACAGCCAATACACATAATAGCCATATCACACAGCACCCACTCCAACCGCGTTTGTGAAAGAATAGAAATCTTATCACTTGGTTTCATTCCGGAAGCCTGGAGAGCCAAACCGATCTTTTTGGATATTGCTCCATACTCACCCCAGGTTTGAGATTTCCAAACACCTTGTACCTTGCTCCAATTGGCTATTTCGTCTTTTTGATGGGTTACATGATGCCAAAATGCTTTCGGCACAGTATTACAAATATTAAAATCAGGTTTACTCATGATCTCCAGAGACTTGCCCTGCGGACGTATTTACCTTCTCCCAAATACATTTCCCGAACTTTTTCTTCTTCGTATAATTCATCATAAGTACCGCTTAAGAAAATTTTACCTGATGTAAGCACATAGCCATAATCAGCGATCTTCAAGGCATGGTTCACGTTTTGCTCAACCAATAGAATTGTTACTCCCGACTGATGGAGATCTTTAATGATGGAGAAAATCTCCTGTACCAATTTTGGCGAAAGGCCAAGTGACGGTTCATCTAAAAGTAATAGTTTTGGATCCAGCATCAAGGCACGGGCAATGGCCAGCATCTGCTGTTCACCGCCGCTTAATGTTCCGGCCTGTTGGCTGGCACGTTTGGATAATATGGGAAAATAATTCGTAACTTTTTCATACCGTTCTACAAACAGTTCTTTATCCTTAATGAGAAATCCACCCATCAATAAATTTTCATAAACAGTCAATTCAGGGAAAATGCGGCGGTTTTCAGGCACGAGGGAAATACCCAATTCTATGATCTCTTCAGGATCTTTATGATCTATCTGCACATCATTGAAATGGATCGTGCCGTATTCCGGTTCAGTGATACCGCATATCGTTTTCAATATGGTCGTTTTTCCGGCACCATTGGCACCAAGAATGCAAACAAGCTGTCCTTCTTCAACACCAAGAGAAACACCATGCAGCGCCTTGATCTTACCGTAAAAGGTCTCTACTCCAACTATCTTAAGCATGGGCTTCATCTCCCAAAAACACTTTAATAACTTCAGGATGATTTTTTACTTCCTCCGGTATTCCCATGGCCAATATTTTACCCGAGTCCAAGACACAGATACGGTCTGAAATGCTCATAACCAGATTCATGTCATGTTCTACAACCAAAACTGTAATACCCAAAACATCTCTAATTTCAGAAATGATCTTTGCTATTTCCAGTGTTTCCTGATCATTCATTCCTGCTGCAGGTTCATCCATCAGAATCAATTTTGGTTTACAGATTAAAGCACGTGCAATTTCCACCAGTTTCTGGATGCCATAGGGTTGACCAGTCAAATATTTCTTTTCAAAGTTGGCGATTCCTAGAAAATCCATAACTTCTAAAGCCAACGTTTCTTCACGCTCCCGCTCTTTTTGCGAGATCCAGCGATTGAATGTATCCCACACAGTTAACCTGTGGTGAGCGCCCAAAAGAACATTATCCAGCAATGTCATATAAGGTACATTCTGAAGATTTTGAAAGGTTCGTGAAATACCGTGTTTTACGATTTCATGGGGTTTGCTATTTATCAGATCGATACCATTATATTTAATATTACCTTTTTGAGGCTCACAAAAGCCATTGATACAATTAAACAACGTAGATTTACCAGAACCGTTAGGTCCTATCAATGAAAAAATTTCTCCTTTATTCACCTTAAAGGATACATCATCCAGAGCACGGACCCCGGAAAAATGCATTTTTAGGTTCTGTATCGATAATTTGCCCATATAGCAATGAGGCCCCTCGCGGGGCCTCATTTTTAATTTTTAATTACGCCAATCAGTAATAGCGACCTGTTTACCATCTTGCAGTTGCAGTAAGATTACACTCTCAACTCCAGCATGGTCATTGCGATTGTAGGTCATAGGAGGAAATACTCCACTATCCCAGTTATTTAATGTTTCGAGACCTTTCATCATACGTTCCCGTGTGGGAAATTGCCCTGCTTTACGCAATCCTTCAACGAGCACATGTGCGGTTGCAAACCCGTAGTAATGATAAAGTCCGCGCATCTTTTCCGGTACATTATTCTTTTCACACAGTTCTCGATACAGTCTTGGACCAGATTCATCTGCATCGGGGTGATATGCCCAATAGACAGCAGTAAATCCTTCGCCCGCTTCTCCCGCAAGTAATCCAACTCGTGCATCAACCGTAGGCCCAAGTCCATAAAATTGTGTACTATAACCGATAGCTTGAGCTGTTTTCATGATAGTCACAGGCTCACGAACAATGCCTCCAATGATCACATCCGTACAGCCGCCTTTCATAAAATTCATGGTTTGTCCAACGAAATCGGTGGCACCACGCTGGAAAGATTCTTTTTGTACTGAAATTCCATGTTTCGCTTCTGCTTCTGCACAACCTTCTAAAGCATTTGCACCATAATCATCATCCTGATAAGCAAACCCTATTTTAGCTTCTGGATTATTTTCCAATATATAATCGATTAGTACCCTAGTTTGAAGATCGTAACCTGCATCCGTATGGAAAATATATCTAGCTGCCTGTCTGGACATATCAGACATTGAGCTGGAATTGGTTGCGGGAGCAATCAAAGGTACTCCGCTCTCCTCTAAAATGGGTCGAAGAGCCTCAGCTGGAGATGTGCCAATTACGTTGTAAAGACAAAAAACCTGATCTTTTTCAATGAGTTTCTTGGCTGCAACAACCGCTTTCTGGGGATTATAGCCATGATCCTCTATAAGCATTTTTATTTGCCGACCATGAACACCACCCTGAGCATTGATATAATCTAGATACATGTTCGTTCCGGCAGGAATCAAAAAACCCAACTCCTTAATTGGACCACTCAAATCTTGAATATTACCAATCAAAATCTCGGTATCTGTTACACCAGGTGTCTGGTTTTTTCCCCATTGTGCATTTAATAAACTTACTCCTAGCACAATAATTAGTATGATATGATTATTTTTTTTCATCATACCTCCTTGGTTTAGGTGAACCGCTTGCGCGGATTGAATGGAAACAATTTCCAGTAAATTCTCATTTTGAGCCACATACCATAGAGACCTAGTGGTTGGAATATAATAAATATCAGCATTATCAAACCGAAAATGAAAGGTTGAAAATCACCGGCCTCAATATGCATGTATTGCGACAGTCCATCTTTAAATAATGGTATGAACATATTTTCCATTAATACAATGAAAAGCGTGCCCAGCACAGCGCCATAGATCGAACTCATTCCACCCACAAGCACCATAACAATAAAATATATTGAAAGTAAAATATCGAAATGATCCGTAGAAATGAAATGGTTCGTATGAGCAAATAATACTCCAGCGAAACCGGCAAATAATCCGGATATAAAAAATGATAACATTTTGTATTTTGCCAGATTAATACCTGATGCTTGTGCCGCTTGTTCTGAATCGCGAATGGCCATAAATGCACGGCCGAGTTTGGATTTTACTATTCTTCTGGCAATAATGATAGCCAGAATAACAAACGTATAAATCATAAAATAATTATCCCAATCATTTTTTATGGTTATGCCAAATAATGATGCTTTAGACACTTGCAATCCGCCTGAACCTCCTGTCCATTCGCGAAGTGCTATAATGAGACGTTTAACAATAAACCCAAATCCCATTGTAGTCAGCCCCAGGTACATACCTTCAATGCGCAATGCGGGAAAACCAATCACAAAACCAAACAATCCCACAATAATGGGCGTAATAATTAACGAAAGCTCAAAAGGCAATCCTGCCTGGTCGACTAATATTGCAGATGTATAAGCACCAATGGCTAAAAATGCAGCATGGCCCAAAGACATCAAGCCTGTAAAACCGCTCAATAGGTCCAAACCCACAGTGAGGATGATATAAATGCCAGCCATGTTCAAGATATACAGGTAATATTTATAACTAAAGGTGGCGCTCTTAAGCAGAAATGGAAAAAGATAGACTGCAATAATTAAAATGGGAATCCACTTCAGGTTTTCATCTACATAACGGCCTTTCATCAAACCCTCTTCACCTTTGCTATGCCAAATAAACCGTCAGGTCGTATCATCAGTACCGCAATTAAAACAATCCAAACGATAATATCATTAATCTCCTTTATCCATGCGAAATGGAATGAAAGTGTACCCATGCTTACTGTTTCTATAATTCCCAGGATAATACCGCCTACAACCGCTCCGGGTATAGAGCCGAAACCACCCAGGATTGCAGCCGGAAACGCTTTTAATCCCAGGAAGCTCATGGTTGTATCCAGCAGCGCCATGCGCGGCGCCAACAAAACACCACTGATTACACCGACAATTGCTGCAAATACCCACACCATGCGATATACCTGTTTTACCGGAATACCCATGAGCTGGGCTGCTTCAGAATCGGCCGAAGTGGCCTTCATAGCAATGCCCCAGCGGGTCTTATTGAAAAAGAAAAAGAACAATCCCATAAGTATGATGGCACAAATAATTATGGCTAGATCCAATACAGATATAACAATCCCTCCTGCTTTTATCGTGCTGTCACCAAAGGGAGAAACAGGAACCAGGCTTATAGGGCCAGCGATCATAGCTGTGAGGGAACGAAGAATAATGGCCAAACTGATGGTTGCCATGATGATTGAAAACACCGGTGCATCTTTTAATGGACGGTTGATGATATAATCCAAAATAATGCCAAATAAAACTGCGAAAAGAATTGAACTTAAAAGTGCTGCCAGAAATACCCAGCCATTCAATCCACCAGCCATTCCGGTAAATTGAGTTACAAAAAAGAAATTTACGTACGCCCCGACCATCATGATTTCACCCTGGGCAAAATTCACTACTTCAGTGGCTTTATAAATAAGTGTAAAACCTAACGCGATAAGAGCATAAATGCAGCCCAGAGCAATGCCGCTGATGGATTCCTGGAGAAGTCCCGACAGGAGGTCAGACATAGATAAATTGTATCATGAATTGAATAGAATTTAATGAGAAGAACTCTCCATATAAAAGAAAAGGCAAACCAATGCCTACTTTTTTATGCTCCATCTTTTAAATTGATTTATTTTAATAAGACAAGTTTTTTTACTGCGTGGTAATTCCCAGTTGTAATCTGATAAATATACAAGCCCGATGCTAATGAATTACCCGTATCATTTATACCGTTCCAGTGCACAGCATGGTATCCCGGCTGCATGTGTCTATTGACCACTGTGGCTACTGGCTGACCAAGAATATTATAAATATCCAGTTTAACATGGGCTGCCTCCGGTAAATCAAAGCGAATGGTTGTGGTGGGATTAAATGGATTAGGATAATTTTGGTGAAGAGCAAAAGACGATGGAATTTGATTATCATCATTAATACCCAGGATGGTAAGGTCAAACAGTCGCTGCATGGCTAGTTCAGCCTGGTTATCAAGTCCCTCCAGGGTTTCAGCAGCCAAAATCAATGTGGTAAAATGGGCAGTATCTCCTGGAAAAAAATCATATAAATCCAGCATTTGCAGCGTGGCATAATCGGCCGGATCTATTTCATTATCATCATCATTTTCCTGTTCTAAAATGGCCAGAAAATCATCAAGGTCTTCATCCATATCAATGGAAATATGTACTGGTTCATCCAACCATTGAGGCACTGTTGCAAAGCCTACATAGCCGGGGGATTGGCCATTATTACCGTCATCATCCATCATATAACTAATCTTTACCGGTATCATCACAGTTAAGAGCGGATGGGGCACTTCAATTGTCCTGACACCAGCTAAATCATCTTCTGCGAAATCTTCAGGACCACCTTCCGTATAGGCCACGTCCCAATTCATAAAATAACCCATTCGCACATCATTCAATTCTGCATCGCTTCCATTGATTATTCTAGTTAATACGACTGTAAAATTTTCATAACCGTGGGAAGCAATTACTTGTTCAGCAATTATACCGGTCCCTTCATCCGTCATCGACCTGTTAATGAATTCTATTTCATTTTCAACAAAAGTATATATTCCATCATTTTCAGGTATCCAGTTATCGTCAATAAATCCTCCCAGCAGAATATTACCATCTTCATAAGCCAATGTAATCATACCGCCATATGACAGATATTGTCTTACAGCATCACTGGCCACCGGCCATTGTCCAGCAAAATGAAGACCATCATTTGTCCAGAAAAAACGGAAATTACCGTAATAATTGATTAAACCCTCCAAAGGCTGATCTTCAAAATCAAAATTAATTTCAACTTCATTCGAGTCTACATATATATCTTCACACAGTTCATCTTCCACCACCCAGTAATAGGCACAAACCTCATATTCGCCATTGGTGACACCCATCTCATAGTAGCCATCTTCATCACTGTAAGTCTCAAAATAGTCACCAGTCCAGACATTTTCTGCCTTGACTGCAATGCCACTTAGCTGCTCTCCCTCATAAGTTACTTCGCCATAAATGGAACCATCGTAAGTGATAACCTGTAGAACGAGATTAATTTCCAGGGAATCACCCGAATTAACAATGATACTATCCACCAAGCCGACTAGCTCTTCATCTGAATCTTCAGCTTCATAGATGCCAAGGACCCAATATGGCCATTGCTCACCAAGGCTAATTACATCTAATCCATAGTATCCATTGATATCTGTCAAATAGTCAAAGATCAACCCTTCTTCAAAACTGAAAGCCACTGCCGCCACCCATGCTGCATGTAAGGGTGTTCCACCTGTATCGGTCACTGTACCGTAAATATCGCTATCAAATATTAATGCCGGGGTAAAAATATCCACCTCTACAGTATCATCATCCACATCCACATCTAAGGTATAACCGGTAATATGGAAATCATCAAAGGGCAAAGCCAACATTTTGTATGTGCTATTCAAAACGTATAAACTGTAATAACCGCTGTCATTAGTTACCGTTGAAAACTGGTTTTCATTCATTGTATCGATAGCGACGACCTGGGCTGAAACACCATTATCTGTCTGGTCATACACTCGGCCGACAAGCAGACCATTATTCTCAATTCGGTGGTTTGGCTGGGAATAAAGATCAATATTTTCAAGGATTCTGTTTTTGATTTTTGCTGTTTTTTTGACGGATCGAACCTGTTCTTTGGTTGGCAAATGCCTACCTTCGGGATCTTGCTTTGAAGAAAATTTGGTGAATTTTAAATCCGGTTGATTACCGAATATTATAGATGATAATACCGTTAATATGATCAGTCTTTTCATGGTGATCTAATGAATGTGCTGCAATTTACTTGATCATCAATTGAATCACAACCTGAGCTTAAATTTGGATTTTAACCTAATAATCGCTCAACTTCTTTAGCCATGGTAATATCATTTGCAGTAATGCCTCCTGAATCGTGCGTTGTAAAAGTTACACCAACCTTGCACCAGCCAACAGTCAGATCGGGATGATGATTATGTTCTTCTGCTTTTACAGCTAATTGACTCACAAAATCGATGCCGTCCATGTAGGTATCAAACGATAAATTCTTATGAATCGTATCATTCGTGAATGTCCATCCCGGCAGATCATTTAATGCTTCACTGATTTGGTTTAAGTTGAGTTTTTGCATGTTGAACTCCTGTTGGTTGAACTGAATATTTTTTTAATGCCCACATAACCCAGCCAACAGCAACCACGAAAGCGACTGCTGTTGAAATCATCATTGAATACCAGATCCATTCCAAAGGGCGGTCCTGTACAAAGATAAAAAAGATTGCCAAGGGTGATGATATCAACAAAACACGGATCAATGTAATTACTAATAATGGCATTCCTAAACCAAATCCTTGCAGGATACGGCCACAAGGCAGTGCAATTGCGACAAAGGGATACACAAAAGCCATGAGCCTTAAATAGGTAACTGCTGTTTCCTGGATATATGGAATATCTGTGAAGAGCAAGACTAGTTTTGGTGCAGTAAAATACACTAGCGCAGACGTAACTACAGCGATCATAAAGGAACGGCTCAACCCATAATAAATAATGTGTTTTACCTTGTCCATCCTTGCGGAGCCAAAAAACATACCCACTAAGGTTGTCAGCGTGTAAGAAATAGACAGAATGGGCAGAAAAATGACCATATCAATGCGGCCGCTGATCTGATAAGCGGCAACGGCATCCGTTGAAAAATGTATGAGAATGCGGTTGAAAACGAGTTGTCCAAAGGACATGATAATCATGGACATGGACGCTGGTAATCCAACTTTTATGATATCCTTTGTAATATACGAAGATGGCGAAAAATCCTTAAGGCGAAATGTGATATAGGAATGTTCTTTAAAGAATAGCATATAAATGAAAATGGTAAATACTGTAATCTGGCTGATAGCCGTGGCCCAGGCAGCTCCGGCAACCCCTAGTCCCAGTGTAAAAATGAAAATGGGATCCAAAATAATATTAAGCACCGTTCCCAATGCTGCTACGGTCATGGGAAATTTTGTATCTCCCTCACCTACAAGTATGGAACGAAAAAAGGCAGATAAAACCATGAAGGGCAAACCGATACAAATAACGCGTAAATAGGACCAGCTCAAATCGATGACCGACTCTGGTGCGCCGATTCCTAGAAGTATATCCCGCCCATAAATGGTAACGATTATGGTTAATATAATACTGATCCCAACACCCATTACAACTGCATGCTCGGCGCTGTTATCGGCATTAACCTTATCTTTAGCACCGATAAAACGAGCAATGGAAGCGGTGACACCCGCACCGAGACCCATGGTCAAACCTAAAACAAAAAAGAAAAGCGGCATATTAAAAGCTATTGCGGCAATGGCCTCTCCTCCCAGTCGGCCGATAAATATCATATCAACAATCGTGTATAATGTCTGGATACCCATCCCGGCCATGACCGGCCATGCGAGTTTCCAAAGCCCTTTTTCAGGACTTTCTAAAAATTCATTCAGGCGGGAAGATTTTTGATCTACTGATGTCACTTAGTAATTTCTAATTAACTGCCGTAAACGGCCACAGCACAGGAATTAAAAATGTAGCCATTATCCATAAAAAAATTGCCAAGGGAAGGCCCACTTTAACATAATCAGAAAATTTATATCCACCGGGGCCATAAACCATGAGATTGGTTTGATAACCGATCGGTGTAATAAATGATGCCGATGCGGCAAAACAAACTGAGAATATGAAGGGCTTTGGATCCAGTCCTATTTGCATGGCAGCAGAAATAGCAATGGGTGTCATAATGATAGCTGTGGCTGCATTTGATGCCATTTCTGTGAGTATCATCGTCATCAGATAAATCAAAGACACCATTACAACAGGGCGCAAAGCGGGATCAAATTGTTCGACGACATTATTCATAGCAGTCGCTAACCATTCTGCTGTACCGCTCTTTTGAATCACAATTCCAATGGGAATCAAGGCGGCGATTAAAACAATCACTTGCCAGTTAATGGATTGATAGGCTTCGTTCGTAGAAATAACTCGCAGGACCAAGAGTATAATCATGCCTACCAGAGCCCCTTTTAGTATGGGTACCAAGCCCAGCGCTGCCAGGAAAACAGCACTGATTATTACAACCAGACTCACCCACCAGAAACGGTTTTTTTGCAGCGTTGCTTCAATTTCGCCCAAAACAATAAAATTCCCCGACTCTGATAATTCTTTTATTTTATCCCGCGGACCGTACACCAATAATGTATCAAAAGCCCGCAGCATAACATGAGCTATTTTTCTGCGCAGTATGGCTCCTTCACGACGGATAGCTAATATAAAACTACCGAAACGACGGCGAAAGTTGATTTCCATCAGGCTTTTACCTACCAGTTCAGATTGCTGGGTTAATAAGCATTCTACTAATGTATTATCATCATGGATAAGTTCAGCCTGGGTTAATTTTTCATCTGTAAGCATAGTGACTTTTTCTACTTCTTTCATGCGCAAAAAATTTTCCAACGATCCCCGTACAAATAATACATCTCCCGGATGTATAATTGTATTGCGGATATTTTTACTAATAACCATACCTTCCCGAATAATATCCAAAACGGTAATATCATAATTTTTATTTATACTCCGTTCCATGAATGTGCGCCCAACCAAGGGCGATTCTTCAGCCACTTTTAATTCCGTTAAATAACCACCCATATGATAGCTCTGTGTCAAACTGGATGTGACCGTCCGTGATGGCAGGATAAATGGCACTGCAAAGATGATATACAAAAGACCGATTAGTAAAATGAATATTCCATAGCGGGAAAATTCAAACATACCCAGCGGCTCCGCCATTGTGGTGTTGACATAAATGGAATTAACCAGCAGATTTGTTGATGTCCCCACCAGTGTCAGCGTACCTCCCATAATGGCAATATAACTCAAGGGAATAAGCAGTTTTGACGGACTTAAATTATATTTTTGTGCTAATCGAATTGTTAAGGGAATGAATATGGCAACAATGGCAGTGTTATTTACAAAAGCGGAGGCAAAAGCAACTGTTATGAGAAAAACAGTCAGTCCCAGCAGTTTGGAGCGTTCGGTTAATTTATTCAAACGTACAACGCCATATTCCAATATTCCGGATTTCTGCAACGCATGGCTCAAAATGAACAAGACGGCTATAGTGATCACAGCTTGATTCGAAAAACCACTGATGGCTTCTTCGAGTGTCAAATTACCGATTACAAGAAAAATGATCAGGACCACTAGTGCGGTAACATCAAGGGGGAAGATCTCTTTAACAAAGAGTACAAACATTAGGGTTATAATACCCAGGACGATGGCGATATCAGGTGTCATAAATTCTGTTATGGTTGGATGGAGTTAATTAATCCATATCCAGCTGTTCTGGACCCAGATATTGTTCTCCGTATTTAAGGTAGATTTTTTCCTGAACAAACAATTCAAATAATTCTGGATCTACATGGGCATCATTTTTCATAAAGCCCAAAATACGCATGGCCATGGATAGTGCCTTGCCTTCTTTATAGGGCCGGTCCTTTGCGGTGAGTGCTTCAAAGATATCTGCAATGGCCATAGCTTTAGCCTGTACGGACATTTCATCCTTGGTCAGGCCTTTCGGATAACCGGTGCCATCCAGTTTTTCATGATGACCGCCAGCGAATTCAGGGACATTTTTCAGATGTTTAGGATATGGAAGCTGTTGAAGCATATCGATCGTTTGGACAATGTGGTCATTGATAATTTGCCTTTCCTCAGCTGTTAATGTTCCTTTTGTAATGCAAAGATTATATACTTCATTTTCTGATAGAAAATCTTTAACTGTTCCATTATCCTTCCAACGGTATTTGGCGATCTTTTTGACGCGGTCTTTTTTGTCCCCGGACATAAATTCACCACCGATGTTCGTTGCCCGTATAAAATCCATTTCTTTTTCCATTTTTACTAATTTATCTTTATGCTTTTTACGCAAAGATTTTAGAGCATCTTTTTTATCTGCTTCTGAAGCAAAAACATCCGTTTCAATTTTCAATCGTTTTTTCAGGACTTTGATTTCTTCATCGCGCTTCAATACTTCAAAGCGAGTATCCAACGTATGGATACGGTCATAAATAGTCTCCAGTTTTGTAGCTTTATCAACCACGTATTCCGGTGTGGTGACTTTCCCGCAGTCATGGAGCCAGGCAGCAATTTTCAATTCGTACATTTCCTTATCTGAAAAATGCACATCTTTGAAGGGACCATCCTTGGAAACGTTGACAGCTTCAACCAGCATCATCGTTATTTCAGGGACACGGGCACAATGTCCGCCAGTGTATGAGGATTTTGCATCTATAGCAGTGGCAATCAGTTTAATAAATGACTCAAAGAGGATTTCCAGATCACGAATCAAATTTTTATTTGTAATAGCCACTGCGGCCTGACTGGATAGTGCTTCAACAATATCCTGAATTTCTGCAGAAAATGGAATCGATTCATTTGTCTTTTTATCCAAGGCGTTCAATAATTGCAGAACACCTATTATTTCCTCTTCATGGTTTTTTAGAGGAACTGTTAAAAATGATTTTGATCGGTAACCCGTTTTTTTATCAAATGCTTTTGTACCTGAAAAATCAAATCCTTTTGTTTTATAGGCATCTGGAATATTTACAGTCTCACCAGTAAGTCCAACGTACGCAGAAATCATATGGGTATTGGGTTTGCCTTCATCATAAAGTTTAACCGGATAAAATGGTATATCCTTTCCCGATGTGCCGCCCATATGAAAATTAAGTGAATCTGTCATCATGATCTCGAATCGCAGACGATCATCATCTGTTTTCATGTAAAGCGTGCCGCCATCGGCATTGGTGATGCGCTTGGCTTCCAGCAGGATATTCTCCAGCAGAACATTCATATCCTTTTCTTTGGACAGCGATAAACCAATTTTAGCCATATTTTTTATCTGTTGCTCTAAATAACCAATATAAGTCTTAATTCCGCTTGGAACTTTTTTAAGCAGTTTTTTTAATTCCGCCTGTGAGAGATCAAAACTTTGACCGTTTAGTTTTCCATTTTTTGAACTCATTATAATTACTCTCCTAATAGAATTTTATGAACTTACGCCATTGCAATTTGATGCTCAATAGTAACCTTATCCTTGTATGGTTTCAATAATAAAACTATTTTTAGCCCTTACAAGGAGTCTTATCATGGGAAAGAAAAATCTTTTTCTCGTTATTTTCAGCACTTGCAGCATGTTATTTGCCGGAGTAACAGGTAAACTGGTGGGAACTGTTACCGATGCGTCTACAGGTGAGCCTCTCATTGGCGTCAATGTTGTTTTAAAAGGAACAGTGCTGGGTGCCGCCAGTGATAAAAATGGCGATTATTTCATCCTGAATATCTCGGCAGGCTCATACACAGCATCTGCTTCATATATAGGTTATAAGACAACATCTGTTACCGATGTACGCATGAACGCTGATCGTACGACCACGGTAAACTTTTCCCTGGAAATCTCTGCTGTGGAAGGTGAAGAAGTAATCGTGGAAGCAGAACGCCCTGTCATCGTCCGCGATCAAACAGCCACGACCGTCACGATCGAAAAAGAAGATTTTGAAAATATGCCCATCAATTCCTATGCGGATATTATTGATAATGTTGCTGGTGTAATTGAAAATGATAACGGCGGCGGTGATGACGGTATCCATGTTCGCGGCGGCCGTTCCGGCGAAACAGCCTACCTTGTCGATGGCTTTTACGTAAAAGATATTATTAACGGCGGCATGGCCACCGATGTGGCCCGCGGCGGTATTTCTGAATTATCAATTATAACCGGATCGTTCGATGCTGAATACGGTCAGGCCATGAGTGGTATTATCAATATTATTACCCGGGAAGGCGGCGCTGATTATGATTTGAGTTTTAGAACATCGACAGATCAATTCGGTGAAAAAAACAATTGGAATACCGGCCGAATCGAAGGAACGGCCAGCGGACCCATCATCCCCACCATGCCCAATCTGGCAACATTTTTTATTTCTGCAGACCGTAAACGTACAGATGGCCGGTTGAAAAATAATTTTCTGCCCAGGGCTGTATTAAAAGTAGATGAAGATGGTGATGGTGTTTATGATGCAGGTGAATCTTGGACAGATGTTGCCAATGGTCAATATGACATTGGTGAAGGTTTCACTGATGCCAATGGCAATGATATGTGGGATCATGCTGTATACGACTCATCTGGCGATTTAATTTCAGCAGCTGAATCATGGACAGATGTTGCAAATGGTGTATACGATGTTGGGGAGGTTTTTGCTGATGCGGATGGAGATGGGGTTTTTGATGGAGACGTTTATGCCTTAGCTGATATTGATGGCGATGGCATAGCAGAACCGCTCAAAAAAGGCGCCAAAGAAATAACTGGAACCTACAATTGGACAGACAGGCTCATGGGCAAGCTGGTTCTGCGTCCTATTAATAACCTGAAAATAACACTGGGAACCAATATCCAGAATTATGAAAACCGCGGTTTCAGCATGAACTACCGTCAACTCCCGGAGCGCAGTGCAGTCAGCTGGCAGGAGAGCAAACTCATGTACGGCAGGCTTAACTATACATTCTCTGAAAATATGTTTGTTACACTGTCCTACTCAAAAAACAGAGTGGAGAACTGGACAGGACCAAAAGTTCCTGGTGAATCATTTTTAAATGATAATCATGAACTATATTCAGATATATTCACGATTCCAGATGATTGGGATAAATCAATATTAGACCCTGGTTCTGAATTCAAATGGTTGAGCTATTATGCGGAACCATATAATGATTCAAACGAAGACGGTGCCTATACAGATGGTGAAGATTATGAAGATATGAATGGTGACAGACAATACAGCTGGGGAGTCTTTGTTAATCTTCGGGAAGGCGATGCTTATGATAATACATCCAATTATGAATTCTACGGCAGCTATCCTATTGTTAATAATTCTGGGGATACCATCCGCATGGGCTATTCAACTTATCATAGTTATTATAATGATTATTCTGAAACGGTTCAGTATGAAGGTGCTCTCACCTGGCAGGTGAATAAGGTGCACCAGATTAAATCTGGATTTACCCAAAAAAACCATAAATTATTCAATTTTTCTGCAATATCTGTTGGCGGTGGCTATTATGGCGTCAGTTCAGATCCTTCTTTTATTCTATGGGAAAAAGAACCGGTTGAATCGTCGTTCTATATTCGGGATAAGATGGAATTTAGTGACCTGGTTATCAATATTGGTCTGCGCTATGATATACTTGATCCGAAAAGTGAATATGCCGATCCTACTGAAAATATCGGATTTAGATATGATGGCGAAGTTCTTGAAACAAGTGACTTAAATTCCATCGACTTCGACGCATTTGCTGCTGGAAATGTTGAATGGGGATATATTGATGAAGACGGCTCATTTAGACCGCCGGATAAAGCATCTGTAAAAGCACAGTGGAGCCCGCGGATAGGCATGGGTTATCCTGTCACCGAAAATACTGCTTTCCATTTCTCCTATGGTCATTTTTTCAAATATCCTGATTATGATAATATGTATGACTATACGAACTCCGGTGGCATTGGTGGAGAAGGTGTTCCATCTGGCTTGGCTGGTTTAGGTTCAAATAATATTTTCAATCTAACCGGCAATTCGATGTACCCCTTCCCCTTTAACCTGGGTGACTGGTACATCCCCCCTGTTGGTTCACCCAATATTAAACCGGAGCGGGCCATCCAGTATGAATTTGGACTGCGCACCATGCTTACGCCGGAATACTTGATGACATTGACATTATTTTACAACGACCGGCATGATTATATATCGGCCAATATATATGATGCGGACCCCTCGGAATATGCTATTTATGAGAATATGGATTATGCTAATTCTAAAGGTTTTGAGTTAGGTTTAAGAAAATTGTTTACCCAGAATTTCAGCTGGGAAGTTTTCTATTCTTATTCCCGAGCCGAAGGCAATACAAACAATGAAACGTCCAACTGGTATGCAGCATATCTTTCATCCGTATATGGAACACACCCTGTTCACAGGACCATAACCATGGCCTGGGACCAGCCCCATACATTAAATGTGCGTTTTGATTACCAACATCCCAAAGGATTTGGTTTAAATGTATTGGGTAATATGGGCAGCGGCTTGCCGTACACGCCAACGGATGCCCGGGGCAGGTATATTGCTGATGAAAACTCCGGCCGTATGCCCTACACAGCCATATTTGATGCCAAAGTGTACTATGACTTGAAAATACAAAATATGGCCCAAGTCCGTTTCTATCTCGATATAACCAATTTATTTGATAAGGAAAATATTGCGAATGTGTTTAATAGTACCGGACAGCCGGATGAAAGTTTGAATCCCAATAATTCACCCATGTGGAAGTATCGCCCATATTATTATGGTGCCCCGCGGCACATAGAACTTGGTATTAGTGTAGGATTGAGGTAAAAGATGAAAAAGACAATTATTATTAGCCTGATTAGTTTTTGTTTTCTTTATAGTGGTGAAGGGTCAGGTCTTTCAAAATATGATTATTATAACCAAGTGATTGCTCCAATGTATGGCAAGAAACCACTCCCTGACAGACTTTCAAAGATTTCATCTTATAATGATCGAAAACGCAGTGTGCTGGATAAAGGGAATATGGTCTTGCGGCTTTCTAACGCGGCTATCTATGGTTATGACCGCTGGGGGTTGTGCCATGAATTCCCGGCCGGCAGTATGCTCAAGGACGGCTGCTGTACGTACTACTGGACTGCTTCACCCATGGTAGGTGGACTCATCAATGGTGAACCATCTGTTGCGGTGGGTGTGCGTGGTTCTGTTCGTGACCACGAGGAAGAATTTGAACCATTGCCGGGTTATGATGCCGGTACAGTGGATTCAGAAGCCAACCTGGGAATAGCATTTAGTGATATGCCTGAATCCTGGCCCGATCAATGGCCTATCGAGTCAGCAACAGGTGATACATTCATGTCCGTTATCTATGACCTTGAAGGAAATAAAGATACACTTTATTTCCCGGGCGTTGAACCGGAGCTTGGCCCAAGTGGCTTTCCCGATGCACCTTGTGGTATTGGTGTTCAAGCCGAGCGTGAAGCCTATTTTGTCGTAACAGATAATGATCCTACTGAAGGAAACACTTTTGCCAGCAATAATGGCGTCGGTCCTTTGAATATCCGCTTTGATATTTGGGTATTGAATTATTCACTTTCTTTCGGAAATGATGGTTTAATCTTCATCCAGCAAATGACCAATGTGGGTAAAGACACTATAAAAGATGCTTATGTTGGTACTGCCGGTGATCCAGATGCTCCAGAACAAGGCGGTGCCGAATGGACCGATGATATGGCACTATTCATTCCAAAGAATGATCCGCTGATTGCTGAAAAACTTGTGGACACGACTGATGCCCACCTGCTTTCCAACTTTGCCCTGGTGTATGACAATGATGATAACTCGGATGGATTTAAATCATCTGGTATTGGCTGGGTAGGACTCAAATTCCTGGAATGCACAAAATTCAATAATGATGGAACGGACTCCAGTTATGATGTTTCCACTTTTTACACATATGAATACAGCATGGACGCCCAAAGTGACGCCCAGGCTTATAACGAACAAATGACACATGGAATACAAACACCCCACAATATTACGCCCAATGATTTCGACATATATCAGAAACCGTATTCTTATGGACCGGATATAACTTGGGTGATCGCTGCTGGACCATTTGATGTTGCCCCAGGAGAAAAGGTCATTTTCACATTCGCAGATTTTGTGGGCATCAACGAATCCGACCTGATCCGTAATGCAAAATTATTTCAATCGCTATATAATAATAATTGCTCCACTCCGAAACCGCCTGATCAACCTTTGGTACAAGTTATAGAAGATGATAGCCAGGTTACAGTATTTTGGGACGACCGCAGTGAAGCATCTGTTGATCCTGTAACTTTAAATAATGCATTTCAAGGCTATCGGGTTTACCGCAGTCATGACCGTGGACTTAGCTGGGGCAATGTCATTACTGACCTGAATGGCGACCCAACAGATGTGTATCAACCATTGGCTATCTACGATATATCTGATGGCATTACGGGTTCTTTTGCCATGTCGGATCCACTGATTTACTATAATCTTGGTACGGATGGAGGATTACAATACTCCTACGTTGATGATAATGTCGTGAATGGTTATGAATACTGGTATGCGGTTACTGCGTATGATGGTCCTGATGATTGGGCTGGATCTGTCGTAGACCCCTTAGAAAATTCCAGATCGAAAAATGCCTATGCCAGTGATGTGGATAATACCATTGCTGCTATCCCTCAAAAGGAAGCAGCGGGATATGACGCAGGTAGTTTTAGCGTAACCCATTCTGGTGAATCTGATGCAACTCTAGATGTAGTAACAGCTGTTCCATCTACCCTGGAATTTCTTGGCCTTGAAGTCACCCCAGATGACTTTACAAGTAAAGGACATACATATACTGTAACATTTGGTGATACAGTCCTATATGATATAACAGAGGTTACCGGTGACAGCAGCTATACCACAATAGATACAATTGAGTCAAACTATTGGATGGTGTTTGATCAAACTGATAATGTAACAGTTGTCGCTATGGATACATCCGATATCAGCGCAGGTATCTTAACCCACGTGATTGATGGTTTTGTTCCACTATTTGCTAACGCCAGTTGGAGAGTCAGTAGTTATTCTACTGCAGAAACAACAACAGATGCCGATACAAGTACTGCTATTGTTTTTGGAGGACTAAATCCCGGATCAAATGATGGTACATTTGCGGGTTTTTTAGAGAATCTGCCGGTAAACCAGCCGGAAGGCAGACCTGCTGTGACTGAATTACAACGAGACTTAGAATTTCGTTTTGGCGAAAGTTCTATAGCTTGTTATTTTAACTCAACACTAACTACAGTAGATACGATTGACATTCCTTTCTCCCTGTGGTCAACTGAAGAAAATAAACAGCTTGGCTGTTTAATCTACCAGGCTGCTGGGAGCAAGCCCATCATAGAACCAACGGATGATGATTCGTTGGTTTATGAATTCACGAAAACTGTATACATCATGCCCATCTATGAAGATTATAATGCAGATATAACGCATTTACAATCATTTGATTATGCGGCAGATGCTGGACTATTTGGCTGGATGATTTATTTCAATAAGAGTAGTACATTATTCGAAAGTGGAAATGTTTTCACAGTTACATTTCAAAATCCACTGCTGCCTGGCGCAGACGTCTATACGATTACAACTGTGGCTGATGATTATAAACTGAGCAGCAAAGATGATTTGGAAAACATTCTTGTAGTACCCAATCCTTACAAAGCAACTTCAGCGTATGAATCAGTTGCTTTTGAGCGGGAATTGCAGTTCCACAACCTGCCTGAAAAATGTGTGATTCGAATCTATAATACTGCTGGTGAAATGGTTCAGATTTTAAAGCATGATGAAAGCAGTGATGGCTGGCGCGGCCCCAGCATTGAAGCATGGAATCTGCAGACCTACAATATCCAGGAGATTGCATTCGGGGTTTATATCTTCCATGTTATTTCAGATGAAAATGAATTCGTAAGCAAATTCGCGGTGATAAAATGAAGAAAATACTACTTACATCTACCCTGCTGGTCGGGATGGCCAGTGCACAGTTTGATAACGTCGGCACTTCCGCTGCTAACTTCCTCAAGATTGGTGTAGGCAGCCGTGCCGAAGGAATGGGCGGCGCATATTCAGCACAGGTAGCAGATGCTTCTGCGCTGTATTGGAATCCATCCGGTATAGCCCATATAACTTCCCCACAAGTCGTATTCAGTTCATTTAAATGGATTGCAGACATGAAACACAGTTTTCTGGCCGCTGCAATTCCAGCTGGAAGAGGTACTTTTGGCTTAAGCCTGGTGTATTTTGACATGGGCGATATGACCAAGACTACGGAACTATCACCCTATGGGGATGAGGGAACATTCAGCGCCAGCGATTTTGCCATTGGCGTTGGCTATGGTACAAAAATCAGTGACCGCTTTGCCGTGGGTATGCAGGTCAAATTAATCAGGGAAACAATTTCCTTCTCCTCCGCTTCTGCCTTTGCGGTTGATGCCGGAACGCAATATGTGACCAGTTTTTACGGTCTGCGCGTAGGTATGGCCGTTACAAATTTTGGTACAAAAATGCGCCTTTATGGAACGGACAATAAAGTGGATGTGGATGCCTATGAGGACCTGGATGGCAACCCGGACGTTGTGGCTCATTTAAATACGGATGAATGGTCACTACCCATGGCCTTCCGTTTTGGGATATCTATGACGCCAGTGGGAAAAAATGGATTTATAAAACAGGACATGGCTGAAGTCACTGTTAATTGGGAATATTTTGATCCGCGCGACTATAATCCATATTATATCCTGGGTATTGAAGCGAAGATCATGGATGTTTTTTATATACGTTCGGGACTGCAATTTAAGTTCATGCAGTTCGATGAAGACTTAACAGATGATACTGATGATGATGAATTTCAGGATGCCATTGACAGTGAAGATGGTTTTGGCTACGTTAATAATATGGCTTACGGTATTGGTATTGACACAGAAAAAATCTCCTTTGTTCCGGTCAAGTTGCGGGTAGATTTTTCTGCCTCTGATTTAGGTTTGCTGGGACTTGTAGAAAGACTCACTCTCTCCATTTCTTTTTAAATTTTATTTTAATTCGTGCTTAAAAAGGCCTTCTGTTGAAGGCCTTTTTTATTTCAATTCCTTCCTGATGAAACAACATATACACTGTAATTTTCAGTATGGATTTGAGTCGGGAAACAATCCAAAAACACGTTGTTCAGGCAGAAAATAATGTTGTTGATGTTGAAGAATTATTTGCAATTGCTCATCAACTTCTAGAGGAAAAAACTGAACGTAAGACGGTTCATGCCTTCCTTAATCTAGGCCACCTGCCTGCTGTTAATTCCAGCATCGCGGAAAATAATCGAATCGATGATTGGCTCTCACTTTTGATAGAGCTGATCGATAAATCGAAATATTCTTTTGGCCATCTTTTTTATAACCGTTCCCGAAAGTATAAGCATAAGCATCTATTTCATGAATTTCAAAAAGGCAAAGTTGTCAGCTATTCTTATGAAGATATTTGGGAGGAATTGTTAAAAGCAGCCGGCGCTTTAACTCATATTGAAAAATCATACCATGATAAAATTCGTATTGGTATTCTGACACCTAACTGCCTGCGTGGTGCTATTGTTGATCTAACATGTATATCCTTTCATTTTCCCGTTATACCCATACCGGCCAATGAGACTAAAAAAGATATTGATTTTATTATCAAGCACAGTGGTGTGACACACCTGTTTGTCGATAATGAATTGAAAACAGAAATAAATGACATCTTTCTTCCCTCTTCTAATGATTTAAACATTATTAATCTGAATAATAAAGATTGGCAAACCTTCATCGAACAAGGACAAAAATCTGATCCTCTCGAAGTCTTAAAGCGCATTGGACGTGTACGAATGGACGAAGTTGCCACCATCATGTACACATCCGGGACGACCGGAGAACCAAAGGGCATCACCTTCAGTCAAAGAAATATGATCGTGAAGCGTTTTGCCCGTGCACTGGCATTAACAAAATTTGGATCGCATGATTCATTTCTATGTTATCTCCCGTTATATCATACTTTTGGACGCTTCCTTGAATTACAGGGCAGTATTTTTTGGGGCGCCTCATATGCATTCGCAGAGGATTCATCATACGATACCTTGCGAAAAAACTTTTTGTTCATTAAACCTACGGTATTAATAAGCGTGCCCAAACGCTGGACACAACTGTATGAAACCATCCAATCATTAGCTGCAGACCATTTAGATGAGGATCGCATCGTTCGCAAAGCGATTAAAAAGGTTACAGGTGGAAATTTAAAATGGGGTCTGTCTGCTGCTGGTTATCTTGATCCAGATATTTTCCAGTTCTTTCAAAACAATGATATACAATTATTGAGTGGGTATGGAATGACCGAAGCGACAGGCGGAATCACCCTGACCTCCCCAGACGAATATGTCGTTGATTCAGTCGGCCAGAAACTTCCGGGCATAGAATTACGTATTTCTGATGAAGGCGAATTACTGCTAAAAGGTCCGTATATATCTGCTTTTTATTACGCTGATCCCCTCACTCCCAGTACAGATGATGGCTGGTTTCATACTGGGGATATTTTCATTGAAAAGGATGACCATTATTTTATAAAAGATCGCAAAAAAGAAATTTATAAGAACGCAGCCGGCCAAACCATCACACCGCAAAAGATCGAAAATATGCTTTCAGAATTTGATGCAATACAATCAGCGTTCCTTGTGGGTGATAATATGGATTTCAATACCGTATTGATATATCCCGATGAGGAGTATTTGAATACGCATATACCGAAAAGAGAACCAGCTAAAATAAGGTCAGCATTTAGCGCATTGATCCAATCAGTGAATGGTTTCCTTGCACCCTATGAACGTATCATTAATTTTGCCGTCATTCACAGAGATTTCAGTGCTGAACATGACGAACTAACCCAAAAAGGTACATTTAAACGTCAAAACATTTTGACGAACTGGTGGACTATAATCAAACCCATGTATGCACCTAACCAGGCAAATATTGAATCCAAAGGGAAAATTATTTCATTCCCTAATTGGCTGCTGAAAGCAATGAATATTGTTGCCCAGGATATTTCCTGGAGTGGCCGCTATTTGAAAATTGAAATTCTCAGCCGGAAATGCAAATGCCAATGGCAGGATGATTCTCTACTTTTGGGAGAATTTGTTTACACTGTAAACAGTAAGAATTTTGATTTGGGAAGTATTTTACTGGATCCCAGGCTGTGGTTGGGAAACAGTGCTCTTGTCATCTTTTTTGGCGATATCATTTTTCAATTAATTCATTATAAAAAATCAAAAAATGTTGAATTACTGTCACGCAAAACCTCACAACCTATACTGGAAGGTTCAATCCAACCTGAACTTGATGAATCAGCTTTTATTGAAGATCTTCATATTGGCACATTGCTGCTGATTCAAGCACAAAAGAATGGTTTAGATTACTTTAAACATGTCTTTGATCAAAAAGACATTGATCTGAAAAAGATCGGTATCCAAGTACTTATCAGCATGTTAAATGATTCAGAACTGAAGTTCAGCCGAACAATTTTTAGTGCTTTAATTCCCTATTTACAAAAAGATCAATTTATTCCTCCATTAAAGACACTATTCAAACGGCATCAGCAGAATAAAAAACTACGCTCATTCAACATTGAGTATGCCCAATTAGACGCATATCACATTGAAGAATTAATCACAGCATTAATAAACCAAAGATCGCAAGCAGAATTAACCAAGACAGATCAAGTGTATGTACGTATGCTCATGAACTTGTCAATGTTATTGGCGCAAACTCACCCGTCACAATACATACTCATAAGACATGAACTTACCTGTTGGAAATTGCTTTCATCAACAGAAACATTAAGCCAAACTGCAGCCAATTGCATCACATCGGCGACTAAACAGTTTAAGGAAATGATCGGAGAAGTCGATATTAAGAGTGTTGATCCTGAAACAGGTCGTGAATATTCCTGGGTAGATATTCTGCAGTTTGACAATGTTATTTCACCTAATGAACAAGCATACATACTGAATTTATTTCAATCTCACCCTATTGCCAGAGAGGCCATATTTATCCTCACTGGTTACAGGCAACTGCATCTGGAAAACATCCAGAAAAAAGGGGTTTGGATCACACCCTTAAACACGAATCTGCCTATCCAGCAATATCGTATCCTTACGACCCTGCAAGATGGAAATGCCTATAATTTCATGCTATCCCATTTACCAGAATCCACAGCAGATGAAATAACAAATATGAGTGAATGGCAGATTGTAAAGAGCACCGGGTTAAACTCTTCAAGGGTTACGAATGATTTTCTTTGTTCCTATCCAGATTCTGGAATCATTATATCAGACTTCGAAACCAAGGGAAATGTAGATTCATATTTACGGTTACATGAACATGAATTAAGCAATCCAAAACTCCGTGACCGGTGGGATATGCGCTGGCTGCATTTTGGATGGAGTGCATTACAGGGCTATATCAACCATTGGATGCTGACCCATTTTCAATATTCAATACCAAACCCTGCAATTAAAAATGTAATTATATCTGAATACGACAATTCAACCAATGTCCGTATCATTCAATCTTTTTATCAAGAAACCGTCAAGTCCAATTTGGATTTCATTACCACTCTTTTTAAGGAATTAATTATCGAGACTGAAAAAAAATTCACTGGACTGAACCATGTTCTCAATTGGGAAATTGTATTTACATGTATTCAGGAAGCTGCAGGAAAGGAAAAAGGATTAGAAATCTTGAATAAACTCGCAAATGAGATTCAAGATAAAGCTATACATGAATTAAATCAGTCTCAAATACACGAATATATTGCAGAGGTGGAAGCCTATGGTTATATCCCAAAACCCGTTATCTTTGCTGCATTGCGATTTCAAAGATGGATGGATCTGAACCCCAATGCCACAATTGAAGCACGATGTGATATTTTACAGGAGTTGTATAATAATTATAGGCTGCATACCATTTATACAACCCATCCTGGAGTACGACTGCGCTACTTTTTACTGACGTGTTTTATAGATCATGAATCTTTTGTAGCTAAAAGATTATTTAAACTTTCATCCCAACTCACTCATCATGAAATTACAATCACTGAATTAGAAACCAATATTCATGCATTGGTAAATGGCCCGGATTGTTCAAATGAAGATGCTTATTTCCTCACACGATTAATTTACCAGCATGTGGATGCAGCAGATTATGCTGAGTTGATCACCAGAGCCTCTGGGCAAAAGAAATTAGATCTAGCAGTGAATGTGAAAAATAAGGATGGCAAAATTTTTACGATCAGACCGCCCTTTAAACCCAAGGAGATTGCCAATTTTCATGATCTACTGCTTTCCAATGATCTGCCGGCTCAATTCCGAGAAGAACATGATTTTCTTATCATGTTTTCAGCCAATAAAACACAGGCGGGCGGAGTATTCTGGAAAATGATCGATGAGCACACTGCTCACCTTGAAAAAATCGCCATTCATGAAAAATATTTAAGGAGTGGACTTGGTGATTTGTTAATGAAAGAAATGATGCAGCGTGTGAAAATTTCTGGAGCAACCCACTTAACTATCGGTTTTATGAAAACGGAATTCTTTAAACGATTTAGTTTTAAAACAGATGAATCTTTTGCCGGACTGGTAAAAGAATTATAAGCTAGTAAAGCATATAGTATACCAACACACCGGTCACAGAAACATACAGCCAGGCAGGGAGAGTTATTTTAGCTATCTTACGGTGTTTTGTTATTTGATTCGTCCAGCCGCGATACAATGTTACCAATGCCATGGGAATGATTGCTGCAGCAAGTACAATGTGTGTAATAAGTATAAAATAATAAAATGATGCATAATCTCCTGTATATAGTTTTGGACCGCTCTTAAACAAGTGATATATAACATACGTCACGAGAAATGCCGACGATGTACCGAATGATGTCAACATGACGTTTTTATGGGCTATACGCTTCTTTTGCTTAATGAGTATAAAACCAATGATCAGCAAAACGGCAGTGACACAATTGAGTGTGGCATTCACTTTGGGCAAGCCCGATACATCTAAAGCACCTTCTAATCCCTCCGGTCTGGGACCCAAAATCAAAAAAGCGATTGCAGCTGAAATAACGACTGAAACAATATAAATGATGCGAGTCCAGAATCGGTCAGCCTGGGCAGCAGAAACCATATTCAGCTTTCTCGGTTCAATCTGGCAATATCGCGCTTCAGTTTTTTAACTTCTTCAGATTCAGTACCAGTATAGTATCCTCTAATATTCATGTTCCTATCTATCAAAGCAAATTTAGTACTGTGGAATACAATTTCTTCTATATCTCCCATCTTAAACCCATTAGTAATAATATCTTGAATATCTTCATAAGGCGCAGTTAAGAAATGCCATTGTGACCTGTCAGCCTTGAACCGTTCAGCATAAACGGCTAATATTTCAGGCGAATCATAATCTGGGTTGACAGTGTATGTAACAGTATGAATATCACTCTTATCCAGGAATGTTCTATGAATATCAGCCATTTCTGTACTCATGATTGGACAAGGACCGCCACAGGTTGTGAAAATAAAATCAGCTACCCAGATATTCCCAGTTAGGTTATCTGTTCCAAAAGGCTCACCTTTCGAATTTGTCATTTCAAACTGGGGAATACTGCCAAAGACAGGCAGTGGTTTGGATTTTGTAACCCACCACAGGGTAGCAATAACAACACCAACAATAATATAAATAATGAAGCGTTTCCGTTGTGAAATCATAACACTTTGTCAACAACAATAAGAATCAATAAAAGCGGTAAATATATTACCGATGATTTTAACAGCAGCCTTGCACTTTGAACTGATTTATCCCGAGCCAGTGGTAAAGCCGAAATAAGAAATATGCCCGTTAAAAAGATGACGCCCACGGCATATATCAGCCCAGAACTACCTTCTACATAGGGTAAGACTGAAATGGGTACCAACAATGTTAAATGCCAAAAAATTTGCCGCATAGTGCGTTTACCATCCGGTTCAATCACTGGCAGCATTTTAAAACTTGCTCGGGCATAATCGTCCTTGCACATCCAGGCAATGGCATAAAAATGGGGATGCTGCCAAAAAAACATGATGGCAAATAAGATCCATGCACCTGTTTCAATATTGCCTGTTGCAGCTGCCCAGCCACCCATGGGGGGCAATGCGCCGGGGATTGAACCTATGGATGTATTCAGCCATGTAATTTTTTTTAATGGTGTATAAACCAATACATAGAGAAAGGCTGTAAGAATGGAAAGAAAACCGGTCAGGAGATTTATTTGAGTAACAAGTATGATTGTTCCTATAAGTACCAGTATAATACCAAATACTAATGCATTTCCCGGAGCAATTAATCCACTTGGAATTGGACGATTTTTTGTTCTTTGCATCAATTTATCCGCATCCCGCTCCAAATAATGATTTAATGCACCGGCCCCCCCTGCTGTCAACGCTGTTCCCAACAATGTGATGAAAAGCCTTAAAAATGAATCAATTCCATCGCCCCCCAGATAATAACCTAATACTGTGGTAACAAGCACCAATGACATGATATTCGGCTTTAATAGCTCTATGTAAGCGGCAGTGCTGGACTTGGCGGGGTGTTTTTTAAGACGCATGATTATTTCCGCAGAAATGCTATATCTGACAGGCGTAAAAATAAGATGAAACTAAGTCCCATAACAGCAGCACCATTCATAACATGAAAACTGGTAATAAACGGTCCTTTAGCTGTCCAAATGGTCAATGCACCTAACAAAATCTGCAGGAAAACAAAAACATAAATAGCGAAAACGTTTTTTTGAATCTTTTTTGTATATGCACTTTTATTTTGATGCAAACGATAACCCATAAAGATCGTCAAGGTAAAAATAACAAACGCTCCAAAACGATGTAGAAAATGAATCAACACTTGCAGTATGGATACTTCAGGGTAATCCATGTAAAAACGCCAGTCATTGATCGTAGTCAACATTTTTTCATTAAAGATGGGCAGCCATTGTCCAGCCATTGTTGGAAAGTCATAAATAGCCAATCCAGATTCTGTATGTCTCATCCACGCTCCCAGGATCAATTGAATATATACAGCAATGAACAGTGACAGAACAATTGTACGATTTGAGTCAGGTTTACTATTTCTATCAGAAAATTCTTTTGAAAGAGAATAGGCAATTAAAATGATGACTAAAAAAAATGTTTGTGCAGTGATACCATGGATCATGGAAATAGCCGTTGGTAGAAAAAACATGACTGTTAGCCCGCCGAGCAGTCCTTGAGTAATCACCAGAATTAATGATACATACCCAAGCTTCTTTACATTAACTCGTGTTTCAGAAAAACTTAGCCAAATTGAGAGACCTAAAGTCATTGCCCCAACAATGGTGGCTAACATGCGATGGCTGTGTTCATAAAAAATACCGCCAACCATATCCGACCAAGGGAAAGCAAACATTTGAAATCCATAGGTGGTTGGCCAGTCAGGAACGGAGAGGCCCACTTCAAAACTTTTTACCAGTGCACCAACAAAAATCAGAAAAAGCGTTGCCAAGACGGTTAGTTTTGAAAAACGTCTTAACCAGACGTTTGATGTGTTCATAAAGTTAGTTTATATGCTGCTGGACCTACCAGTCGTCGTCACCCCAGTCATCCTCATCGTCCTCTTCTTCGATGTATGCTTTTTGTTCTTCAATCCAATCAGCGTAACCCTGATCATCGTGAATTGTCAAAAAGCCGCGCATTCGATAATGACCTAATCCGCAGAGCTGAGCACATGCGATTTCAAGACCCTTACCTTCGCGAGGAGTTCCAACCATTTCTGACAAAAATTCTTCAGATGTCATCGTTGCTTCAAAATGCACAGGAATGACCATTCCCGGTATAGCATCTTGTTTGACGCGCAACTCAGGCAGTGCAAAACTGTGGATGACGTCTTTGGAGGTGAGATCGAGACGAACTTGTGTATCTACTGGTATATGCAGCTGATTAATCGTAACAAAGTCATCGGCACCGCCTGTGGAAGAGCGATCAAGTCCAATAGGGTTTTCCACTTCATCAACAAGATTTGGACGTGTCTGGCCAAAAATACCGTCTTCACCTGGATAGTGGATATTCCAGGTAAACTGCTGGGCAACCACCCGGGCATGAACTGCTCCGCTATTGACTTCTGGGACATCATTAATGCGACTGGCCCAGATTGGTAAAGCAAAACCCACCAGCAGCACCATTTCTATAACTGCAACAACAACTTCTAAAACAGATGATAAATGTGATTTCACGCCTTCATGATCGGCATTTGGATTCTTGGAACTTCTAAATTTGACCAAAGAAACTATAAAGAAAACTCCCCAGCCTATAAATAGTACCAACATGAGCCAGTGGGTTAGAATGATCACTTCATCGATGGCTGGACCATCCACAGACATATTGATCGGTAAACCTAGATAATGAAGAATTTCAGCCATAAATATGTAATCCTAAAGCAGTCAGTTGTTTTGGTTCTTCATAAATGATTTTGCCCTGTTACGTAAAGAAATGATACCGGCTACAATACTTGAAAGTACACCGCCGGTTATCACCAATAGTGTCCAAATTGCACCATTCAACCCATGGGATGCAGGAGAATCCGGGGCGCCATAGCACGTCGCACAGGCCCAAGCCATTTCAAATACGAAAACAAGGAGTATTACACTAATTTTGCTGAACATTATAATGTTTTGAATTTCTTATAGACTTTCAAGCCGTAAATGATTAACCCTCCGCTAACCATCAGGGAAACAATCGCTATTGCCGTCGACATGCCATTTTCATCCAATTGCAATTCATACATGGCGAACCACACTGTCAATATGATTGACATCATAATGAAAAACAGATGAAACGTTTTTAGCGATATCATGAAATGTTTACCCAATCAAAAAAAGAAATAGTGGGAATAAACATGAGTACAAAAAAGAAAGCAAGAGTTAACATCAATATCCAGGTAATGAGTGCTTTTTCGGAAATTAAGTGCATAAAATAACTAGCCACCAGAGAACCTTTAATCGAGGCGATGGTTAAGGCCAGAAAAATGGCTTCACCTGTACTCAAATTCAAATAGGAAGCTGCTACCGTAACCATAGTCAGCACCGCTAATACAGCAAAAACAATCATGTAAACTTTTACATGACTTTTGATATCATTCATACTGTGTTCACTCATAATGCCTCCTACAGCAAATAAAGAACCGGAAAAAGGAAGATCCATACCAAGTCAACAAAGTGCCAATATAGACCGGCAATCTCAATCCTGTTTGTGAAATGTTCAGGTTCCGTTGTCCACATTTTAGATCCCGATCCTAAAAAATACCCATTGACGATCATTCCGCCAATGATATGTAAGCCGTGAAGACCGGTCAGCGTAAAATAAATAGACATGAACGTATTTGTACCGGGAAAAATACCATGATGAAACTTGGCTGTATATTCAAAATACTTGATCACCAGAAAGCCAAGAGCACACAACAACGTTAAACCCATGTACAGTTTGTATTTCTTGAAATCATTCATTTTCAGAGAAGCCCAAGACATGACCATGGTTACACTGGATGAAATCAGGATCAGCGTATTCAATGTTGCTAAAGGTATATTTAATTCCTGACCCCATTCATGAAAAGCGCCAGCCGGGGCACCCAAACGCAGAAAAACGTAGGCAGAAAACAAACCCCCAAAAAGCATGACTTCTGAAGCTAGGAATAACCAAATTCCTAATTTGGAATTAATTAAACCAGTATCTGGACGTTCTTCAATTGTATATGGTATTTCCATAAAAAATTTTACCCTTTTTTCGGTTCTGTTTGCGGTGTGTAATCTCGCTTCCGTCCCGGAACGCTGTATTCATAAGGATCGCGATGTACCTCTGGAATTACTTCAAAATTCACATGGGGTAAGGGCGGAGATGGCGCTGTCCATTCCAAGGTAGTGGATTCCCAAGGATTATTATCTACTTTTTCGCCATTTTTTATGCTGTAAAGAACATTAATAATAAATGGGATCTGGGATAGTCCCAACAACCATGCTGATACAGACATAAATTCATTCCATTGCAACACACCGGATGCATGGGCATATTGCAAACCGCCATCCCATAAACGGCGGGATACACCGGCAAGTCCCTGAATTAACATGGGCATAAAAATGAGATTCATGAAGATCAGGGAAGGCCAGAAGTGGAGTTTGCCAAGTTTTTCGCTTAATTTTCGCCCTGTTATTTTTGGATACCAATAATAAATTCCGGCAAATAATCCAAAAATTGTTCCCGGAGCGACTATATAGTGAAAGTGGCCAATCACATAATACGTATCATGAAGGTGGATATCCGCAGCTGCAAAACCCAAAGGGAGTCCAGTCAGTCCGCCAATTCCGAACATCGGCAGAAACGCCAAGGCAAATAACATGGGTGTATTAAACCTGATCGAACTGCCCCAGAGTGAAATAAAAAAGGCGGAAAGGATAATGACCGAAGGAATTGAGATGATCATAGTAGTCAACTGGAAAAATGCACTCATGGTACTACCCATTCCCGTAATAAACATGTGGTGTGCCCATACAATAAAAGACATAAAACCCAAAAAAATTACAGAATAGACCATTGATTTATATCCCCATAACGGTTTACGGGAATTATTAGCTATGACTTCTGCCACGATGCCCATTGCCGGTAGTATCAAGACATAGACTTCCGGATGAGCAAGAAACCAGAATAAGTGCTGCCATAACAGTGGACTTCCTCCACCACTTACATTTAATAGTTCACCGGAGACAACTAAACCACTGGGTAGAAAAAAGCTTGTTCCGGCAACCCTGTCCATAAGTTGCAGAACGGCGGCTGCTTCCAAGGGAGGAAATGCAAGAACCAAAAGAAATGCAGTGACAAACTGTGACCAAACAAAGAATGGCAATCGCATCCAGGTCAGCCCTGGTGCGCGTAGCTGAATAATGGTTGTAATAAAATTGATGGAACCCAGCAATGATGATGTAATCAGGAACAACATACCTATAAGCCAGAATGTTTGACCCACTTCTATATCAGCCAGTGGCGGATAGGATGTCCAGCCGGAACGCGCTGCCCCTTCTGGTGAAAAGAAACTGGTCAACATAATGACACCGCCAACGAAATAAGACCAGTAACTGGCCATATTCAGTTTTGGGAAAGCCATGTCCGGTGCTCCAATTTGAAGGGGTACAAAATAGTTTCCGAAGGCACCAACAGCCAGGGGGACAATGCCCAAAAAGATCATGATGGTTCCGTGCATCGCACCAAGGGAATTATAAATTTCGGGAAGGAGAATACCACCATCACCCAGTAATTTGCCTACAACGGGGACAGCCTCCTCCGGGTAAGCAAGCTGCCAGCGCATGACCAGCATCAGGCAAAATCCAAAAAACAGAAATAGTAAACTGGTTATACCATACTGCAGTCCAATAATCTTATGATCAACGGAGAATATGTATTTTCGCCAGAAACCCTCTTGGTGGTGCTGATCTGTACTAATAACGAACTCCTTTGGGATGTTTAATATATATCTTATTTACTAATTTTACAGACGGGGAATATATTAAAAAGAGAGTAATGTATACAACGAAATCAGTTGAAATCTTATACATAAAAACTTGAAATCGTTATTCATTTTCTAATAGTAAATCATCTAAATTGCGCGGCTAAAAAAAACAAAAAATTGATAGACAGGAGAAATCAAATAATGAAAATATTTATTTCGACAGTGATCATTGCCGGAATGGTCACAGCTTCCTTTGCGGGAGACCTAACTGGTACTGTCACTTATGAAGGAAAAACCCCGAAGAAAAAAACATTACGCATGGATTCTGATCCAGTATGCAGCGCTGCACATCAGGATGCAGTATATACCGAAAGTTTCATTGTAGATGAAAATGGCAATTTAGCAAATGTTATTGTTTATTTAAAAAGTGCCAGTTCTGATTCTGCACCTTCAGTAGCAGCAGTTATCGATCAAAATGGATGTATGTATACACCCCATGTTTTTGGTATGCAAGCTGGACAGGAATTAAAAATTCTCAATAGTGATCCCACTATGCACAATATTCATGGATTACCAAAACTGAACAAAGAATTCAACTTTGGTATGCCTAAGACAGTAAAAGAAAAATCAGTTACTTTTCATAAAGCAGAAGATGTTTTTGTTATTAAGTGCGACGTACATCCCTGGATGAAATCCTATGTACAGGTTTTTGACCATCCCTATTTTGCCGTAACGGGAACTGATGGAAAGTATTCTATTCCCGGAATTTCCGCGGGTGAATATGAAGTAGTAGCTTGGCAGGAAAAATTTGGATCCAAAAGAACAATGGTCCAAACAGTTACGATTGGTGATGATTCAACCACTTTGGACTTCAAATTTATCAAGCCTAGTAAGAAATAATTATATTTTACAGTAAATAAAAAAAGGCGGTTAAATAACCGCCTTTTTTATATCAAAATTTTTTTACCTATCATTTACCAATCGTCTTCTTCAATGATGAAGTCATAACCAACATCTTCTAAATGGGCTCTAACAATCAGTGAAACATCCTCTTTTCCTTTCAATCCCCAGAGATAATCCACTAACCCTTGATATAATTTGGTAGAGTCTCCATTCATGTTAGCCACTGATTTACCCCAATTGGTCAAGACATCTGCTACAGGCTCTTCCGTGGGAATATAAGGTGCAGGCATTTTAGTGCCGGGCATTATATCCTGTGGATTACTGAAAAATTCTAATAACCAATCTGGTCGTAAACGATTCTTTGTTAAAACAAGGTTCGGGGCCCAGGTTAAAGCAGCTTGTTTGGGTTTCTGGTTGCCATAGAAATGACAATTTGTGCAGGCACCAAGTTCCTGGATGACGTTGCCTGCTTTATAAGAGTCAGAATTAATATTCATGGAATGGGGCAATTCATAAGCAAGGGCTTGTCCGTCTTTTTTCTGAAAATATTCAATCACGGTATTCCATTCCTCATCGGTAAAATCAAAACTGGGCATGCGCACCTGCAAATGCGGTCTGATCATCGTAATGTCTTTAAACCAATTTAATAACCATTCAGGCTGGGTCTTACGGCCCTGTGAATCCAGTAAAGGTGGTGAAAAACTTTGGACGATACTCATATCTTCGGCATTGGTTTCATCGGCAATCTCACGCAGCCATTCTGCTGTTGCAGGCCAGATGGCTCCGCCATCGCCATCTATCTTATGACAGCCTTTACAATTATTGGTTTGTATAAGCTGTTCGCCTGCTTCTAAAGCCAGTTGTTTTGCATTTACTTCGGGCAATTTACCTGCTGGTATTTCATCTTTTACAGAACCCATGATAACCGTGACCAATGCATCTATCTCATGCTGTGTTAAACCATAATCAGGCATACGCAATTTATCCAGAGGCCGTTTTTCCATGGATTTCAATGATCCATCTTCCTGTGGAATCATATCAAAGATTCGCGGATCATCGAGCTTTTGTGCAAACCAATCCCAGCGGGTATGAGGCAGATTATCATGGTGAAAACCAAAATCCAGTTTGGTAATCAGTTTACTCCCTTCAATTGTTAAACTTGTACCAATTGGTTTCACTTTTTCAAATCCGGGAATATTATGACAGCCAAAACAACCATATTGTCCTATGAGGCGTTGTCCATTATAATCCAATTTCTCATCTATCGTTATTCCAGCAAGCTTGGCATCTACCTGCTCCTTACGAAGTTGCTGGCTTAAAAATCCAGCCGCAATATCATCAAGGATCTCTTCATTCACTCCAGGAATTTCTTGCGCATCAAATTCATTATTTTTATCCTGTGTAAGATACGCAGCTATGTCAGCTGCTTCCTGTCTAGTCAAACGCAGGTTTGGCATTTTCGTTTCCGGATGGAAAGAAGCAGGATCCCTGACCCAATTATATACCCATTGAGCAGTTGATTTAGATCCCAATCCAATTAAGTTTGGACCTTGCTCACGTCTTAAGGTTTGGATGGAGGTTGGTTCTTCAGCTACAGCATCGGGTTGAATCTCATGGCAGCCCATACAACCAACAGATGCCACTAAAAGCTGTCCATTTTCTGCATCCGCATTCCGTGGCAGTTTATCCATAGGGAAAGATTCACTCTTATTAAATAAATATGCAGTGATCGAATGAATTTCCTGTTCAGTACGAATTAAAGAATTTGGGTCGCTATTGTTTGTTACATTAAAGAAATGGGGCATCCACGTATTGTGACGAAAATCCCTGGGGCTGTTGATCCATTTCCAAGTCCAATCTTTGGTCGTTTTCGAAGCGACCTTTGCCAAATTGGGTCCCGTTTTGGGCTTACCTTCCCAGCGGTCCATCTTATGGCACCCAAAGCATCCGGTGCGCTCAACAAGGGCCATGCCAAGAGAAAGCGTTTTCGCTCCATCTATGGGCATATTTCCGCTATGGCATTTGAAGCAGCCTGCTTCCATATTCTGTTTGGTAAACATAGGGTTGTCCCAATGGTGCATGCGGTGCCAATCATATTTTTCTTCCCATTCATGGGCTTGCTCTAGACTAGAGGGTGAGTGAGCAGTTGTATTAAAACCTGTACCTCTGCCTCGACCTGCATGGCATGTTGTACAGCCAAATTCACTCAAAGGGTGTGGAGAATTCGCTCCCACCATTTGATCTAAATTAGGATGTGTTGTATAAGGCTGGGGAGAATCTTCAAAGTCCTTATTATCGATACCCATGTGACAGGTCATGCAGCGATCAACCTTTGGCATACCTAAATACACAAGGTCTTCTTCAATGTCCTTTACTACAACCTGTTTTACCTCATAATAAGGATCAATAAAATCCAGAACAGGAAGATCACGGACCACATTGGCGATCTTGTTAGAAAATGACATTTTTTCCGGATCAGTTTTAGCCAGTTTCCTAACTGCAAGATTGCGTTTCCGACTGATGGAACTTAATTCATCTTTATAGGATTTGTTTTCAGCATATAGATCGGCTAAACGATTTTGCAGAATTTCCAGCTTCTTTTCAACTGTCTCTAGTTCCAACTTAAACCCAGAAGTAAGTGCATCGAGACGTTTAAGGTTTTTTTCTGCAGTTTCTACATTTCCATTTCCGTGACGAGCTTGATCTGCGGTATATTTTGCTACATCAGATTCAGCTTTGGCAAATTGATGATTCTGGTTCATACGATAGCGTTCTGCGTCAACTTCCTTGATCTTTCCGTTTAGTTCATCTATCTCATCGACCTTGCCTTGCAATTTCTTTTTAGCTTCCGACAAACGCTCCTGCAACGTATTATATTCGTCATTGCTCTCAAGATTACTATTCAGTTCAGCAAGATTATTGCTGATTTTTTCTATTTCAACACTGCGGAATTCCTTTTGAAATTTTTTCCATGGACGCTGATAATCATCAGCAAAAGTAAGAATGAAAATACCAGCAAAAACCAGACTCGATAGAGCGAACCAACGATTCAGCTTGAGTATATTATAATATCGTTCTTGTTGGTCAATCATGTTCTATTAAATCTAAACTAGAAATTGAAGAAATATTCTGGTATGGCTATGATGTATTTCAAATTGAATATCCACCGCAGATACATTTTAATCGGTAATGTTAATGCAGTCAGGATCAAAACGATGAAAAGTGAATAAACAAAAGGATTCAACCGTTTATATATATTCTTACATACTGTTTTGGCCAATAATGGCGGCAGAATGAGAAAATATCCAGCTAAAAGAAGGATGCCCCAAATTTCTCTAACTAAAATACTATCAGGGAGCCCTGTGCTAAACCATTTAATATAAATATATTCAGATAAATTAATGTTGGTTAGTGCTTCAATTTTATGGATATCCCAGTATTCGAACGGACCAAAGAAATTCCAGTTTGGTCCTCTGAGAAACGTTCCAACTATGATCAGCATATTCCACATTACCAGCCAGCCGAACATGAAAAGAGCAATGGATAATTTCCTGTTTTTAAAACTATAATATCCAGAACCAGCTGGTTCATTATCGATAAAAGGGAAAGCCATCAAACCCACTATGATTAAGGTGGGTAAAACAACGCCAGCCATCCAGGGATCAAAATATACCAGCATTTCCTGCAGGCCTAAGAAATACCATGGTGCTTTTGCAGGATTAGGAGATTCGGAGGGGTTCGCTGGTTCTTCGATAGGCGCTTGTAAACTAATGGACCAGATCAGCAGAAAAGCAGAACATAAAATCAGAGCAATAAATTCAACATACACAAGATCCGGCCAAACTAGCACTTTATCATTTGGTGCGTCGTATTGTTCATCAATCGATTCGCCGCGTTCTAATTTGGCATCGTTTTCGTATGCCTGGTGCATCGATAACCATGTAAAAAAGTAAACAAGAAAAATCAATCCGGAGATAGGCACATTATCAGGTTTCAGAACAATGGATTTGAAATCAGGATCCGTTATGCCAAATATGAAAAAAGCGGCCATGATAATTGCCGCAATGAGCATACCTTTGCCAGACCATAACACATATAATTTTAACCGGCGGTTCCATTTATCAAACCAGTTATTGATGGGAAAAATAAAGAAAAAGATAATCAGTGTCGACGTAAAAAGAATCGTCGGATTCGAGATTGTGTCGATTAAATGCTTAAAATCTTCCATTATTATACTGGAGTTGAAATACCACCGTCTTTACGAATTCGCCAGAAATGGACGGCCATGAAAATCATAATAATAAATGGCAAGCCGATACAATGCAGCACATAAAAACGCAAAAGTGCTGCTTCACCCATAAACCGTCCTCCAATTAAAGCAAAACGCACATCACTGCCCATGGTTATAAAATTAATATCTCCAATAGCCAATAATCCTGCTCCAGGGCCTTCATGTCCAAGAAATGGGGCTGCGCGAGCCATATTGGATCCAACAGTGATCGCCCAAATGGCCAGTTGATCCCAAGGAAGCAGATAACCGGTAAAACTCAACAACAATGTTAGAAGTAAAAGTATAACACCGATTGCCCAATTAAATTCGCGTGGCGGTTTGTATGAACCTGTCATAAACACACGGAACATGTGCAGCCAAACAGTAATAACCATGGCATGGGCACCCCAGCGGTGGACTTCTCTCATGATCCCAAAGGGTACTTGTTCTGCTAAATCAATAATATCGGTATAAGCATATTCAATCGTCGGGCGATAATAGAACATGAGCAGTATACCTGAAATGGTCAAGATAAGGAATATGAAAAAAGATAATCCACCCATGCACCAGGTGAATTTTAATTTTACTGCGTGTTTGGGTAATCGTACAGGGTGAAGATGAAGAAATACACTATTCAGCACCACCATCATCCTTTGACGGCGGCTTTTGGGAACACCACCTCCGCGGAAGATGGATTTATACAATTGAGTCCCGCGAAATTTATCTAACATAGAGTTTCCATTATACTTTTAAAAACGCTTCCGGGTCATTCCATTGACCCTTTTCCTGTTGGAATTTTCTCGTTTTATCAACGATGATCTGACCATTATCTGCCAAAACGATCTTGAATCGTTCCAAGGGTCGTGGAGCTGGTCCTTCAAAATTAATTCCAGTTTTAAAGAATCCACTCCCATGGCAAGGGCATTTAAATTTTTGTTCCGAACTTAACCAATTAGGTGTACAGCCAAGATGCGTACATGTTGTTGAAAGAGCATAAATGCCAGCAGCATTCCGAACGATCCACACACCATATTTATTTTTCCATCGCAAATCTACTTCACCAACAGTATAATCATCTGGATATCCAGCGCGGAAGGTCTGTACAGGTTCAAACAACACATTTGGGAAAAAGAAACGCAGCATCATGGTAAAAAACCCTCCAGTTGCAGCAACAAATGCTAACCACCCAATGGATAGCCAGGAAAAAAATGAACGGCGTGTTATTTGATCGCTCGAATCAGCTTTACCAAGGGCTGCGGGTGGACGACGGCCAGGGTCTTTAGTAGCAGATTCTTTTGAAATTGTTTCGGCCATATATTTTCTTAATCAACTAATGCGTGTCGTGCTGCTTCTCGTACCTTCATGCTTCGGTCTTTATCTCTCAAATCTATTAATACAGATTCAAATTCTGAATCAATAATATTGGGTATAACTTGAATCGCCACCAACATGGCTTGATCCTGTTCAAAGGGATCAATATTAGGAAAAGAATCTAAATATTTTCGGTCTAAAAGGTCTAATAATATTCCGCGTCCACGGTCATTTTTTAACTTTGCCAAAGCTACGGCTGCATCCCAGCGAACATTAACTTCCTGGTCCGCTAATGCTGTTAAAAATATATCTGCTGCTTCATGATTCTGATAATTACCCAGTGCAATAATGGTTTGTAACCGTACATGTGCATCTTCATGATTAGCCATATTTTTTAAAGCAGCGAATCCTTCGGGGTTTTGTATCAAACCTAAAGAATAGGCACAGGCAGCTACAATAGAATAATTGTTATCTTGTAATGCATTGATTAACGTTGGGGTATAGCGCTGATCCCTTGTTCTACCCATGGCCAAAGCAAGATAAGAACGAATCTGGGGATTGTGTTCATGTGCTGAATACTCAAAAGTTGATATCATATCCTGAACAAAGCGATCATCTTTTGGTACCATTTTGGGATTAGAAAGAATTTTGGAAAGTTCGAAAGCACCCTGCCAGCGTTTAGTCGTTCCACCAATTTTTACATGCTCTAAATAATCTCGGGCTGTATTGGGCTCTACGGTGAGAACTTTCACCATTAAAAAAACAAGCACTGCAAATACAGCGATCAAAAAGGGAACGACAAAAAAACTATGTATAATAACACGTAGAGCTGATTTCTTTTCAGGCTCCTGAGTGTTCATATTTTCTATTTTAATTTCTTCTGACATTTTTGTGCCGCGGAAAGGAGTCGAACCTTCACACCTAATGGGCACCAGATCCTAAATCTGGCGTGTCTACCAATTCCACCACCGCGGCTATATATATTTATAAAAATCAAGCGAAGTTAAGATTTTATGTATGTCAGAAAAAGAAAAAGGGCAGGAAAACCTGCCCTTAATTTTGAAGTTCTTCCTGCTGAGCGTCACGTCCTGCAGGAGTGTTATATTATTGAAATGTGGTCTACTTCAATAAAATCAGCTTTTGGGATTGAACCTGACCTGCAGTTTCCAATCTGTATATATAAACACCGGCACTTACACTACGACCGTTATTATCCTTGGCATTCCAAACAACCGATTTTGCACCCGCATGATCAAAACCTCTTGCCAATGTACGTACTTCTCGTCCAGTGAGATCAAAAATACGAAGGTCAACATAACTTGCTTGAGGTAAATCATAACGAATATTCGTCATGGGATTGAATGGATTTGGAAATGCAGGGTGCAAAGCAAACTTAACCGGTATTTCAATTTCTTCATCCACGCTCAAGTTTGCATCGAGAATTGCAAATCCTATCCCACTAGATGGAATAGAATTCAATCCAGCATCTGCTGAATACACTTCACTTATCCATGTGATCACATCACCGCTAAAACCTGTATTTGAATTAACATTATAACTGACTTCCAGAATTTCACCAGATCCTGCGGCAATACCATTAGCCAGGTCATAAGCAAGTATATAACCAATACCATCTTCTGTCTCACCTGTCTGTCCATCTACTGAACCACTAAAGCGGCCAGCTGGAGTAACATCAATAATTTCAATCCCTTCTGGTGCATCAGCGAGGTCGATTTCAAGGACATAGACTGGAGATGAATTTTCCAATTCAATTAAAATAGTTTGCGCAGATTCATCCACATCCCCTAAGGTATAAATAGCATCGGGTGTTCCAATATATACTTCACTTTCATACAGTTCAGCATGCATGGCAATATTGTTTTGATCAACAACTACCACTTCTTCCATAAATATCTGTACAGTGGAGCCCGTTGCTGCACCGGCATCTATATACATAGAAATATCAGCAATATGACCCGTCCCAGCGGGTAGTGGATTATTCAAAGAAGTATTGAACAACAGAATCCGATATTCATTCCCTATATTATTTCCCTCTACTATCCAGTTACTGAAATCATGATAGTTTGTAGCAACAATGGCAATACCGTCTAAATAATCAGGATAGTCCGTCAGGAAAATCTGTATTCCATAAACATCCTGAGTATTATTGATCAGTAAGGGAATAGTAATCAAATCACCGGGATTGCCGTGAGCATTGGGCATGACCAGAAATTGAGTTTCAACTGTAACATCAAAGGTCGCTCCCTCGGCAGTCCATATCATATCATTACCATTAGCATCTTGCACTGCAGCTGTTGTGATATTCAAATCTAACATAAGCGGGTCTTGACTGGCTGCCAGCACCACAACACGGCAAACAGCATCACTGCCTGGTGTCATATCATTTCCTAACCCGAGGCCGGTAACGACCATTTTTCCACCGACTTCCGCGACATCCAATGTCCAGCTACTGGTACGATCAGTCGAAATTATCTCCTGGGAAATCAGTAAATCAGGTACATCTTCAATTTCAAAGTAAAAGAAACTGACATCTGATTCATTATTGACAAAAATATCCAGAGTGTCTGTTGTTCCTGACAATGCTTCACCATCACTTAAGGCCAGTTCAATCCATTCAACAGGTGTGGCGTCTGCGGTGTTGGATGGGCCGGATTCTGTGCCATCTGGAGTATAGTCAGCTTTTATATAATAATAGTAGGTAGTGCCGTTAATTACATCTTCATCCATGTATGTCAATACATCAGGTCCGACTGATGCTATCATGTCTATGTTCGTACCGTCAATTGTACGATAAATGTTGTATGCAGTAACAGGTACATCACGATCAACATGTTGAGGTTCAAGTGGATTGTCCCAATCCACTTTCTGTTGATATGTAATTCCGTTAGGATACTGTTCCACTACTTCCGCTTTATCTGCAGTGATGACCCATTGCCCGAGTTCATTAAAATCAAAGTGAATATTGCGAGCAATGCGACCTCCTGAAAAACTGACCAGAATATCATCTATTGCCCAGCCAGAAGCCCATACACCGTTATCATTTGAATGAAAGGCAATATAAAATTCGTTTTCACCTGCATATTCATTCAAATCAACGGTTTCAGTGACCCACTCTGCGCTGGCAGGTAACGAATAAACTTCAGTGAAATTGACACCATCTGTGCTGATCTCAACATGTGCAGTTTGACTGTATGCGCCATCATAATAAGAAGCAAAACTCAATTGAAAATCAGTTGCCCCATTTGTATTTAAAGATGGAGTAATCAAATAATCTACTGAACCATCATCGTCTGCTGCATCATCATTGGAGCAGGCATAGTATGTATGCGATGGGATTGCCCAAAAAGCACTGGATCCGTCTTGTGTGATAAACCAACCTACTGCTGAATTTGTAGTCGTTGTCCAGCCTTCAGGAAATGCACCATCTTCAAAATCTACTTCAATATCATTCCCTACCGGGCCATAAGGTGCATCCCAAGCCAAGGGGACCATCCCGTCCAAGCCGGATGTTGCTTCCAAGTTATGGGGTTCTTCCATATATCCAGGAAATACGGTGACGTACCCTGTGTCCAGACCAGCAATCCAGTACACCCCGCCAATATCATCTGATACAACCACTTCGTTAAAAAATAAAGCAACATCACCCCCATAAGCATCACTGTGAATCGTGAGATCTAAATTCAGGATGGGCCCTGTACCAGCTGATATATTATTCCCAGTATCATCATATACCAAAACCCGAGTGCCATGGTCAATATCAGTCGTTGTCACAGTGAAACCAGAGGTGCGATCAGTTGTCGTAATGTCTGAAACGGTTACATAATCCGGAGAATCAAATAAATCAAATTGAACACCGCCGACTATACCACCGTTATCCATATCCACTGTTACACTGACTGTTTCATTAACATCGCCTGTTGTATCGGTCAAAGCAAGAGAAACGACTTGGCCAATGGTAATAGATCCATCGCTTCCGGTAGATGAGATGGACCCACCGCTTGAATCACTTACAATCAAACCTGATATTAAAAGATTAATTTGAGCTGATACAATGGAGGAACCATCAAAATGTAATATTATGACAGTATCAGCATTGACAGCAATAGATGCATTGCTGGCAGCATTATAAAGAAGCACACGATACACATTATCGCTTAAGGAATTGTAATCAGCAGTAAAACCAGATGCAGCACCAACAGCATCTGCTCCTGACAAAGATATCATGCCCGGTGCAACTTCAACATCAAACTGAATACCAGCTACTCCATCGTTCGGATTTGTTAATATAACAGGTACTTCAATATCAGATGAATACCCGTCAACTGTTGCAGCGCCAATCGTGACTACTACACTTTGAGCCATTATTGGTGCAGAAACACACAATATTATTAGGTAGAAATTCGCAAGTCTCCTTGTAATCATAAATCGCCTCCGGTTAAATATCAGCGGTAAGAGGTAAAGTTGTTAAGTATCATTTTGTAATATAAAATCATATGTACTACATTATTCTTTCTAAAACAAGTTCGTGAAAGTAATCAATTCACAAGGATTTTCCAGCAAATATTTGAATAATTTGATGCAGGTCACAACGCCTGTTGTAAATCATTTTTTAGATCGCTGAAGTCCTCGATACCTATTGATAAACGGATGAGTCCCTCGGTAATACTCATAGTCAATTTTTTGTCTTCTGGAACATCTCCATGGGTCATATTAAATGGATTTGAGATTAAACTTTCAACCCCTCCCAAACTTTCTGCTAATAAAAATATATTCAGTTTAGCTAAAAAGTTGTCTCTTGCTTGAATAGTACCAAGATCAATGGAAATTATGCTCCCAAATATAGGTTTACCATCAGGCGTCAATTGTTGTTTAGCAGCTAAATCATGCTGTGAAAATGATGCCAATCCCGGATAGATCACTCTATCTAAATTTTGTTCTTCCAACCACTGTGCCAGTTTCATTGCTGTATCACATTGTCGCTGGACTCTTAATGACAGTGTTTTAGTCGAACGTAATAGCAGCCAGCAATCGAAGGCACTGGGAATGGCACCACCTGATTTTTGAATAAAATGCAGATTTTCAGCCAATTCATCTTTATTGGTAATCAAAACACCACCCAGCAAATCACTGTGACCGCCAATAAATTTTGTTGAACTGTGCATAACAACATCAGCACCTAGTTCCAAGGGCCGCTGTCCATAAGGGCTCATAAAAGTATTATCTACGCCAAGCTGAACATCTTTACTTTTGCATATTTCTGAAAGTGACTGAATATCTGTTATTTCCAACAGTGGGTTTGTGGGTGTTTCTATAAACACCATTTTTGTATTGGGTTTGAACGTTTTCTTTACAGTATCTAATTTTTTAGTTTCGATAAAATCAACATAAAATCCATGGCGTTTAAACACTTTTTCTAACACACGGTAAGTGCCGCCGTAAGTATTGCGGGAAACAATAAAATGGTCTCCTGCATCGAAAGTTTGAAATAAAGCAGTCGTTGCAGCCATCCCAGAAGAAAATGCAATACCGTGGGCCCCACCCTCTAACGAAGCGATATTTTGTTCATGCATTCTTCGCGTTGGATTGTTTGCACGGGAATAATCATAGCCTTTATTTTTGGATACACTTTCCTGCTTATAGGTAGAAGTGGCGTAGATAGGTGGTATAACGGCGCCCGTTTCCTTATCGGCTTCATTCCCTACATGAACAGCTTTTGTATTAAAACCTAATTTGTTTGTTTTGCTCAAGCTGCTTTCGTATAGCCTTTATTAATGTAATTTTGCAGTTTTTTAAACTTTATTTCTATTTCTTCTCCACTGGGACTGATCATTTTTATTTTTTCATTGCGACCAATCTTTTTTTCAGCATGAATAGGTGCTTTTGTGGCTTGCTGTGGTCTATTTGACTGCTGTGTTTCCTGCGGCTGGGCAGTCATTCCCATGCCTGTTGTGTCTTGATGCTGGAGCTGTACATTTCTGGGCGAATATTGCTGCGCCTGGGGTTGTTGCTCCACACCTTGTAATTGTGTTCTGAATAAACGCTGCAAAGTTATTTTGTTTGTGGAGGACATCATTTCCCTGAACATCTGAAACCCTTCAGATTTGTATTCCAACAACGGGTTTTTCTGACCATAGGCGCGGAGGTTTATGCCTTCTCTTAACTGGTCCATAGCATAGAGATGATCTTTCCATTTTTCATCAGTCGAGCGCAGGATCACAAACCGCTCAAAACTGCGCATAACATCTTCCGGGATGAGTGTTTCCCGGGCTTGATACATACCCGCTGCTTCATCCATTATGCGTTGATGGATATCATCAACACTCAATTCATTTCCATTTTCCGGTAGTAACTCATCCGTGTTCACATCTACCATAAGTACTGAGGAAAAAATATGCTTTAAATGCTCCCAATCCCAATCTCTCGGATTTTCGCTACCCTGTGTTTCAAATTCATCATCAATATAATCAGAAATCAAATTCAAGACCGTTTCACGCAGGTTTTTACCTTGCAACGCTTGATTGCGCAGGTCATATACAACCTGTCGCTGCTGATTCATGACGTCATCATATTCAAGCAAATGTTTGCGGATACCGAAGTTGCGCTGTTCCACTTTCTTTTGCGCATTACTAATTGCCCGTGTAACCATTTTATGGGTAATTACTTCACCTTCTTCAACACCCATCTTATCCATAATTTTAGCCACGCGTTCAGAATTGAATAAGCGCATCAAGTCATCCTCCAGAGATAGATAAAACTGTGATGAGCCTGGATCGCCTTGCCGCCCGGATCGGCCCCGTAACTGATCGTCAATCCTGCGTGATTCATGACGTTCTGTCCCCAGAATATGCAGTCCGCCCAATTCTATCACACCCTTTCCCAGTTTGATATCTGTACCACGGCCGGCCATATTTGTCGCTATGGTGACTGCTCCGGTCTGACCCGCCCTGGCAACAATTTCGGCTTCACTTTTGTGCTGCTTGGCATTTAAAACGTTATGGGGGATACCGCGGCGCTTAAGCATTCTGGATAGTAATTCTGATGCTTCCACTGATATTGTGCCTACCAGCATCGGCTGTCCTTTGTGATGGGATTCAGCTATTTCATCGATGACAGCATTGTATTTCTCACGTTTTGTTTTGTACACCAAATCCTCTCTATCATCGCGAATGACAGTTTCGTTTGTAGGTATAACCATCACATCCAGATTATAAATACTGCTCAATTCTTCTGCCTCTGTTTCAGCCGTACCTGTCATTCCGGACAGTTTATCATACATACGAAAATAATTTTGAATCGTGATCGTGGCTAGCGTTTGAGTTTCTCTTTTGATCTCAACATTTTCCTTGGCTTCAATGGCCTGGTGTAAACCGTCGCTGTAACGGCGCCCCGGAAGAATACGACCGGTAAATTCATCGACAATGAGTACCTGCCCATCCTGGACAACATACTCAACATCTTTCTCATAAAGTGTTTGGGCTCGAAGTAGCTGACTGATAGTATGAATCTTTGAGCTCCGTTCTGCATGGAGCTGGTGAGCTTGTTCTTTTTCCTGCTGTTTTTGACCTGTGTCAATTGAATCATTTTCATCTATATCTTGAAGGATTTCGCCGAGATCTGGAATGACGAACATATCCGGGTTATCAGGTGCTAACGCTTCCCGGCCCTTATCTGTAATATCAATGACATGTGTTTTTTCATCAACGCTGAAATAAAGGTCTTCGTCTACTTCATGCAATTTTTTATCGCGCATGTAATCAGACTCTATGGATTGAGTCAATGACTGCATACCTTTTTCCTGGAAAATCTTCAACAACCGTTTATGCTTTGGCATACCATGGACTGCCTGCAGGAGTTTCAATCCGGCATCATCATCTTTACCTTCAGTCAGTAGTTTTTCTGCACTTATCACCAACTCAGTTACAAGGGTTTGCTGTTTTTTAACCAGGTTTTGTACCAACGGTTTAAGGTCTCGGGATGTATTATCTATCGGCGCATCTACAGCTCCAGAAATGATTAAAGGTGTTCGGGCTTCATCAATGAGTACACTATCCACTTCATCAACAATCGCATAGACATGGTTACGCTGAACTTTATCAGCTGCCGATAAAGCCATATTATCACGGAGATAGTCAAACCCAAACTCATTATTGGTTCCATAGGTAATATCGCAATTATAAGCTTCCTGACGGGCTTCATTATCCATGGAGTTCAAGATAAAACCAACGGTTAAGCCAAGGCGCTTAAAGATCTCACCCATCCATTCAGCATCACGCTGGGCAAGGTAATCGTTCACTGTAATTAAATGAGTACCCTGATTCGCCAGCGCATTTAGATAAAGGGGCATTGTGGCAACCAATGTTTTTCCTTCACCCGTTTTCATTTCTGTCACTCTGCCTTTGTGCAAAGCGATCGCGCCAATCAGCTGCACATCGTATGGAATCATTTCCCACGTGATTTCCTGGCCAACAACACGCAAGGATTGGCCCATGAGACGTCTGCATGTTTCCTTGACCATGGCAAACGCTTCCGGGAGCAATTCATCAAGTTTTGCTTGTGTGACTTCATGAACAACTTTGCTGAATTCCTCTTTTGCCAAGCCCTTTGTTTCCACTTTCTCTTTGGCAGCATCTCGAGCCGAAATGGTTTCATTTCTCATCGCTATAGTGCGGGCTACAAGATCATCATTTGATTTGCCACTGAGTGTTTCATAAATAGCATTTATTTCATATACCATGGGCTGCAAATTCTTTGTATCACGTTCGGATTTTGTTCCTAAAATCTTTTTTAATATATTCATCTTGATTAACTGGCTTTTGCCTGTTTTGGCTTATATAATATTGATTGTTTATACACTGCATCCAGAATACCATTGACAAAACTTGAACTTTCGGCAGTGCTGTATTCTTTAGCGATTTCGATTGCTTCACTTATCACAACTTTTGGCGGTACATCATTGATAAACAGCATTTCTGTAATCGCCATGCGCATAATCAGTTTATCCAATAATGCGATACGGCTGAATTCCCAATTTTTTAGGTGTTCATCGATCAACTTATCACATCCCTCAACCTGGGAGATGGTTTCCATAAAAAGTGAGCGAATAAAATCTTTATTGCCGTTACTATATTTTTCCCGCTTATAAACATCTTTGAGAATTTTCTTCGGTTCTTCATTGATTTGAGCTGCAGAGTATAATGCACAGAGCACGCCAATTCTAGCTTTGCGTCTGGGGTGCATTTTTAATTATCCCGCTTGTTCATCGGGTTTTGCTTTGGCAGAAATACATTGCGCAATTTGCTGATTTCTTCCATGCGTTGGATGGCCACTTTTTCAGCAGCTTTGTTTGTTGGAATATTTTCCTTATCAGAGGTGTTATATATGGTCATCAAGGTGTCGTAAATACCTTCGGCTTGATTAAAGGCTCTTTCTCTGTTATAGCCATCAATTTCATTAGCGACGTTGATTAATCCACCCGCATTGATAGCATAATCCGGTGCATATAAAATACCCATATCTTTCAGTGCTTGCCCGTGTTTAGCTTCCTCTGCTAATTGATTATTGGCTGCTCCGGCAACTATAGACACTTTCAATTTGGGCAAGGTATCATCATTGATAGTCGCTCCCAAGGCACAAGGTGCATAGATGTCTACATCAAGATCATAAATTTCATCCAGATCTATAATAGATGCATTGCAATCATCAGCGACTTTTTTCAAGCTCTGTTGATCAATATCCGTCGCATAAATCTCCACTTCTTCTTCAGCAAGGTATTTACATAAATGATATCCAACATTGCCAACACCTTGTACAGAAACTTTTAATCCACTCAAACTATCTTTACCCATCTGTTTTTTCACAGTGGCTTTCATGCCAATATACGTACCGAATGCCGTGACCGGTGAAGGATCGCCGCTGCCACCCAATGCCCGGGAAATACCGGTCACATATTGTGTTTCCATGCGCACCCATTCCATATCATGTACAGTTGTTCCGACATCTTCAGCGGTGATATATCTGCCACCCAGGCCTTGTACAAATCGTCCAAATGAACGAAACAAGACTTCAGACTTATCTTTCTTGGAATCACCGAATATGACTGCTTTACCACCCCCAAGGTTGAGCTGGGCAATGGCAGCTTTATAGCTCATACCTCGTGATAAACGTAATACATCTTTTAAAGCATCATCTTCCGATTTATAATTCCACATTCTACATCCGCCCAAAGCAGGTCCGATTGTTGTATTATGTATAGCAATAATAGATTTCAAGCCAGTATCAGGATCATTGCAGAAAACTACCTGTTCATGATCTTTAAAATTCATTTCCTCAAACACCGTTTGCATTTAATACCTATCCTGATTTGTGTTCATTAACTGGGTGTAGCCAGCCAAATGTGTCTTCACATTCTTCTCGCTGAATACCTAATAACATTTTTCTGATTTTTCCAGTGACATGACCTGTAACACCATTATTGAAACTATGTTCTTGTCCTTGATGAGTGATTTTTCCCACTGGGTTTACAACCACTGCTGTTCCTGTACAAAACACTTCATCTGCTGCTAATACTACATCCAAAGAAACATCTGTTTCCTGCACATCAAAACCCAGTTTTTCTCTGGCTAATTTGATAACGGAATCTCGGGTTATACCAGGCAGTATGGAACCACACAGCTTTGGGGTTTTTAATGTATTTCCTTTAAAAACAAATAGATTAGCAGAACCAAGTTCTTCTATAAGTCGTTCATCACTAGCATTTAAATAAATGACTTCATCAAAACCTTCTTTTTTTGCTTCTGAAAGCGGAAACAATGATGCAGAATAATTACCGATGGCCTTAGCATTACCGATTCCTTTAGGTGCGGCACGATGATATTCATCGGAGACTTTTAAATGTAACGGTTTTACCCCATCTTTGAAATAAGGGCCTACAGGAGACACAAAAATCATAAAAGTATATTCTTCAGCTGGTCGAACACCCAGCGCTGGTGATGTACCCCAAACAATCGGGCGTATATACAGGCTACCTTTCCTATAAGGTGGAATATATTCAATATTATCCTGAATTGTCCTTTCAATAGCATGAAGAAAAAACTCTGTATTCATTTCCGGGATACAAAGCCGTTTGGTTGACATGGCCATCCGCTGCGCATTCATTTCCGGCCTGAACATGATGATGCGATCTTTTACGGTTCGAAATGCTTTTGTTCCTTCAAATACACCTTGTCCATAATTCAACACTCCGGCAGCTGGTGATAATTGTATTGTGCCATAAGGTACAAGTTCGCCCCCGCTCCAGCTCTCACCCGTTTTACATGTTGCTTTAAACATGCTTTTGGTTTCAAGGGCATCAAATCCCAGACTGTCCCAATCAATTTTCTTTGGATCTAAAGCTATCATCAATTCCCCAATACTGATTTGGCAATAACCAATTGCTGGATTTCGGATGTACCTTCATAGATCTGGGTAATTTTGGCATCACGCATTAAGCGTTCTACGCCATATTCCTGCATATATCCATAGCCGCCAAATATCTGTACACAATCTGTCGCTGCATCCATGGCCGTTTGTGAAGCAAACACTTTCGCCATGGCCGCTTCCCTTCTGAATGGTTTGCCTTCATCTTTCAATTTTGCTGCACGATGGATCAACATTCTGGATGCATCCACATTGGTTGCCATCGTAGCAATTTTATCCTGGATTGCTCCAAAGGAACCAATGGTTTTCCCAAACTGCTTCCGTTCTTTTGCATATTCCACTGAACGTTCTAAAGCTGCTCTGGCAATACCCAGGGCTTGGCTGGCAATCCCAATGCGGCCCCCATCCAGAGTACTCAAAGCTATTTTGAATCCCTTGCCTTCTGCACCGATTAAATTTTCAACCGGAACCCTGCAATTCTCAAAATAAAGTTCACATGTGTCAGAGCCGCGGACACCCAGTTTATCTTCTTTTTTCCCATGGGAAAAACCGGGCGTACCTTTTTCAACTATCAATGTGGAAATTCCTTTGTAACCTATGCCCTTCTCGGTCATTAAAAAAATAACGACAACATTTGAACTGATACCATTACTCACCCAGTTTTTCGTACCATTAATTATATAGTGATCACCATCTTTTTGAGCGAAGGCGAGCATATTGCTGGCATCTGAACCCGATTGCGGCTCACTCAATGAAAAAGCGCCCAACCATTCACCGGACGCCAATTTTTTTAAATATTTCTCGCGCTGGTCATTGTTGGCATATTTATACAATAAATGGCACACTAGGCAATTATTTACCGACATGATGACACCCATAGATGCATCCACGCTGCAAATTTCTTCCATGGCAATACAATAGCTGATGGTATCCAGACCCGCTCCGCTCCACTTTTCGGGAATCATCATACCCATAAAGCCCAATTCGCCAAACATTTTTAATTGTTCTTTGGGAAATTCAGCTTTTTCATCCCGTTCTATCACACCCGGAGCCAAATGCTCCTTGGCGAATTCACGGGCAGTTTTTTGTATTAGCTGTTGTTCTTCTGTGTACGAAAAATCCATTATACCTTTTCCACGATTAATGCCGAAGCTTCACCACCGCCAATACATAACGTGGCTAGCCCGGTTTTTGCTTTTTTATTTTCCATGGCATAGATCAAAGTAGTAAGGATGCGCGCGCCGCTGGCGCCGATGGGATGGCCCAGAGCAATGGCACCGCCGTTAACATTCACGATATTTTCATCAAGATTGAAATCATCAATGGCTGCCTTGGCTACCGGAGCAAAAGCTTCATTGATTTCCCAGAGGTCAATTGCTGCCGAATCAAGACCTGCTTTATCCAAAACGGTTTTTATGGCCTTGACGGGCGCTGTTGTAAACCACTCTGGTTCTTGCGCTGCTGATGCCTGGGCGACAATTTTCACTTTTGGTTTGAGTCCCAGTTCTTCCGCCTTTGCCGCTGACATCATTAATACAGCAGCTGCGCCATCATTGATCTTGGAAGCATTGGCAGCGGTTACAGTACCATCTTTTTCAAAGGAAGGACGCAGTGTTTTCATTTTATCGAAATCAGCCCTGGCCGGTTCGTCATCTTCAGCAATAACGACAGGGTCTCCTTTACGCCGGGGCACTTCCACAGCTGTTATCTCATTACTAAATAATTTTTCTTTTTGCGCATTTAGCGCACGGCTGTACGATTGTTCCGCAAATGCATCCTGTTCTTCACGGGAATAATTCTTATCCCGAGCGCACATTTCCGCACAATTGCCCATATGCTGATCAGTATACACATCCCAGAGACCATCTTTGATCACACTGTCTTCAATGCTACCGTGTCCCAGCCGATAACCGGAACGCCCCTTGATTAATAAATACGGAGCTGCTGACATATTTTCCATACCGCCAGCAATAACTACTTCGGCATCGCCACACTGAATGGCCTGCGCGCCCAGCATGACCGCTTTCAAACCCGAGCCGCACATTTTATTGATCGTCAGGCATTCAACGCTGTTAGGCAGCCCGGCAAATAATGCCGCCTGCCGCGCCGGAGCTTGGCCCAGACCTGCCGCAAGAACATTGCCCATGATCACTTCATCCACAACATTGACATCAATACCCGTTTCATCCAATATTGCATTTATGGCAACAGCACCGAGTTTAGGAGCGGAAACAGAAGCTAAACTGCCCTGAAAAGCTCCCACTGGTGTTCGTTTTGCTGCAATGATCACAACTTCATTTGAATTCATAATTAGACCTTAATTTTTGCGTAAATAGCGGATGGCTAAGGCTATTGTTGGTAACAACCACTTCATGACTAGAACACAGTAGCCCCGTAAAGCCCTGATATATGTAAAAAAACATCGTTTGTTTAATAATTGTCTGTTTCCGTCTCGGGCAATTTATCGCTAAAAATTGCGCCGAAAGTTAGTATTGTTTATTCCGGGAAACATGGATTTTTACGGTATAACCCAGCACTTAAATTTACTCCTTATTGCCTCCATTGGCCTTATCGTAGGCCTTAATGATATCCCGCACCAGTTTATGACGCACCACATCGCTTTCATTCAGTTCTACGAAGCCTATACCATCCACTCCTTTAAGGATCTTTATGACATCGATCAGTCCGGAGTCAGAACGTTTGGGTAAATCAATCTGTGTAATGTCCCCTGTAATGATGGCTTTGGAATTCACACCCAAGCGGGTCAGGAACATTTTCATCTGCATGGGGGTTGAATTCTGCGCCTCATCCAAGATCAGAAAAGAGTTGTTAAGGGTCCGGCCGCGCATATATGCCAGGGGGATTATTTCGATGATATTTTTGTTTAATATCGGTTTTAGTTTGTTGGCCGGCACCATTTCATTCAGCGCGTCATAAAGCGGTGTCAGGTACGGGTCCACTTTTTCTTTCAGATCGCCCGGAAGAAACCCCAGACTCTCCCCAGCTTCAACAGCAGGACGGCATAAAATGATGCGGTCTACATCGTGATTTTCCAATGCCGCTACGGCAAAGGCCACAGCAATGAATGTTTTGCCCGTTCCGGCGGGTCCAACTGAAAATACAATATCATCCCTGTTGACCATCTGCACATAGTGTTTCTGGCCAGCTGTCCGCGGAACGATGGCACCTTTTTTTCCATAATGAATCACTTCATGAGGAACTTCCTTAGTATGTCCATTTTCAGACCGGATTACTTTGATCAGCTGGTGAACGTTTTTTTTCGTTAATGTCCCTTTGCGACTCACTGTCAGGATCATTTCGTGGATGATCTCATGTACCATTTCCACATCCCTTTTTAACCCATCCAGCTTAATTTCATTCCCGCGCACCAGTATTTCTGTAGAAAATGTATCGTTTAACAAACGAACATGGGTATCGGCTACGCCAAGAAGTGTCTGTAAATCAACACCTTTTAATTCAATAGTTTTCTTCATCCTTTAGTGATTCTGTATTAAGTTTTCAGCCTTGAGAAACAGGCAGATATACCACGCCTTAAAAATGCGTCTTCGAATGTGCAAAGTCTATAAGTTAACACTCACGCAATTTACACAATTATTAATACTTTTTGTGCTGGCCTTCACTGCCTGCAAAACAACAGCGCCATTCACGCAGGAAGAAGCGTACCAGGAAAATGTGCAATATCTCAAGACACAAGCCTATGATAACTGGAATAAACGTATTAATCGGAAAAACGCTACTGTTGCCACCTTTTTTCTGGAAAAAGTTCATTCCCTAGAGCCGGATAATCTGGAAATAGCTTTATTATTAAGCAGAGCATATCATTTTGAAGGGTATTATATCGAGACTGATCCAGCTCAAAAGGATAGCCTGTTTATGATGGGTAAACGGTTAGCGATTCAAATTGTCGAGCAATCGGAAGTTTTTCAAAACGCAAAAGCAGCTGTACAGGGCGATTCCATGGTCAAGGTCACTGAGGCGGTATCGGTTGTGGAAAAGAAATATTTAAGTGCTTTGTATTGGTGGGCAGCGAATAGAGGTCGTTATTTTTCAACCAAACCTGTACGCATGCGCCTGGAGTACAGAGAACTGGGCGAAGCGTTGATGCATCGTGTGTTGGCTCTTGACCCTGAATTTTTCTATGGAGGACCCTACCGTTTTTTCGGTGCACTGTACGCCCGCCTCCCCGGTGTAGAGTTGTCCAGGTCGGAAGAATATTTTCAAAAAGCGATCGCTGCCTATCCTGATTATTTGGGTACTTATGTATTACGAGCGCAGTTTTTACACACCAAAGCAGGGGATCGAGAAAAATTCAAAGCAGATCTGGAGTACGTCATTAACGCTGACCCAGCGCTGTTACCTGATGCGATGCCGGAAAATTTATTTGAACAAAAATTTGCAGAAGAATTATTAGCAAATGAAAACATGCTTTTTGAGTAAAATATGTTTAACTATTCCAGATATCGATTTTTTTCTTTTCTAAATATTGATCGAGTTTATCTGAAATAACAGCCTTTACCTCTGCCCTTTTATCTTTCGCGATCGAAAGAACACCATCCTTTAATTCATAATCCTTGTAATAAATATCTATTCTAGGCTCTCGCTTCCGCGCCCGCTGGAAAAAATCCTTATTCATCCGGAATACACCCACCACGGTATCATAAATCTGATCAGCCGGTAATGCGCTAAAAACATCATCCAGAAAATGGCTGTAAACTTTCTGCCATTCAGGAATAATCATTACCGGATCAAAACACAGACGTACGTTCCACCCTCTTGCCAGCGCTTGACGAACCGCTTTTAGCCGTTTGGCCAATGGCGGTGTATCCCATTCATATTTTTCCACGACTACTTTTGGTGACAACGTCCAGCTGAGCAGCACATTCCTGTTCGGATCAATGTTTTTTAACGCATTGAAGAGGGCACTCTTTGTCCTGATTTCGATTAATACATCCGGTTGGTTTGCTGCGTATTCAATCCAGTGCCGGCAGAAAGGAATAATATTTTCGAAGGCCAGCAAATCTGTATTGTAGGATATAGATAAGACCAGCGGCTGATCCCTATTTTCACGATGGTAGATGGCATTCCTTGCCTCATTAAAAAAATTATCCTCATTGACAAAGGCCACCAGGTTTGCTGAAGGATACATGCCCTGCAGAAAACAATACTGGCAATTATAGAGACAATTCAGCAGAGGCGTTGTATATACAAAATTCTCAAAACCGGCATCTTGGAGAATATCAGTGGATTCATAAATAAAAGGTGGTTTTTTTACTGCCAGGATCAGTTTCATACTTTTCTTTTGTTGTATAAAATCCTGGCCGGAACGATTGAAGGCTGTTTTATAATCGGAAATAGTTACTTGTACAGCATCAGGAAATCGCTGCAGGATGTCTTGAGTAAGCGGATACTTTTCTGCGCCTTCTTCAATATAGATGTGGGAAAAATCAGGCAGATAGTCTGGTGCAGATCTCATGGAAAACTTTTGTTCGTTCTTGTTTTGTTTTTATTTCAACTTTGAGATATTGGGATAAAAATGCAATATCATCATCTTGTACAGCTATAAATCCTTCAGCTTTGTCTTTTAATTGGTAGGTTTGTGTTGCGGTCAGTTTTAATGATTTTTTTAATCCATTTAACAGGTGTTCATGCTGGTCATTCAGTAAAGGTGTTCTAACTAATCCAGAATTTTGCATTAATGATATTAATCCATCAATTTCTGGTAATTGTTTATTAATAAGCGAGACAACTTGTTCGGGACTGTCCAGTATCTCATCCATATGATCTGAAACAATCTTCAGAAAAACCAGGCAGTGGACCGGAATGAACTGCACGGCTGTCTCAAAAATGGCCGCCCCTTCCATGTCCACAAGTCCAGCATATTGATTCCCGCCATCCGTTACACCTTTGGAAACTGAAGAGAGTGGCATTTCAGGAAGACCGGTTTTCAATAACGCATCTGGCAACCAGACCTTACCGTTCTTTTCATCAGTAATCTTATTTATCAAATATAATTTTCCAATTTCAGTCGCATCTTGGTTTCCACCAGCAATTCCCATATTCATAAGTATGGTATTTCTGCAAACTGTCTCATTTAGGAATGCACCTAATCGTTTACGAACATTTTTTTCGCCGACACCAGTTGTCAGACAGGTGATCACGCCCCGCTGGAAATAGAATATATTTGCAGAGCACTGTTTTTTCTCCAATTGATAATGTTCTATCAAAGGTTGGGCTTCGGCCTGCAGGGCTGTTGTAATCAGAATATGGTTCATGGTATATTAAAATTTACTGTGATGACCAGTTGTAAATGAAGTACTGCCCTTGAACTTTTCACCGCCATGGAGTACAATTACATATGACTGGCGTTAAAATAATGCTGATCTTGCTGCTGTTTTCTGCCATAATAGTTGGTCAACAACCAAAACATAAGGAGGTTGTCATGAAAATAACCAGTTCTGCTTTTTCAGATGGTGCCCTGATTCCCATTAAATACACCTGCGATGGTGATGATATATCACCGCCCCTTGTGTGGAGTGACATCCCTGAAAATACAGCCAGTTTTGTGCTTATCAATGATGACCCTGACGCGCCGGTAGGTACCTGGGATCACTGGATTCTGTTTAACCTTGACGGCAAAACAACAGAACTTGCTGAAAATGTTGATTTGTCAAAGCTGGCTGGAGTGCAACTGGGCCACAACAGCTGGCGCCGGAATGATTATGGGGGTCCCTGTCCGCCCTATGGTACACATCGCTATTTCTTCAAACTCTATGCTTTGGATATGAAACTGGACCTGCCTGCGGGCAGCAGTAAACAGGACATCAAAAAAGCCATGGCTGGTCACATCCTGGCGGAAGCGGAACTCTTGGGCCGCTACAAACGACCATAAATTATTTAAAATACTGCCAGAACCGGACCAAAAGCGTCAATACAATGGACACCAGGATCATAGTAGTAATGGGAAAATAAAAGTTGAAATTCTCCTTTTCGATGCGTATATCTCCCGGCAGGCGACCCAGCCAGGTAAAGCGGTCTCCGGCACCATAAAGAATTAAACCGGCTAGAACTAATGCAACTCCTATAATAAGTAGCAGTTTTCCCATATCCTGCATAGTTGAAATTTACATAAAAAAAGCCCTCCCGAAATCGGGAGGGCTTTGACTTTCTGATTCAGGATTTAATTATTTCAATAGAAGGGATTTGGCAGTCTGTTGCTTGCCATTTACATTCACCTTAAATAAATAAACTCCGGAACTCATACTTCGTCCGTGATCATCTTTCGCATCCCAACGGATCTCATGCTGGCCGGGAATTTGAATGCCATTATACAGACTGCGAATCTTGCGGCCATTTACATCAAATACATCAATGGAAACTGATCCTGCTGAACCCATTTCATATTTCAGTGTAGTCGTTGGGTTGAATGGGTTGGGATAAGCCTGGTGCAGTTTGAATTGACCGGGTTGCAACCCAATTTCTCCGGCAATGGCTAATGGACCACTATAACTCATTTCCATCCAGAAATCGAGAGTGATGTCCTGGATATCCATAATACCAAATTGCATTTCAAACATATCATAACAATTCAATGAATCATAATAATAGTAATAATAATCATCTCCCATCATTTCACAAAAATCAAATTCAGCTGAAAGAGATAACATATCATCTGTTACTTCATAGGCAAGAGAGATTGTATCAGACTCTTCATATCCATAATAATAACCCTCATGCATAAAAATGAGTGTAATCGAATCATCAGTCGCTGACCACTCAATCTCCGATGTATCGGAATATTCATAGTAACCGTAATAATAATCTTCTTCAATCCCTGACCATATTTCTAGGCCTGTTCCATCTTCAAAAAACTGCAAGGTCATGGTTTCATCATCACCCGGATCCGGACCAGAATCATCTGCTAAAATTGGCATTTCAAAAGGGGTATCAGCTACCAGGTCCATGGTTCCGGGAACTATTGTACCTGAGATAGTATAGGTCGTATCTCCAGCATCATTGGCAACCGTTAATGCTGAAATATCTACTCTCATTGAAGTTGTATCGATAGAAATATAATCAGCTGCATCTTCAATTTCATATTCATAACCCATCATTTCACCATCAACAGTATCCGCAATCATAAAACCAGTGTCACTGTAACCCATAAATGACATATGCATAAATTTAAAATACGGCAATTCTATATCTTCAGGAATTTCATCGTCATCATAATAATCGTAATCACTTTCCGTATCCATTGGATTATTAGATAAAAAGACAATTGAAATGTCATAACCATCATAAGACTGAGCTTGTGCCACCATATAATCCATTGTAACGGAAGCAGTACCTGTTACATCAACTCCGCCTTCTGCAGGTTCCAAGCCGTTAAGTTGCATAAAGTTCATGATTGTCTGATCTGTCCCCACTGTCATCCAAACTGTAGACTCTTCATCTTCATGCATCCATTCACCCAATAAGTCACTGGGGTCCATCATGGTTCGGTTAAAAGGTTTCCCGGGGATGTTTTTCCAAGAAAGTGCTTTTTTGGAAAATTGCTGCTGAATTTCCGGGGGTAGCTGTTGGATTTGGGATTGCAGCAGGTTAGCAATTTTATCTCCGCCGAAACACAGGGAAACAAGTGTAATAAAAAGTGTGAACTGTTTCATCATATCCTCCTTTAGGTACGCGATAATTTAAAGTTACCGGGTTAATAGTTTTCAATCAAATAAATAAATTATGCCTTGGCAAGGGGTCCAATGATTTTCAGCAGGTGCAGGAATCTATCTTTATATTTTTCGTTTTCATCCCTGTTATCGGCAATTATCAGTCCGCAGCGGTGTTGTATTTGTAATTGAATTAAATATTGGCGAATCTGATTTTCAGTATAATTATCTTTCTTCATGGCTCATCCTTTAGGTCTTCTGACTAATAATACCGCAGATAATCAACCGTAAGCCGTGTCCGCCGTCACATATTGAATAATTGCGGGAGCAATTCTCCTGCTTTACCTTGATACACCCTGTCATATATCATTGACTGTTCGCTGGGTTGGGGATTCAATTCGATACACAAGGCTCCCGTAGATTTGGCCAATTGTGGATAACCAGCGGCGGGCCACACCACTCCGGACGTACCGATACTAACAAATAAATCGCATGTGGATACAGCTTCATCGGCTTGCTGAACGGTGTCCGGATTCAGTATATCGCTGAACCAGATGATGTCAGGACGCAGCCAGGCACCGCAGTCACATTTTCTTTTATTATAAGGTCCCAGGTTTAAATCATCCTTGAACCAGCCTTCCCTTTCACAGCGCACCCGCCAAATACTGCCATGGAGTTCAATCACATTCTTTGATCCCGCACGCTGATGCATTCCGTCTATATTTTGGGTAACAATTATTACATTTAGGTGAGCTTTTTGTACGGCAGTAATGATTTCATGTCCCTTATGAGGAAAGCATTTCAATGCTTCTTCTCGACGCAAATCGTGGAAATCGAACACCTTTTCCGGATTCAGTTCCCATGCTTCCTGGCAGGCGTATTCACGCCAATTATACTCATGCCAAACGCCGCCTTCCCCGCGGTAAGTAGGCACACCCGATTCAGCGGACATGCCGGCGCCTGTAAAAAACACGATACGTTTAAATTTGTTAATATCTATTGTTTTGATGTTCATTATGGGATTGAAATTACTTCTGAAACTGACATAATATCACCTGACCATTATGCCGTTACTCGATAATTTAATTGCCACTTTAACACAACGCGATCCTCTTCCGCCACTTGTACCTGAAAAGGTATGGGATGAAAGTTTAACAGCAAAAATTGATAAACTGACTGCAGCGCCACTGGCCAAAGCCGGCTTGCATCTTTTGAATGATAACATTCACAATTGCCATATCATCGCCCAGGAACATGAAAATCCAGACAGCAATTACTGGCATGCTATCCTGCACCGCCGGGAGCCTGATTACTGGAATTCAAAATACTGGTATAAACGTGTAGGCAATCATCCCGTCATCCATGACATGCAAAAAGAAGAACCGGGCTGGGATCCCTTTGATTTTGTGGATCAGTGCGAAAGGTCGGACACTGAAACCGAACGAATGATCCAGTTTAAGGAAATGAAATTCCTCCTCAATTATACCTTGGAAAAATATGAATAATAGAATTGAAATAATTCAAGGTGATATTACAGATATAAAAGTGGATGCCATTGTTAATGCGGCTAATACCTCATTATTAGGCGGCGGCGGTGTGGATGGGGCCATTCATCGTGCGGCCGGGCCGGAACTGCTGACTGAATGCAAAACCATTGGCGGCTGCCCCACAGGAGAAGCGCGTATCACGAAAGGATATCATCTACAATCGCGATTTGTGATTCATACCGTTGGACCCATCTGGAGTGGAGGAAATAATGATGAGGAATTATTGCTGAAAAATTGCTACATAAATTCCCTGCAACTGGCTGTTGAAAATGACATCAGCACCATCACCTTTCCAAATATCAGCACAGGAGTATATCATTTTCCAAAAGAGAAGGCAGCGCAGATAGCTTTAACTATTATTCAAGAATATTTAACAGATAATAACCATCTGGAAAACGTGATCTTTTGCTGTTTTGATGAAGAAAATTTCTCTATATATCAATCACTATTGATTGGTTAATCCTGATCCGGAATCGGTTTTTCCGGGTGCACCATGGGTACAAAACGTACGGGAATCACCGATTCCTTATCCATGATTTCACCCTCCAGTTTGGTAATGACCCATAATTCCTGCCAGATACTTCCTACAGGAATAACCAAACGCCCACCGACTTTCAACTGTTCGAATAATTTCGGTGGCACCTCTGGCGGAGCTGCAGTAACAATAACAGCATCAAACGGTGCTTCATCAGGCCAGCCCTGGTAGCCATCCCCCCATTTTACATGAATGTTATTATAGCCTAGATCTTTTAGTTTTTTTGCTGATCTTTCTGCTAATTCTTTAACGATCTCAATGGTAAACACTTCGTTAGATAGTGGTGCCAATACCGCAGCTTGGTAGCCGGAACCGGTACCAATCTCCAGGACTTTTTCATGGCCTTTTAACTGCAGAAGTGATGTCATCAACCCAACGATATAAGGCTGGGATATGGTTTGTTCATAACCAATTGGTAATGGATAATCCATGTAGGCATTGGGCTGCTGCTCCACTGGGATAAACTCATGGCGGGGTGTCTGGCGCATGATGTTCAATACATGATTATCAGATACTCCCCGGGCCATGATCTGGCTGTCCACCATGATACTTGCTTTCCGCTCCCAGTTTTCAACCTGTCCAACCAGGTTTTGAATAAGAAAGATTAAAAGCAGGAAACTGTTGATATGCTTCATACCAGAATGTATTGCGTTATAATGAAAAAGGAAAGAGCGTCAGCTTAAAAATTCTTCGCTCACGGACCAGAGGCGCTGCTGATCTTTTATAACATTGGATTGTTTGGAGCTTTGCTTGGATTTGCATTTGGAGAAGTATTTTCCGCTGATACCTTCTACTTCATCAGAAGATGCCAAGTAGATGCTGGTCAATGCACCTTTTTTAACATTGATAGCGCCAACTGCTTTCGCAGCGGATAAACTCATGCGTACGCTGGTTTTATTATTATTGCCAAAATTGGTATTCACAAAACCGGGGTGCAGACAGTTTGCGGTTGTACCACTTCCTTCCAGTCTACGGGCTAATTCATACGTGAACATGACATTGCACAATTTGGATTTGCAATAGGCTGGCCAGCCCCTATAACCATCGAAGCCCTGCAGTTTATCAAAATTCAGGTTGGTGTTTAAATGGGCAGCTGAAGCGACGTTGACAATTCGTGAATTTTTTGTTGCTTTAATAATATCCAGTAACAAATCCGTTAATAAAAAATAAGAAAGATGATTCAGGGCAAATGTATTCTCAAATCCCTCCTCTGTTTTTCTGAAATCTGCGATATAGGCGCCGGCATTGTTCAATAATACATCGATGCGATTGTAGGTGGTTTGAATTTCCCCGGCTAATCGCCGAACCTGCTCCATAAGCGATAGATCTGCCTGGAAGAAAGTAATGTTCTCATTACCGGTTGTGTTTGTTATCTCATGTTGAGTTGCTGATATTTTTTCGGAATTCCTACCCACAAGACCAAGTGTAAATCCCATTTCAGCCAGGTTTACAGCTGCTTCTTTACCAATACCATCCGTTGCACCGCTAATGATGCAAACTTTATCTTGGTAGGTCAATTTATTTTTTCTTTTTGAGCAGGATGCCGAGCTCGTCCAATTGTTCCTTACTGACTGTATCCGGCGATCCATCCATAAGTGATAGTGCTGATGTGGTTTTTGGGAAAGCAATTACGTCCCGAATGTTATTCGATCCGGTCAGGAGCATGACCAGTCTGTCAAAACCAAATGCAATACCGCCGTGGGGCGGTGCACCATAGGTCAGAGCTTCCAACAAGAAGCCAAATTTTTCTTCTGCTTCATCAAGACTTAACCCCAAAAGAGAAAATGCTTTTTTTTGAATATCCGGTGAATGAATACGAATGGAACCGCCGGCAATTTCATGACCGTTCAAAGTCAGATCATAACCTCTGGACAAGACCGCTGCAGGATCTGATTCCAGTTTATCAATATCCTCCACCCTGGGTGCTGTAAAAGGATGGTGCATGGCCATAAATCGTTTTTCTTTTTCATCAAACTTAAACATGGGAAAAGACGTGACCCATAAAGGTTTATACATATTTGGATCCGTCAAACCTTCACGTCTGGCAATTTCAACGCGTAATGCACCTAAAGCAGGTTCTACTATGGAACGCTCATCCCCGATCAGAAATATTATATCGCCATCATTCACGCCAGTGTAATTGATAAATTCCTTTTGCAGATCCTCTCCGAAAAACTTGGAAATGCCGCCCGTTAATCCACCATTTTCTCCTTTCATAAAAGCTAGGCCTTTAGCTTTGTACATCTTTACAAAGTCTGTCAATCCATCAATAATTTTCCGGGAATATTTTGCTCCATCCGGAACGATAATAGCTTTGACACATTCTGCTGATTTAAAAGCATTGAAATCAGATTTATCAGTGAATTCTTTAACATCTTGGAGGAATAATTCAAAGCGCATGTCCGGTTTATCTGAACCGTACTTGGACATGGCTTCCGCATAGGTCAACCGTGGAAATGGATCTGGTAAATCTTCACCGATCACTTCCTTAAAAACATGCCTTGTCAATCCTTCCATGTTTGAAAATATATCTTCCTCATCCACAAAGGACATTTCAATATCGATCTGGGTGAATTCCGGTTGGCGGTCGGCACGAAAATCTTCATCCCGAAAACATTTCACGATTTGAAAATAGCGGTCAAAACCGGAGATCATTAAAATCTGCTTATAGATCTGGGGAGATTGGGGCAATGCATAAAATTTACCATTGTGCAGTCGGCTGGGTACCAGGAAATCCCGGGCCCCTTCCGGTGTGGATTTCATCAGTACAGGTGTTTCTATTTCTACAAAATCCTGTTCAGATAAATAACTGCGCACAGCCTGATACGTTTTATGACGGGTAATTATATTATGCTGGAGTTCATCTGTCCGCAGTTCCAAGTAACGGTATTTCAACCGCAAATCTTCCAAAGCGCTGTTCCGGTTGGTGATCACAAAAGGCAATGGCGCTGTTTCACTCAACAATTCCATGGCTTCAACAATGACTTCTATTTCCCCTGTTGGCATATCAGGATTTACAGCATTTTCTCCCCGAGACTGCACTTTGCCTTTGATAGAAAGGACATCTTCCATGGACAGTTTTTTAATCGTTTCAAAATCACCATCATAGTCTTCAGAATTGAATACGATCTGGGTTTTGCCGTAGCGGTCCCGGAGGTCAATAAAGATTACCTGTCCGTGCAGGCGGACTGTATTTACCCAGCCATTTAAACTGACTGATTCGCCAATGTGTTCTTTGCGTAGTTCTCCGCAGGTGTGTGTTCTTTTAAACATTTGTTAATTATTTTTACATAAAAAAAAGCCGCTCAAAGTTACGAGCGGCTGAAGTATGATTGTACTGGAAATCAGCGTTTAGAAACCTTTAATCGATTCAGCGCCCGCAGTAATGATACTTCATTACGTGCAGCATCAATATGTTTTGCTTCTTTCCGTTCTTGGGCTCGTTGTAAGGCAGCTTCTGCCCTGCTTGTATCAATTTCTTCTGCTCGTTCATATGTTTCCAGTAATAACTCCATTTTTTCTTTGGAAACTTCTGCAAAACCACCGCTGGTGGCGAGGTAATGATCTTTTCCGTTTTGCGTGACTTTGATTTCACCTACACCTAGCCCAAAAACGGCTTCTCTATGATTGGCCAGCACACCAAAAGATCCATCCAGTCCGGGGCAGCGGACGTATTCCACCTGCCCTTCATCAAGAATTTTAGTCGGTGTAACTATTTCCAGTTGGAAAGAGATCATCAGGCACCAGCTTTCTTGGCGTTTTCAAATGCTTCATCTATGGCACCCACATAAGCAAACATATTTTCATGGAGTTCATCAGCGTCGCCATTCAGGATTGCTTCAAAACCGGAAACTGTATCTTCTAAACTCACATAACGGCCTTTTTTACCGGTAAACTGTTCCGCAACATAGAAAGGCTGGCTCATGAATTTCTGCATTTTCCGTGCTCGTGTCACAGCGAGCTTGTCATCATCTGAAAGTTCGTCCATACCCAGAATAGCAATAATATCCTGGAGGTCTTTATACTTCTGCAAGACAACCTGTACTTTCCGGGCTACACTATAATGACGATCACCAATGACGCGCGGATCAAGTATTCTTGAAGTCGAAGCCAAAGGATCAACAGCAGGATAAATTCCCAATTCTGCAATTTTACGTTCCAGAACCGATGTTGCATCCAAGTGGGCAAATGCAGTCGCCGGAGCCGGGTCGGTCAAGTCATCAGCTGGTACATAAACTGCCTGGACTGATGTGATAGACCCTTTCTTGGTTGACGTAATCCGTTCCTGCAAATCACCCATTTCTGTCGAGAGTGTGGGTTGATAACCCACGGCTGAAGGCATACGTCCTAATAAGGCTGATACTTCTGAACCAGCCTGGGTAAAACGGAAAATATTGTCAATAAAGAGTAGTACATCTTTGCCTTCATCATCCCGGAAATATTCCGCCATGGCCAAGCCGCTTAAACCAACGCGTAAACGGGCTCCCGGCGGTTCATTCATCTGCCCGAAGACCATAGTTGTTTTCTCAATAACACCGGATTCGCTCATTTCATTATACAGGTCATTCCCTTCACGCGTACGTTCACCCACACCGGCAAAGACTGAATAACCGCCATGTTCCGTAGCAATGTTACGAATCAATTCTTGGATCAACACAGTTTTACCCACACCAGCTCCGCCAAAAAGCCCTGTCTTTCCACCTTTGGTATATGGTTCCATAAGGTCAACAACCTTAATACCGGTTGCCAGCATTTCTGTGGATGTGGTTAATTCTTCAAATTTGGGTGCAGGGCGGTGAATGGGATTCCGTTTAGCTGTTTTAATTTCTTCCTTACCATCAATGGTATTGCCGATAACATCAAATAAACGGCCAAGGGTTTCCGGTCCTACCGGCATAGAAATGGGTTCACCTTTATCGGCGACTTTTTGACCGCGGACAAGCCCATCTGTAGAATCCATGGCAATAGTACGAACAACACTTTCTCCCAAATGCTGGGCTGTTTCCAATACTAAAATTCCATCTGCCCCACGATCAATTTCGAGGGCATTTAAAATCTCGGGCAATTGGCCATCTTCAAAAACGACATCAACCACAGCGCCCATAATTTGCGATACTTTTCCAACAACTGGCATAGCAGTTCCTTAATTTAGTTTTGTAAGGCTTCGGCACCGCTGACGATTTCCAACATTTCTGTGGTAATAGTAGCTTGGCGAACCTTATTGAATTGTAATGTTAAATCTTTAATCATTTCTTGAGCGTTATCTGTGGCATTTTCCATTGCCAGCATTCTTGCGGCATGTTCGCTGGCATAAGATTCCAGCAGATATTTCCACATTTGAATATTCAAATGACGCGGAATCAAGCTTTTTACTATATCTTCTTTATTGGGTTCAAACAGTCGGCCAACAGTTTGATCTTTTTCTGCTTCAAACACTAGAGGCAAGAGCACTTCTGTTCGCACATATTGTGCAGCCACATTCACAAACTCATTGTACACCACATGTATTTCTTCCACGTGCTGATGAGTAAAATGGCTGATAACGCCTGCACCAATATTTATTGCATGACTATAGTTCAACTCATTCCAAAAATCAGTATGACTTTCAATAATATTGTAATCACGCTTTTTAAAATAGTCGCGCGCTTTTTTACCGATGCAAAATACATCCACATTTTCTTTCCCGATTGCATCAATCTCACTTTGTGCAACTTTCAGGACGTTTGCGTTAAATGAACCGGCCATACCTCTGTCTGAGGTTACCACAACATAACCTACACGATTTACTTCACGGACATCCAATAATTCCAATAGGTCACGATCCACATCCGGCAGCAAATGATTGATCACATTGGAAAGACGATTGGCATAGGGCCGTGCTTCTTCCATATGCTCCTGGGCACGGCGCATTTTAGCAGCTGCAACCATTTTCATTGCTTTGGTTACTTTCTGAATGCTTTTAACGGATTTGATCCGGTTGCGAATATTTTTCAACTTGGCCATTTTTAGAGGGTGAAACCTCCTTTAAATGCAGTGATTGCTTCATCGAGCTTTGCTTCTACTGCGCTGCTTATTTTGCCCTCGTCAATTATGGATTTTAGTTCAGTGGCATTGTTGGCTTCCAGATAATCAAAAAGACCTTTTTCAAATTCAGTAACTTTATCAGCTTCAATTTCATCTAAAAATCCTTTCGTACCTGCATAAATGATGGCAATCTGTTTTTCTACATCCATAGGGACATACTGGTTTTGCTTCAGGATTTCTACCATGCGTTCACCACGGGTTAACTGGTCTTGAGTTGCCTTATCTAAATCTGATCCAAACTTAGCGAAAGCTTCCAACTCTCGGTATTGTGCTAGATCCAAGCGTAGTGTACCAGCCACACTTTTCATGGCTTTGATCTGGGCATTACCGCCTACACGGGATACAGATAGACCCACATCAATAGCCGGACGAACTCCAGAATTGAACAGATTTGTTTCCAAGTAGATCTGTCCATCGGTAATGGAAATAACATTTGTGGGAATATATGCCGCTATATCACCTTCCTGTGTTTCAATGATCGGCAGCGCTGTTAAAGACCCCCCACCTAAATCATCAGAAAGTTTGGAAGCTCGCTCCAGCAAACGACTGTGCAAATAGAACACATCACCGGGAAATGCTTCACGGCCGGGAGGCCTGCGCAAAAGCAATGACATCTGACGATAAGAAACGGCATGTTTGGATAAATCATCATAAATAATTAAGGCATGCTTGCCGTTATCACGGAAATGTTCACCCATGGCGCAACCGGAATAAGGTGCGATATACTGCATTGGTGCTGGGTCAGAAGCATTGGCCGCAACGACCGTTGTATATTCCATGGCGTCGTTGGCTTCCAATTCGGCAACTATGGTTGCAACCGTGGATGCCTTTTGGCCGATAGCTACGTAAATACAATAAACGGGTTCATCTGTTTGGTGGGTATATATCTGATTTATGATTGTATCAATAGCAATTGCGGTTTTACCCGTTTGACGATCGCCGATAATCAATTCGCGCTGTCCGCGGCCGATTGGAATCATTGCATCAATCGCTTTGATTCCCGTTTGCAGGGGCTGTTTCACCGGTTGTCTCGCCATGACCCCTAACGCCTTCCTCTCAATTGGAAGAAACTCTTTTGCATCAATAGGACCTTTTCCATCCATGGGGTGTCCTAAAGGGTTCACCACCCGGCCTAGCATACTTTTGCCCACAGGGACTTCTACAACACGTTCAGTACGTTTTGCTAAATCGCCTTCTTTTACTTTACGACTCTCGCCAAAAAGCACAAGACCGACATTGTCATCTTCCAGATTGAGTGCCATGCCAAATACGCCGTTGGGCAACTCCACCAATTCGGAACTCATGACATTTTCAAGTCCGCTTACACGAGCAATACCATCACCGATCTCGATGACTTCACCGACTTCAGATACATCTACAGATACATCAAATTTTTCGATCTGCTGCCGAAGTAATTCAGTTATATTTTCTGTTTTAATTTCCATTATGTTTCCTTGGTTCTAGGATTGCAACAATTCAGTCTGCAAGCGATTCAATTTACTTTTTAGTGATGCATCCAGAAACGTGTTTTCTATTCTCAACTTGATTCCACCTAGTAGTTGACCATCAACTTCAATTTTTAAATCAGCTTTTTTATTCATAGCCCTTTGCAGATTTTGCTGTAAAGCATCGATATCTGCTGTATCCATTTCCTGAGCAACATGGGCCTGGACAGAGACAATTCCTGCTTTTTCTTTATATAAAGCATCATATGCTTTAATGACTTGACGAATAAGCTGCACAGATTTTTCTTCTGCAATCAAACCAAAAAATTCAATGGCGATGGTGTGGCATGAACTTGCCAGCACTTCCCGCAGAATTTCAGTTCTTTTATCATTGGAAATGCGTTTCGATTGCAGCAATGACCTAAACCGCGCATTTTTCTTTATCAGATTATCTAGCTGTTGTAGAGATGTATGAACTGCACCCGCATTATCCCCGGATGATTCCAAAAGGATTACGGCGAGTTTCTTTGCACGCTGGTTAAGCTTCATATTTCTTTACATGTGACAATGATTCATCTATAAGAGCTTTATTATCTTCTGCAGAAAGATTCTTTTTAATGAGCTTTTCTGCAACAGAAAGCGATAAGTTTACAACCTCACTTTTGATCTCAGCAATCGCCTTTTCCTTCTCTACTTGAATCTGTTTTGTAGCATCAGCAGCTATAGATTTCGCTTTTTCTTTGGCATCGTTGAGAATCTCATCCTTCAATTTTGCAGAAGCAGTTTTACCTTCAGAAAGAATGGTTTGTGCTTCAGCACGGGCTTTATTTATAATTTCCTCTCCTTCAGCATTTAGCTTTGCCAATTCTGTCTGGGCCTTTTCCGCATCTTCCAGTGAAGAACGGATAAACTCTTCCCGCTCTTTCAGCATTTTCAATAGCGGCTTCCAGGCAAACTTTGACAATACCGTAAGTAACAGTAGAAAGGTGACGATGGTCCAGACAAATAATCCGGGATCAAGCTGGACTAAAGGGTTATTCATTATATTTCCTTAAAGATTGTTATTTCATCAATACAATCAACAGGGCAAATACTTCACCCAAAATTGCTACACCTTCGAGCAGGAATAGGGGCAAATTAACAGCGGCTGTGATCTTATCGGATGCTTCTGGCTGACGGGCAATACCTTCAGCTGCAGCTGCAGCCAGGCGGCCAATGCCCATACCTGCTCCGATCACGATGAGTCCAAGACCCAGTCCTACTCCTAACAAATGAAGATTTTCCATCTTACGTTTCTCCTTTATTTTTGATTAATGATGTACATTAATTGCCATGCCGATAAACACAGCAGACAACAGTGTGAAAACATATGCCTGTACCATAACAACAATTAATTCTAAACCTGAAATAGCTGTGGCCATAGGAATTGAAAAAAGCGCCAAACTCAAACCTGTCACTGTACTTTGAAACATTTCTGCAAAAATAGCCATGAATGATAAAATGGCTAAAATTGCAATGTGACCCCCAGTCATGTTGGCCGCCAAGCGCATGGTTAATGCAAAAGGCTTTACAAACATGCCAATGATTTCAATCGGGATCAAAATGATATATACTGGCCAGGGCAGGCCGTGTGGTGCTAAATTTTTCCAATGATTAATAAATCCATGAGCGTATATACCAGCTATCATGATTGCAAAAAATGTGATCACCGCCAGGCCAGCGGTTACGTTAAAATTTCCGGTGGCCGTAACACCTCCATGCAATAGAGAATTAATTAAATTGTGTTCAGCACTTGCCGGGACTTGGAATACAAAGCGGTTCAATGCTCCAAGGAAATCAAAAACCGGGATTAACCCAATGCCATTCGCAAACAGAATGAAAAAGAAAAATGTAAGTATCAAGGGTGCCCATGTTTCGCTATACTTGGAACCGATATTAGGATGAATAACTGAATCACGAAAAAACTTTACAATCGATTCAAGAACATTCATCCAGCCGCTGGGAACCGGCTTATCTTGCTGCAGGTATTTTCTGACTGGTATAATCACAGCACAGGTTAGCAGAATGGTAACAATCCACAACATGAGTACATGTTTGGTCACAGAAAAATTAATACCGAAAATTTGCGGTAAATGAATTAATGGTTGATCTAAAGAACTATTAGATACATGGTGTATAATGTTATCGCCAACCTGGTCTAATACACTCGTGCCAGCGGTGTGGCTCTGATCAGCTGCTACACTCATTTGATGATATAAATTTTGTCTAGTTGAATATGGATCTTAAAAATAACGCTTCACCAATGTGAAGCGTTATAAAATAGCCAACAAAACTAAGTATAAAAGGCATTGGATTAAAAGTGTAAAAAGCAAAAATATATACAAAATATACTGCATAGAATACCATCTTACCGGCAAATGATTTGACTATCACACTGGTTACTTTTTCAGGAGAGTTTTTATGCACAATTGAAAGATATACTATTGAAATAACGCCTATGATCAATGGTGCAATCATACCTAGAAAAATTTCTCTAGCATATTGCATCATTCCGCCAGCTATTAAACCCCAGGTTCCCATACAAAATACACCTATAAATATTGAAAATTGAATTGCAGACACGCTATTTACGCCAGACGGTTTTTGCTAATTGATAAAATCCTGAAAATAAAGCCAGCATTAAACCAATAAAAAGTAGCCATGGTTTTGTCCCCAGCCAATTGTCCAGGAAATATCCCAACAGTCCCAAAATCAACACACCGCCAATGAGTGAATATGACGCTGAAGCAGCGGGACCAGAATCTTTTATAATTTTTTGGAAATATTGAAAAGAACGGGCGAAATAATCGTCCCTGTTTTCATTCATTGTGTTCAGGCGAGTCTTCTAATCCTGATGAGAATCCCTCTTCACCAATTTGGGAATCATCGTTGGCTGTTTCATTGCCAAGGATAATACACTGGCCTTGAAACTGGGCACCCTCTTCAATGATCAATGATTTATAAGTTAAGTTGCCATTCAAAAGTGAAGCTTCGCCAAGGACAGCCCTGTTTTCCACGACAACATCGCCTTCCACATTGCCGCCAATATGGATATCGCTGGCTGAAATATCCCCATGAACTTTGCCAGTCCTTGAAACACGCACAGCGCCTTTAGACTGAATATTACCGTAGACAGTTCCATATACAATGATGCCTTCATCAAGTTTTATATCGCCCTGAAAAACAGCATCTTGTCCGACCATGCTGTTCATGTTCTGAAAATTTATTTTAGCCATTTTTTTCAACGCTCAAATCTCGTTCTTTGTATTCTGGAAAAAACACCAGAGGATCAATCGCATCACCATCTTTCCAAATTTCAAAGTGCAGATGCGGACCGGAAGATATACCTGTACTGCCTGCCAAGGCAATAACATCTCCTCTTTTTACAATACCGTGATTTTGAATGAGATTCAATTGATTATGACCATAATGCGTAAAATATTCATCACCATGATAGATTATGATCAAATTACCCAGATCATATGTCCAGCCTGAAAAGATCACTCTTCCTCCGGCTGCAGCAAGCACAGGTTCTCCTTCATGTACTGCAATATCAATACCGTAATGATTCTTTTGCCAAAAGTAAGATTTGTCCAGCATCCGCTGGGTTAAAAATCCATCAACCGGTGCTTGGGATGGGATATTTTCAATATAAGAAATAGTAAAGGACTTACTTTTTACTGCCGCTGAAGATTCATTACCTGCATCCACAATGCTTAAATTGCTGCGAATAATTTCTTCCATCTGCCCCAGGCGATTCAGATCACGATACAATTCCATAACTTGGGTGCGCTCTGCAAGCATTTTTTCAAATTGCTGATCTTTTTCACGGAATTCAGCAATACCCGGAATATAGTACCACAATACACCGCCAATACTTAGCAATGAAAAAACGATTATAAAAAGTAATGTCCACAGCCAGAAATGGCTAATAGAGAAGCGCTTTTGAGCATCTACATTGTCCGATACGATATGAACCGTGTAACGATTTGATTTCATTATGTGAATTATTTTATAGTGCGCAGCAAGTCCATGATACGCCCGAAATCATCATCAGAAAAATATTCGATTTCAATCGTTCCCTTAGAATCCTTATGACTGATGCGCACTTTTGTGCCTAAGAGTGTAATCAATTCATTTTCCAGCGATCGCACAGCAGCTGTTGTTCTGCGTATTTTCTTTTTGCCGGCCTTTGGTTTAGGAGCAGACTTCCCTTTTACAATATCCTCCGCCGCCCGGACGCTCAATTTTTCATTGAGAATTCGCTGCCATAACTTATTTTGAGTGGCCGGTGTTTTCATAACTAACACAGCTCTACCATGACCGGCGCTTATCTCACCTTTGCGGAGACTGGCTTTTATTTCAGCCGGGAGATTCAACAGGCGCAATGAATTTGAAATGGTGACCCGTTTTTTCCCCACAGCTTTGGCGATAGCTGTTTGATTCAAGTTGAAATCATTTTGCAATACTTTATAAGCTTCTGCTTCTTCTATCGAATTCAGGTTTTCCCGCTGTATATTTTCAATGAGGGCCATTTCCATAAGCTCGGCATCATCGGCTACTTCCATAATGTAAACAGGAATCTTTTTCAAGCCAGCTAATTTTGATGCTCGCCAACGCCGCTCACCAGCCACCAACATAAAACCCTTATCAAATTCTTGAACAGTAACGGGCGTTATCACCCCTTTTTCTTTTATGGAAGCCACCAACTCCTCAAGACTCGTATTATCCAATCCATCTTTCCGGGGCTGATTTGGATTGGCTTTAATTTTAGATAGTGCAATTTCTGTTACACCAGCCGGTGCTGGAGCTTGCATTTCTTCATACGGACGAATAAGTGCTTCCAAGCCTTTGCCAAGTCGTTTAGTTGCCACTGTCTAATAACTCCTCTACTAAATCCATATAATCTCTAGCACCTACAGAATTGGCATCATACAATAATGCCGGCTTGCCAAAACTGGGTGCTTCACCAAGACGGACGTTACGATGAATGATTGTTTTGAACAATTTATCTCCAAAATAGCTTTTAATCTCATCCGCAACTTGCTTGGATAAATTTAATCGGCTATCAAACATCGTCAGCAATACACCTTCAATTTTCAGTTTCTTATTCAAATTGCGCTGGACCAGCCTTATGGTATTTAAAAGCTGCCCGAGGCCTTCCAATGCATAATATTCAGTTTGAATGGGAATAATAATGGATTTGGCAGTTGTTAAGGCATTTACAGTTAAAAGCCCTAATGAAGGTGGGCAATCAATCAAAATAAATTTGTACTTCCGTTTTAATGATTCCAGCGCCTGCTGCAATTGAAATTCCCGAGCCATAATACTCACAAGTTCAACTTCCGCTCCAACAAGGTCGCCGTTCGCAGTAATAATATCTAAATGATTAAAATTTGTATTGATAATTGCGTCTTTGATTGCTGTACCGCGAATAAGAACATCATAAATCGTTTTAACTTCTTTGCCGTTAATTAAACCGGACAAGCCCGTCGTGGCATTGGCCTGGGGATCCAGATCGATCAGTAGGGTTTTTTCTTCCGAAACAGCAAGGCTGACAGCAATGTTTACCGCTGAAGTCGTTTTACCGACGCCGCCTTTCTGGTTGGTTAGAGCAATGATGCGAGTCATGGTGCTGGTTTTATGGTATTATAGACATAAAATAAACCGCCGAATTTAGGGGACGTCTTCAGGTGAAACAAGAGAGGTGATGAATCAATTGATGATGTTGTTAAATTCAGAACCTGTTTACTATGAATTATTTATGAAAGCTATTTGCAAATCAAAACCTGAAACTGGTCTAAAGCTTAAGGTTATGTCCAAGCCTGAAGCAGGAACAAATGAAGTTCTGATTAAAATTTCCAAAACGGCTATTTGCGGTACTGACCTGCATATTTATCATTGGGATGAATGGTCACAAAGTATTATTAATCCGCCATTAGTTATTGGTCATGAGTTCGTCGGTATAGTTGAGGATATTGGTCCGGGTGTAACTCATTATAAAGCGGGTGATGTTGTATCCGGCGAAGGGCATATTACCTGTGGTTACTGCAGAAATTGCCGTGCCGGGCTACGTCATTTATGCAATGAGACCATTGGTATTGGCATTCATCGGGACGGCGCTTTTGCAGAATACATGATACTTCCGGAAGGGAATGTTTGGCCCGTCCACGAAGACATTGATACGGATGTGGCTTCTTTTTTCGATCCTCTTGGAAATGCTGTCCATTGCGCGTTGAGTTTTGATATGGTAGCTGAAGATGTAATCATTACCGGTGCCGGACCCATCGGCTGCATGGCAGCCGCTATCTGTAAACAAATCGGCGCCCGGAATGTGGTTGTGACGGATGTAAATGATTATCGCCTGGAACTGGCAGGTAAAATGGGCGCTGATCGGGTGGTAAATGTCAGCAAAGAAAAGATTGAGGACTGTTTTAGCAAGTTGAAAATTTCCAATGGTTTTGATATTGGGCTGGAAATGTCCGGAAACCCTAAGGCTCTGCAGGATATGATCCACACCATGTATCATGGCGGTAAAATTGCTTTACTGGGCATATTGCCCAACGATACGCACATCAATTGGGATGAAATCATTTTTAAGGGTCTGCAAATAAAAGGCATTTACGGCCGGGAAATGTTTGAAACGTGGTATAAAATGACCCAGCTCATCCGTGGCGGATTGGATGTATCCCCTGTAATCACACATAAATTTGATGCCGATGATTTTCAAAGTGCATTTGATGTACTTGAATCCGGACAATGCGGCAAGGTGATTTTAGAATGGGGAGAAAAATAGAATGGATGATTGCTCAATCTACCAATCGGTAAATCAATCCCGCCCTTGAAGGTCATAGGCTCACGAATCATGAAAATATGAATAATTCAAAACAGATCTTTAAAGATACGTTAAGCCAAATCGAATCCGAGGGCTTATATAAAAAAGAACGCACCATAACCACTCCTCAAGGTGTGACTATACATACAAAAGAAGGTGGTGAAGTTCTCAATTTCTGTGCTAATAACTATTTAGGTTTATCCAATCATCCGGAAATAAAAGCTGTCGCTCAAAAGGCTTTGGAAGAGCATGGGTTTGGCATGGCTTCCGTACGTTTCATTTGCGGGACACAAGATATCCACAAAGAATTGGAACAGAAGATTTCTGATTTTTTTGGTACGGATGATACTATCTTATATACTTCATGTTTTGATGCTAATGGTGGCTTGTTTGAAACATTATTAGGACCCGCAGATGCCATCATTTCTGATGCGTTGAACCATGCTTCCATAATAGATGGTGTGCGACTTTGCAAGGCCCAGCGCTATCGTTATGCCAACAGTGACATGGCAGACCTTGAAACAAAACTCCAAGAAGCCCAAAATACCCGCTTGCGTATGATCACCACGGATGGTGTTTTTTCCATGGATGGTTTTGTGGCAAAATTGGACGAGATTACTACTCTTGCAGAAAAATATGATGCTCTAGTCATGGTGGATGATTCCCACGCCACTGGATTTGTTGGCAAGACCGGACGCGGTTCGGCAGAGTATCATAATGTGATGGACAAGGTGGATGTATGGACCTCCACTTTAGGCAAAGCTTTGGGTGGCGCGTCTGGCGGTTTTACCACAGGCTACCAGGAAATTATTGATATGCTGCGCCAGCGCTCCCGGCCTTACCTTTTTTCCAATACGTTAGCTCCAGCAATTGTTGCTGCCGGGATTAAGGTATTTGATATGCTTTCAGCCACCACTGAACTCCGCGACAAACTTGAAGAAAACACTCTCTACTTCCGGAAGAAAATGAGCGCTGCTGGATTTGATATTAAAGAAGGGAATCATCCCATTGTCCCCGTTATGCTTTACGAAGCCAACCTTGCGCAAAAGATGGCGGCTGCATTATTAGAAGAAGGTATCTATGTGATAGGCTTTTTCTACCCTGTAGTCCCCAAAGGTGAAGCTCGTATCCGGGTCCAGATCTCCGCAGGCATGGAAAAAGATCATCTTGATCAAGCTGTTGAAGCCTTCGCCAAAGTAGGTAGAGCATTAAACGTGCTTTCTTGACCATAATATTATAAATATATTTTGAAAGTTCTTTAGTTAGGTCGGTATATTCCCGAGCTTTTTTTGCAACCAAAAATTTTATTTAATCCATGAAGAGAAAATTAACACCGCGATATATCATTATTATTTTGGTGCTGGTCTGGGCTGTTTATGCCATTTGGCCGACGGTAAAATATCAAAATCTTTCTGAGGATGAGATCGAAACCATGCGGGATGAAGGTACTCTGCAGGACTTGGAAAGCAAGATTATTAAACAGGGATTGGATTTAAAAGGTGGTATTTATATTGTTCTTGAAGTTGATATCCCAACATTGGTGAGCAATCTGGCTATCAATAAGGATAAACGTTTTGAACAGGCGCTGGCAAATGTCAGCACAAAAATTGATGTTGAATCACAACTGGATTTTTTCCAAGTTTTTCAGGAAGAAATTGATGCAGCCGGCTTACGCATTCACCGTTATTTTGATGTGGATTTTGGCGGCAGTCTTGAAGAAATTATTGCTAGTCTCAGGGATCAGGCTGATGATGCTATTAACCGTGTACTCGAAATCCTCCAGAATCGCGTAGACCAGTTTGGCGTCTCAGAACCTACCATCCAGAAACAGGGCAATCGCAGGATTATCGTTGAATTAGCAGGCATCCAGGACTCAGAAAGAGCCCGCGATTTACTGCAAAGCACAGCGCTACTGGAATTTGTTCTGATCAAATCTCCTGAACTTACTAATGACATGTTGCTGCGCATTGATAAAGTAATCAAAGGCAGTGAAGAATTGGCGGACTTCACTCAAACGGATGAAAAAGAATATATTATAGACACTCCGGCTCCCATCAGCGAAGATAAAACGATTTCAGTCAGTGATCTATTTGGCGAACAAGCTGCTCAAGCTGCAGCGGACACGTCTGATACAGCTATCGTTGTTGATCAAAACCTTGTGGAAAATAGGCCTTTCTCTTCCCTGTTAAGAGCGCTGGGAAATGATATAGGTGTCCCGGAGAAAAATTTATATATCATCAAGAAGATTCTGGCTATGGATGATGTTCAGGATAAGTTGAATGCTGCCAATGGCCAATTTCTTATGAGCGATGCTCCTGAATCATTTACAAGTATCGATGGGCTTCAGGAAAAAATGTACCGCATGTTCTATTTGGAAGGTGAATCAGAACTCACCGGGGGAGTTGTAGAAAAAGCCAGTGCCACAATCGGCGGCACAGGTAGTTCGGCTTCGGGGCAATCCATTGTTTTACTCGATATGAATTCAGAAGGTGCCCGGACATGGTCGAGGGTAACCGGTGGCAATATCGGACGCAGAGTGGCCATTGTTCTTGATAAAAAAGTGCATATGGCACCAGTGATCCGTAGCAAGATATCTGATGGCGGAACCATGATCGAGGGTTTTGCAAATTTGGATGAAGCCAAGGATATCGCTATTGTACTACGTGCTGGTGCCTTGCCGGCTCCGGTAAACATTATTGAAGAACGCGTGGTGGGCCCTTCACTGGGCGCAGATTCAGTGGCTAAAGGCACACAATCTGTATTAATTGGACTTGCGTTGGTGCTGGTATTTATGATTGTCTACTACAGACTTTTCGGTATCATTGCCAATTTCGCATTGATCTGGAATATCATTCTCCTCCTGGCTGTTTTGGCCATGCTGGATGCAACACTGACTCTTCCTGGAATCGCAGCAATTATCTTAACAGTAGGTATGTCGATTGATGCCAACGTGATCATTTTTGAAAGAATCCGTGAAGAACAGCGTAAGGGTAAAACACCCCGTGCTGCCATTGATGCCGGTTATGACCGGGCGCTGACAACCATCATTGATGCCAATGTAACAACTCTGGTTGCTGCTTTGGTTTTATACCAATTTGGCACCGGCCCGATTCGCGGCTTTGCCACTGTTCTTTTTTGGGGTATTGTGATTTCCATGTTTACCGCCATTTTTGTAACACGAACCATTTTTAATACCATGACAGAACGCAGGAGTTTACAGAAATTAAGTATATAAGTATATGAGACTGATTAAAGAGACTGACATAAAATTTATGAGCCAGAGTCGTTTTGCGTTCTTTTTATCCGGAGCTGTCATTCTGGCCGGGCTGATTTCCCTGTTTCTGCAGGGCGGTCCCCGTTTGAGTATTGACTTTAAGGGCGGCACGCTGGTTGCCGTACAGTTCATTGAAGATATGGATGTGAATGACGTGCGCCAATCCATGGGTGCAGTGTCAATCGAAGGCCGGGCCCATGATTACAGCCGTGCAGAAATCAAACATTTTGGCAGTGCCAGAGATATTTCCGTAAGGCTGCCTATTTTGGAAGATCAGCCCGAGAATTTTCCCCAATTGATTGTTAATCACTTATATGATTCATTTCCCACAGTTGTACCAGCTGATCAAAATGATTTTATTTTATCCATCGATAAAGTCGGACCAAAGATTGGCGCTGAATTGAGCGGTAAAGCGGTCATGGCCATTGTATCTGCCTTGCTGCTGATCCTTATTTACATTTCCATCCGTTTTGAATTCAAATTTGCTGTGGGAGCCATTGCCGCGTTGAGCCATGATGTTTTAATTACGATAGGCATTTTTTCCATTATGGATTATGAAATATCCCTGCCCATTATTGCTGCATTTTTGACCATTGTCGGTTATTCGCTTAATGACACTATTGTTATTCTGGATCGCGTTCGGGAAAATGTAAAATCTATGAAACGGATCTCTTACAGCGATATGGTGGACCATAGTATTAATGACTCACTAAGCAGAACCATCATTACTTCCATTACCACTTTCCTGGTTGTATTGATACTCTATCTTTTCGGCGGTGAAGTTATTCATTACTTTGCTTTTGCGATGATGATTGGTGTTGTTGTAGGAACATATTCCAGCATGTATGTGGCATGTCCTATTGTGGTCCAGCTGCACAAAGGAATCAAATCCTGATTTTTTCATCAAAAACAAATATTGAAAACTCCGCTGTGGCGGAGTTTTTTGTTTCAGCATGTTGTTGAAGTCCAAGACCTTTATCTTGTACGCAACGCTGTGTCTCATCTGGGGTACAACATGGGTTATCCTGAAAAAAAGCCTTATTGAAGGAACACCGGCTATTTATGGAGTAGGATTGCGTTTTTTTGCAGCAGGAATCATTCTACTGTTAATTACATTTATCCTAAAACGGCCTATTCCCCGTTCCCGTGAAGCCATCAATATTTATATCTCTTTTGGACTGTTGAATTTAGTTATTGGTTATGGAGTGACGTATTGGGCAACACAATTCATCTATTCCAACGTGGCATCCATTCTTTGGGCCGGTTTTCCTATCATCGTAGTTATTATATCTCATTTTTACCTCCCGGACGAAAAAATTAATTTACCCAAAATCATTACAATTGCAATCGGCACAACTGGTGTACTTTTAATTCTCTCCCAGGGTAAAACATTTGGTGGCAATGATGTGTTTTTGGGGATGTACTTTATTTTATTTGCTGTTATAATGGCCGCGTGGCCAAATGTCTATTTGAAAAAACATAACCATGCTGTAGATACCTTAACTATGAATGCACTCTGTCAAACAGGTGCCGGAATAATTCTGCTCACAATTTCAAGTTTCCTGGAAAAAGATCAGGTGATGGTCTGGAGTCCTTATAATATTTTCGCCATGGTGTATCTGACATTATTTGGCTCCATCGCAGCATGGCTTATTTATATCTGGCTCTTCAAACATTTGACCATGACTCAAATTGCCTATATCGCTTTCTCGCCTCCTGTAATTGCATCTTTTCTTGGCTGGAAGTTTTTAGGTGAAGCGCTGACACCGCTTTCCATCCTGGGCGCTGTTATGGTAATCATTGGTGCTGTTGCTATTAATATCAAGCGCTAGATTCTAAAGCAAATCTCCTAAACACTGGTTATATTCCATACTTAATTAGGACACAGGAATATGAAAACAATTTCATACACCACTGTAAAAACGCCTTTTGGAATCATGGGCATCGCCAAATCAAATAAAGGACTTTGCCGGGTCTATTTCCCTGAAGAAGCGCCTTTTGATAGTGCATTGAAAAGAGATTTTCCGGATTTTTTATTCGTTAAAGATGATACTTCCTTTACAGATATCAAGAAACAAATTGAGGAATATTTTTCTG
>SCKQ01000073.1 GCA_004124535.1 Fidelibacterota bacterium
CAGTTTCACCATAAAAGGACGATTCATCACGCAAGAACGGTTTTGCATAGAGATCACCCGAACCGGCACCTTCAATCGTATAACGTTCCTGGGATGGCACTCCTGTATCACTCATCATATGCCCCATAATCAATCGATTGCGCAGTCCAAACTTTTTGATGTCCATATCAAAGGCAACTGTTGCATTAAAGCGCGTGAATGACCAGTCAGATACAGACCCAGGGGTTGTGGCAACGTCCAGATTGACATCAACCTTATTCTGCACAGAAAAACTGTAATTGCTGTAAATAACTGCAACCTGGCCGGGATCATATAAATTGGTTAAGGATGTATCTTTGGCATAGGTCACATAAAATCCAACAGACGCATAATTAGTCATAAAATCAGCGAATGCTTCATTTAAATGGTTTTTGATTTCCATTCCATAACCATTCACACCGCCTAAATCAAAGGCATGAACAGATCTTGAAAAGCCTGCAAAGCTATGGACAGGTTTCCGATTACCTACATATGACCAATAAACATTTTGTGAAGCAATGGCGTAATTTAATTTCAGGTTCAAATTTTCCCAGTGACCGTATTTTCGGTTTAAAGAAATTCCAGGTAGATAGCCATCCTTTTCATGGTACGCCAATGAAGGTATCCAGCGTACATAATAACTGTCACGAGGATTATAACCAGTATTGATCCAATCAAACTGCCACTCTCTTTGCATACGGTTACTAGAGTTATTTCTACGATCAGCATCCAGAGTCATAACATCTGGATCAAGCACAATAGATCCGGGTTCATTGGCAACATTGAATATAAATGTGTCTTTTTTCCGCCATTGATGATTCTTCCACCAGATGCGTTCTTTGGATCCATCTTTCATAGTCACTTCAAGCAGCTGCGGCATTTCCCGCATTCCGCGTTTTTCGATTTCTACATCAACTTGCCACATACCATCTGCTTGCCTTGTCTTTTTCCATTTTTTAATACCGTAATCCAAAACGCGTGTATTATGCAGCCAGGGATTGAAGAACCAATCCAACTTTTCTCCACTCACATCTTCCATGGCAGATACAAAGCGTTCTTCATTCACATGTTTTAGATGCCAGCGGTCATAATATTCCTGCATGGCAGCATAAAAAACAGAATCTCCTAATAAATAATTTAGCTCAACCAGCATCAGCCCCGGTTTTGTATAGGCATTGTAGCGGTAGGAGCCGCCATTATTAAACATAAAGGATTTGCGGCTGATAGGTTCATCATTTCCGCTGAATTGAAAGCGTATAGTGGACCATTGACCGCGGTCCAGCATGCTGTTGAACTTACCGTGCTTTTTTTCAAATGGTTTATAGCGTTTTGATGCTTTCAGGTCAGAACCATGGGGACCATAACGGTCGATCATGTACTGTCCTGTTTGAAATGTTGTAAAACCTTCATCAAGCCAAGCTTCGCTTACTTCATCATTCCCCAGTATTCCATAGAACCAAATATGCCCAATCTCATGGAGAATAAGTCCTTCACTTTCGCTCCCATTCATCACCAGCATAGGGTATTCCATACCGCCACCGCCCAATCGGTCTGTTGTGGTCACTTGTGGATAGGGATACATCCCGAATTTGGTGCTCAACCATGCCAATGCCCTTTCAGAACGTGCTACCACTTTTTTAGTCCATTTTTCACCATTCTTTTGGTTAAAAAGCACATGGACATCGATCCCATTCCAGGAACCGTGTTCATACAGAAAATTAGGTGAAGTTATCCATGCAAAATCATGGACCTGCTCTGCATGGAATGAAACAGTCCGGCGGGAGGTAGAATCAATTTCCGCTTTATTTTCTTTGTATTCTTCCAGCCATTCTTTGAAATCTTTGGATGTATCCACAGTCACTTCTTCCCAGCCCGGATCACCGGCTGTGATAACTCCTGTGGAACCTATAGTGTACCAACCGGGGACATCCATGGTCACATCGAAGGTACCGAATTCACCATAGAATTCCCCTTCAGCATGAAAAGGAATATTGTGCCAGCCGTTTTCATCGTACACCACCACTTTGGGATACCACTGGGCAAGATTATACTGGTCTCCTTTTCGCCCGGCTCTTTCCACTTGTTCACCAATGTGGTGGATCCAGTCAAATTCCATGGTCAGTGTTTCACCTGGTTTTAAGGCACTGGAAAGGCCAGCTGATAGGATCGTATCATCAATTTGGAACGTATCTGCCAAAGTTGATCCATCTTTTGTTATGAAGAATCCTGAAACTTCCACCCTGCTGAAATATTCTTCTCCGCCTTTAATGAATTTTGCAGCGCGGCCCAAGCGACCATATTTTTGCAGGTATTCACGGTGTTTTACCGACCCTTCCTGAAATGCATTGGGTAAGAGATGCAAATACATGTTTTGCAATTCATCGAGTGAATTGTTGGTGTATTCTATTATTGATTTTCCGCCGATTGTGTGTTCTTCGATATCCAGCTTCACATCCATAGTATAATGGACGAATTGCTGGAAATAATCATCTTCAGCATATGATATAGAGGTAAATGTGAGCAGAAAAACTGCCCATAAATAATGTCGTTTTTCCATGAGTGTTTTTATTGTTTAAAGGTAGGGTTTCAGATCGTTATAAAAGATCTCTTCCGAACGAGGTCCAAGGTAACGCTTGACGATATAGCCATTGCGGTCAATAAGAAATGTTGTGGGGATACCTACGATGGGTCCGCCTGTTGCTTTGCCAAATACTGTGGTCACAACTTGAGTTTCATTGCCTTTAATATCGGTTAAAACTGTATAGTTCATATTCCATTGATCCATGAATGATTGGATCTTCTTCGGTGATCCTGAAGTAAGTGTTATACCTACTATTTCAAGACCTTTATCATGATGTTTATCATATAGTTTGACAAAATCAGGTATTTCTGCACGGCATGGACCGCACCAAGTTCCCCAAAAGTTTACCAATACGACTTTACCGCTTAAGTCACTCATTTTGACAATATCACCTTGAGTGGTTGCCAGGGTAAAATCCGGTGCTTTGACGGCATTAGCCGACCGTGCCGGCTGCTGTTTGTTCGTTGGTTCAGCCGATACTGTTTTTGATTCAGGTTTTTCACTTGAACCACAGCTCACTATAAGTAATCCGATTAAAGTTATAAAAGTGAATATTTTTCTCATTTTATCCAGCCAATCCTTTATCTAAAAATTCCAAAAATTCATTTAAGTCCCGTGTCATTCCCGGGTATTTTCCCAGTACATCATCTTCCGGGCTTAAGATCACATAATAGGGCAGTGCTGCTGTACCGAAGCGATCGATTTCGTATTGCTGTTTTGCTCTGTAATTATTACCGCCATCTGTATACAAGCGTACAAGCACAAAATCTTTAAAGCGTTTTTTCACTTCTTCCTTCGTAAAAATATTTGATTCCATCCAGCGGCAGTTCGTGCAGGTATATCCTGTAAAATCCACGAAGATATTTTTACCATTGGTATTAGCTTCCACGAAAGCATCATCCAACTCTGTATACCATAGAAATTCTTCGCCGCCGTTGATTTCAGAGATTTTACCTACTTCTTCAGTGAGTTTCGGCGGCAGATAGGCATAAATAAGACCATGAATGGGCCGGCCAAAAAGTCCTGAACCTAAATAGAGAGCAAAGGTCATAAAAAATATACTCAACATCATCCTTTGTACACTCAACGATTCCAGTTTGGAATCATGGGGCAGTACAATTTTACCCATTAAATACAAACCAGTAAAAAACATGAGAATGGTCCAAACCGCCAACACTGAGGTATTAGTGAAAATCTGCCAATTCCAGACCAGGTCAGTATTGCTGAAAAATTTGAATGCTGCGGCTAATTCCAGGAAACCCATTACGACCTTTACTGAATTCAGCCAGCCGCCGGATTTGGGCATGCGCGCCAAATATTGCGGAAAAAGTGCTAAAAAGAAAAACGGCAGCGCAAAAGCGGCGCTGAAGATGATCATACCCAGCATGGGCCAGAACCATTGACCTTGACTGGCGGCAACCAGCAAAAGCCCCACAAATTGAACGGTACAGGTAAAGGATGTCAGCGTAAAGGTGACAGCCATAAATAAAGTACCCACATAGCCACCACGGCCTTCCTGCCTTTGCACCAATTGCCGCAAACTGGATGGCAACTGAATTTCATACATTCCAAACAGCGACAAGGCGAAATAAGTAAATAAAGCTCCGATGAATAAGTTCACCCAGGGATTTGCCGCCAACTGATTTGCACCGGAAGCCCCTAGAGTTACTGCCAAGATCATTCCAAGAAGGGAGAATGTTCCAATAATGCCAAAACCATAAACTGACGCCTGTTTAAAGGGGTTCTGGTTTTCCAGTTCACCCTGATGAATAAAATAAGAAACGGTGATGGGGATCATGGGGAACACACAAGGCGTTAAGAGCGCCAAAAATCCCATGGTAATAGCCAGGATGACAAAGGTCCAAAATCCCTGGCTGATGGCAGCATTAAGATCAATATTTCCACTGGCGTCTGTAAATGAAGCTGCCACAAACTGAATATGATCCTTCCGCGGATCACCCGCTTCAATGACAACAGGTACGTCTACAGTCACTTCTTTTGGCGGATAACATAAAGACGCATTGCAGACCTGGTATAGTATAGTAGCGGTTAAACTGATATTTCCGGGATCAATGTTACCATCTAATTGAACAGGGATCGTATAGCGTATCGTACCCTCATGGTAGCGTGTAATCGTATCAAACCCTTCATCAAATTTTTCGATGGGTTGCGGTTCATCGATCTTGCCCTGCCTGGAAACATAATCACCAGTGACTGTGATCTTGGTAGCAATTGGCCCTTCACCGGCATCGTGCAGTGCATAAATATGCCATTCCTGTTCCATCTCGGCAGTCATGTTCACATATACCACTTCACCTGCTCGTGCAGGAGAATCCACAGACGCTGAAACGGTGACTGGGTTCATTTGTCCCCAAACCACCGTCAGGAGAGTGAATAGTGTAATAAATGTATGTTTAATATTCATTTTCGGCGGGGAAAGTAGGTGATTTAACTCATTAACCCCAATTTTTGTTTCCAGCGGTAAAATAGTCTGTTTTTACGTTTAAGGTCGGCTTTTAACTCATTTAAAGATACATTTGCCGCATCACGGCCATTTGTCAGAAGGGTGTCAAATTCATCAAAACGTGACCAATGGAGACTACCCACACTGGGGTGAATAACAAAATCTGCTTTTTCCATTTTAGACTTTGCCAGATATTTGGATTTAATCTGTTCTGCCCTTGATAATAATTCAAAAATATTCTTGTCTTTAAATTCTTTCATACTGTCTTTGGTGATGTTTACGGCCACAACATAATCTGTATATTTTTTAACAAGCTCAACTGGAATGGGATCGATCACACCGCCATCAACAAGAATCTGTTCACCACGTTCAGTTGGCTGCACATAACCAGGAATAGAACAACTTTGAACAATTGCATCAATCAAATTTCCACTATTATAAATAACTTGTTCACCATTTGTCAAATCTGTAGACGTGACAATAAGCGGAATTAATAGATCTTCAAATTTCTTTGCTGGCACTAAAAAATCAATGGTCTTTTCCAGCTTTTCCCGTTTAACAAGGAACGATTTTTGCTGGGACATGATCAGCACAATCCTGTTACGAACAAATTTAGCCATTTGCCCCATTACAGAATCTGAGTTTAGACCTTTACGGATCCTTTTTGTACCCAAAGCCTGAAAATCGTCAGAACTTATGAATTCTTCAAAACGCTGCTCTATCCATTGGGGATCTTGCCGAGCAGCATACATTGCACCAATAACCGAACCGGCACTCGTACCGGCTATATGATCAAAGCGGATCCCATTTTCATGGAGTACTTGCAAAACTCCAACATGTGCAGCACCTCGGGCACCCCCTCCACCCAAGGCTAAACCAATAGTTAGACTCATTCGCCCAGTGCTTTGCTCCGAGGCATGATTGCAATATTCATTACAACTTTTTCTTTAGGATTATTACGCTTATCGCGGGGAGAATTAGCGATTTTTTTGATCACTTCAAGACCGGAAATAACCTGGCCAAATACCGTATATTGGTTATTTAAACGCGGGACAGGAGCGTCGCAAATGAAAAACTGGCTGCCTGCGCTGTTGGGTTGTTCCGGTAGATAGCCCATGGATAAGGCACCGGTAACGTGGGGACGGTCATTGAATTCAGCCGGGAGCGTCCAGCTGGTATCAACTGCTTCATCCCCAAGACCATAATATTTTGCAGCGTGCCCACCCTGGCCATCATTCACACTATCATTATCTCTGGAATTTGGGTCACCGCCCTGGATAACAAATCCTGGAATGACGCGGTGAAATGTGGTTCCCTCAAAATAACCATTTTTAGCATGAATCTTAAAACTTTCTACATGTTTTGGCGCTACGTCAGGATAGAATTCCAATACCATATCACCAAATCTGGTAGATATAACTGCCACCTCTTCTTCTTTCACACAGGCATTCATCAATAACAGTCCTATTAATACAATGGTTAAATATTTCATTTTATACTCCTGCTTCCGGGTTTTTCTATGGGGATTTTTTGCAATTCCTCCGATACTTCATCCGGAGCATAACTCACTGCTGTTTGTGTAGTGACTGCAAACTGGTTTTCATGCAATTGAACATTTCCCCCGCTGCGGTCCACTACTACGCCAACACCTACAACGATTCCTCCGCATTCTTCCACCACTTTCATGACTTCTTTCACGGAACCGCCGGTGGTGATCACGTCCTCCACCACTAATATTTTTTCGCCAGTATTGATCTCAAACCCGCGGCGCAGTGTCATCTTGCCCTCCTGCCGTTCGGTAAAAATGGTCTTCACACTCAATTGACGGCCTACTTCTGTACCGATGACAATTCCACCTACCGCTGGTGAAATAACCTTATCGATATCTGTATTTTTGAAATGATCAATGATTGTTGCTGCAAAGTCGGACAAATGTTCCGGATACTGCAGTACCTTGGCGCATTGAAAATAAGTAGCACTGTGGCGGCCGGAGGTTAGGACAAAATGCCCTTCCAAAAGAGCCCCTGTTTCTTTGAATATTTTTATATATTTATCCAAGGATAGTTCTCATTTTTTCAATATAGTCTTTTGCTGCAATATGGATCGCTTCTTCGCTCTGATCTCCAGCAAAGCTAATTCCGCGGGATACATTGATCAGTGCTACACCATTCGTATTACCGGCAGTAAGGCTAGCTTGCAAATCTCCGCCCTGGGCGCCTACTCCGGGTATCAGCAGCGGTAGTCCCGGA
>SCKQ01000025.1 GCA_004124535.1 Fidelibacterota bacterium
ACATTTGATTATAACCTATATAGGGCTTCAATTATGAACCTTGGATTTCTGGCAGTTGCAGGAGCCGATTTTTATAATCAGGAGAATGAGGTTTTTATCCCGCCGTTTCTGCAGATTGAATCATCCAAGGATGAAGCAGGCCAGTCGGTTATGACCACAACAGATAACCTGAACACAAACCTGTCTTTGAACCTGGTGCATAAAATGAAAATGTCTGGTATGAACTTTAATACCACGGCAGGGCTCCAGTACGAAACCTATGACTGGAACTCAGTGTTTGTCCATGCTTTGGGAATGATTCCAACGCAGACAAACGTAGATAAGGCCAGCTCACAGTCTGTTTACCAAGATCGGAAAAAACGCCAGGATCGTGGACAATTCTTTCAGGAAGAAGTTACAGTTGGTGATAATCTTTATGTTGCATTTAGTATGCGCGGAGATGTTTCCAGCACCATGGGAGACACGGAAACGAAAGAGTGGTATCCCAAAGTGGCTGCGTCGTACCAACTTGGGGAGTTTGCAGGTTTATTTGATAATCTGAAACTTCGCGGAGCATATGGACAGACCGGTAATATGCCCCAGTCGAAAGCAAAATATACAACCATGTCTTCTTCCAATATTGGCGGCATAAATGGTCTTGTTGCTTCTTCCACAAGAGGAAATGCCAGCATTAAACCGGAACGAACGACTGAAATGGAGTTTGGCATGGATTTTTCCTTGATGAATGGATTGGCTAGTGTTGAAGCAACCATGTATCAGCAGAGTATAGAAGATCTCATCCTGCTTGTGGATCTGCCACCATCATCTGGTGCATCTTATGCCTGGGAAAATGGTGGTGCAATGACAACCAATGGAATGGAGTTTGCTCTTGGTTTAAATCCAACAAAACTTGTTTCTGTGGGCGGGTTGGATTGGAATTTTCATATGACCTACTACACTAATAAGTCTGAAGTGACCGAATTAAACGTAGACCCTTATAATTTTGGTGGTTTCGCTACATTTCTTGGTACCTACAGAATTGAAAAAGGTTATTCCCCTACCGCAATTGTTGGTAGCGAGATGACGGATGGAAAGCATGATGTTCTCGGCGATGAGAATCCAGATTACCGGATGTCATTCAGAAATTCATTCAGTGTTGGACAAATTGCATTATCATTCTTGATCGATCATAAAGAAGGCGGTCATGCAATTAATCTTGCCAACTTGATCTATGACTTAGGGGGTACTACGGCAGACTATGAAGAAAATGGCGGGGCCAGGCTTGGTGGTTTAGGTGCGGTGACACAGCCTTATATTGAATCAACAACCTATACAGCTTTACGGGATTTTAGTCTCACCTATACCTTGCCAGGGAATTTGACAGAAGGGTTTGGGGTTAGTTATCTGCAGGTTGGATTCTCTGCCCGGAATTGGTGGATGACCTCTGAGTATACAGGTTTAAGCCCTGAAGTAAGTCAGTTTGGAAATGAAGCAGTTGGCGGTTCAGTTGATACGAATCCTTTCCCGCTTTCAAAAAGTATGTATTTAACTCTGTCAATGGGATTCTAATCCAGGAAGGAAATAATCATGAAAACAATCAAAAGAAATACAATAATGAAACTCCTGCCAATGGTATTAGTACTGTTCTGGACAGGGTGTGAAGATCTGGATTTTCCAGATCTCAATAATCCAACGGATGATACAGCTACGCTGCAGTCATTGATAACCGGTGCTGAAGCGCAGCTGCGTTCGGGATTTGATGTGTATATCCGGGATCTGTTGGTCATTGGCCGAGAAGCCTATTATCTCGAACCTGCAGATCCTAGGTACACGGGCGAATTGCTCCGTGGACCCATAGATCCAGGCGGATTCCTATGCTACACGCCTTGGGCAGCCAATTACAAAGTAATTTCAAACTGCCAGACTATTTTAAATAGTACTGAGGCGGATGTTGGAGTAAAAGGATTTGCCCAGACGATTCAGGCCTATTGTTTGATGCGCTTGGTTTACTTGTGGGATGAAAGCGGCGCCCGCTTAAACTATGATGGTGATATTAATGCCGCTGTGGCCACCAAAGCAGAAGTGCTGGCCAAGATTGAGAGTCTATTAGATGCCGGTTATAGTGACCTTAATTCTGCGGGGAGTGCTTTCTCATTTTCACTTTCAGGTGGATTTGACGGTTTTGATACACCTGCAGCGTTTGCTTTATTCAATCGCGGTTTACGTGCCAGGGTAGCTGTCCATCAAAGTGATTGGAGTGCAGCCCAAACGGCTCTAGACAATTGTTCAGCCTGGGCAACTTCCTCTGATCCGGATGAGGGTGTGTACCATGCATTCAGTTCTGGTGCTAATGATCAGGGTAATGAAATGTATGAAGATCCTACAGCCACAACGATCAAATTGGTGGTCCATCCCACCTTCTATACGGATGCAGATGCAGGCGATTCTCGCGTAAGCGATAATGTTGTCGTTAGGGCTGACACCATTATCTACGATGAACTGGAAAGCTATTTGGCCCCTAACCTGTATAGCAGCTCCTACGATCCGGTTCCGATAATGAGAGCCGTAGAACTGCAGCTGCTTCAGGCTGAAGTTCATATCGGTAATAGTGATTATTCATCTGCTGAAACAATTATGAATACCATTCGCACAGCAGCAGGAGTAGCTTCGTATTCTGGAACAGATGCCAGCAATGCCGTTGATCGTGTGCTTCATGAAAAACGCTATTCGCTTTTTCTTGAAGGTCATAGATTGGCAGATATGAGGCATTATGGGAAAACAGATGAGTTGCCCATTGATCGGCCAGATCGTGGGGATACTATAGTAACATTCCCTATTCCGGAAACGGAAACACCTGGTTAAGTCATTATTAATTAATTAAAACACCAAAGGCCTCAATTGAGGCCTTTGGTGTTTTATAGAGAAAAGGAGAATACAATGAGGAAATTTATTCTTATTTCTTTCACCTTCATATGGGTGCTTTCAGCTCAAAACAGTGAGATAGATAAATTGGTAAAAGGGTTGTTGGGTGATACTCCAATAGAAGAAGATTTAAAAGAACTTTGTGATATTATCGGTGGTCGGCCAACAGGGTCTATAGCTAATATTCTGTCCATAGACTGGGGATTAGAAAAATTCCAAAAGGCAGGAGTTAGCGTTAGCAAAGAGGCCTTTACGATGCCGGGCCTTTGGCTTGAAAATGAGTCGTCCGCCAAAATTAGCGGTGCTGCAGAATTTGATCCAAGAGTTGTAGCCCTAACCTTTTCTAAAGGAACCCACCGCACGGGTTTAAGAGGAAATCTTGTAGATGGTGGACATGGTACGATGGATGATTTTGCAAGACTGGGTGAGAATGCAAAAGGGAATTTTGTGCTTGTTGAAACTGATGAATTACTTGATATAGACGGTCTTTTTAAAGAATATGCCGATGCAGTACTGATAGAAGATTTAGCATATAAAGCAGGTGTAAAAGGATTGGTTTATATGTCTTCTCGTCCCATGCGGCTGCTTTATCGTCATAATGCATCAAGAAGCTTCGAGAATTCTTTACCCATGGTTGTTATGGCCAGAGAAGATGCTAAGCGCTGCCTGAGAATATTACGTAATGATAAATCACTGTCTCTTTTGGTAAAAATAAACGTAAGAGAAGGCGGCCCTTACAAATCTTATAATGTTATAGGAGAAATCAAAGGTTCTGAACGACCTGATGAAGTAGTTATAATTGGAGCACATTTGGATTCTTGGGGTCTTGGAACGGGTGCAAACGATAATGGTTGTAATGTTGCAATGATGATTGATATAGCCCGACAAATGATAAAGCTGGACATAAAACCAAAGAGAACGATTAGATTCGCTCTTTGGAATGGTGAAGAACTTGGATTGTATGGATCCATGGCTTATACCGAAAAATATGAATCACAGCTTGATAATCATGTTATGGCAATGTCAGTAGATATTGGGAGTGGCCCAATTACTGGTTTTTTTACTGGTGGTCGCCCAGATGTATTAGATGCTACAAACAAGATTATGGATTCTTTAACGGATCTAGGGATGTTTACAAATATTGATATTCCTCTTGTAGGAACAGATAATTTTGATTTCATGATGCATGGAGTTGGAAATCTCATTGCAAATCATGAGCCAGCAAATTATGCGCCAAATTATCATGCTGAATCTGACACTTATGATAAAGTCAACTTGCAGGCATTAAAGCACAATTCGGCCATCGTAGCAGCAGTCACCCTTGGATATGCCAACGACCTCAATATTGATCTTCCGCGGCAGTCAAGACAAGATATTGAAAAACTGGTTGAATCTACTGACCTTGAGCAACAGATGAAATCCATGATGGGTATATGGTACCAGTGGGTAGATGGCAAACGAGGAAGATAAAAGTATAATTTTTATTGAGAGAACGGGATAATCTAGATTAAGAAAAAATATCTTAATTGCTAAAAAAGGGCTCTTTTGAGCCCTTTTTTTATTTCTTGATATTTCAAAAGATAGGGCTGAAATTCTGGTGAAACCGTAAATAGGTGTAGTCAGAGATACTGTATTTATTGTTAAAAAAATCGATAATTAATCTCGAGCTGCGCTTACAAAAATTTAAATTAATAAGAACAAACCAAGGAGGCTATATGCGCATCCTAAAACCTATTACCATTCTATGTGTACTTGCTGGAATGCTTTTCGCTGGTCAAACGGGGAAGATTTCCGGGCGAGTAACCGATAGCCAATCCGGAGAAGCCCTGGCCGGCTGTAACGTACTGGTCCAAGGAACTTCAATGGGTGCAGCTACCGATGCGAATGGCGAATATTTTATCATTAACCTAAGCCCGGGATCCTACTATCTTGCATTTTCCATGATCGGTTATGCATCCTATACGGCTGAATTTGTACAAGTTAACATTGATGTAACCACACCGGTTAACGCAGCGCTAACAACGGAAGCACTGCAAATGGCCGGTGTTTCTGTTACTGCAGAGCGCCCCGCCATTGAAAACACGCTCACTTCCAGCAAACATATTGTTTCTGGTGATATAATGGGCGCTATGGCTATAACTGATGTAAATGATGTTATAAAAACCTTACCTGGTGTAATTGAATTTGGTGGTGATTTGCATATTCGTGGTGGCCGTTCTGGTGAGGAAATGTATCTAGTTGATGGTGCTTCTGTGACCAATGCTGTCATGGGTGGTCAAGCGATTCCAGTGAACCCCAATATGATAGGTGAACTACAGTTAATCACGGGTACATTCAATGCTGAATATGGACAAGCCATGTCGGGTCTTTTTAACACTGTTTTGAGAGAGCCAGCTGAAGGGTTTTCTGCCAGTTTCAGCTTTAGAACGTCATTAGGCCAGGATTATTTCAAAACTGATGCAGGTGATTTCAACGGTGCTGACGTGTATGCTGAAACGATGGAGATCGTGGATGATGCTGGTAACTACACAGCTGCAGGTGCTAGCGACTATAAAAAAACCGAATTTGGCGGCGATAAGACAATCATGGATTTCAGTGCTGGTTGGGGAAGTGGCCCCATGGGCTTTTTCTTTTCTTTCCGCCAGTTAAATGATCCAGGCAGACTTCCAGGTTTGGCAGAAGAACTTCAAAATATTCAGGCTAAGGTATCTTATCAAATGGGGAACAATCTGAAGCTAGGTTTTGAAACATTGATGTATAGCCATAATGGTATTTATGATCCCACATATGATGCAGGACGCATGGATGCCGGCATGGATGTTTGGCAATGGCTATGGGCTATGGATCAATACCCTGTGACTGAAGAAAGCGCTAATCAATTTGGTTTGACTGCAAATTATGTTATGTCAGCCAATACCAACGTTACGGTTCGTGTAGATATGATGAAACGTACCCAGGAAGATGGCGCACAAAGTTCAGGTGGAAAATTTGTTGATTTTGAAATGGGTGATGGTCATAATGATCAAGTTACAGCTACTACTACTTATAATGGAGCTGAAGGCCCCAACCATACAAAAGTCATGGAAGATAGAGCCAATTCCAATGCTTGGTACAGTTTGGAAAATGTGTATGGGCATTATTTTAAGTCGGATGAAACCATCACAACCATTGGTGTTCATGGGACTAGCCAAATGAATAACAGGCATCTGTTAAAAGCTGGTTTTGATTATCGGATGTTTGATATTGACCGCTCCGGCCATGACGTATGGTACGGACGTACACTAGGATACACTGAGAGCAATCCAAGACTACAGCATAATAGCTTTGGTGATGCCAAGCCGACAGAAATTGCGGCATACGTACAAGACCAGATGGAGTTCAATGATATGATCGTGAATGTGGGTTTTCGTTTTGATGGCTTTAATGCTGGATCTGACAAAGGATATTGGGCCACAGGTATTGAGGATATGGCCGCTGACACATCGCTCAATCCATTTGATCCATCCAAACGGAAAGCAACAGAAATGAAAACACTGATCAGTCCTCGATTGGGTATTTCATTCCCAGTGGGTGATAATATGGCTTTCCGTTATGCCTATGGATCTTTTTTCCAGAGACCGGAACTTTATTCATTGCTGAATAATCATATGGCCCAGATGGATGGCGGAACTGAATCAGGTTTCTTTATCTATCTTGGCAATGCTAATCTGGACCCCATGAGAACAGATGTTTATGAAATGGGTATGCAGTACAGCATGGCTAATGATCTGAAGCTGGATGTCTCCGGTTACTACAAGGATATCTCGAACCTTATTGGTTCTCAAGAGGTCTATTCCCTTCCTTTTCAGGATACCGAGACAGGAGATTGGAGCGAGGGAGATGCCTTTGAGGCCGCTCACTACAGTTTTTTGACCAGTGACCACTATGGCAACATTCGTGGGCTTGAAATGAGTCTTGCAAAAACTGGTGCAAGCGGTCTAACAGGTAGAGCTTCTTATTCCTATTCGATTTCTCGCGGAACCGCTTCGGATAAGATCAACGCCGGTAATGGCAGCCTGACACAGGCAACTGGCGGTATAGCAGCAAATATTATGACGATGACCGTATTAGATTGGCATCGCCCCCATGTTTTTAACGGCTATGTCGATTATCATATGGATATGGGCGGAATGCTTGACCGTGCCGGTGTTAACCTGACATTCAACTACTCGAGCGGTTTGCCGGTATCGGCCCGTTCCGGTGTTGCTGGAGCTGCACTGGATGAACGTGCTCCTGCAACAACAGATGTGAATCTTAAATTGGATGCAACACTCGCACTAGGTCCTGTAAATCCAACAGTCTATCTATTGATCGAGAATGTAATGAACAAACAGAATGTTGTATATATCGCAGATCCCGGTTCATTCTTTGATGAAGCTTCTGCATATCATGACATAGCTGCTGGTTCAGCCAATAACCTGTTGGCTTATGGCAAGCCGAGGACAATGAATTTAGGCGTTCAGATAGATTTCTAATTAGGATAATTCTAAGGAGTTAATTATGAAACGTAAAATAAACTTTAAAGCTATCCTTGCAGGAGTCGTTATCTGTGGGCTGGCTACAAACCTTATGGCAAAGGATATCCTGGATGTTCTGGATAAGCAGAATATTCATGGCCGCATATTGATGCGGGCTGCTTCCCAGACATATGTGTATCATACGAATGGTGACCTTTGGATGGGTTGGGATTCATATGGTAATACAGGTGACCAAACCTGTAGTGCCATCATTCCTGGCTGGGTCTACCCCGGTTCAAACCAAGCCGCCGGTCATGGTTATTTAAATTACAACTGTCGTGCAGGATATTGGATCATCGCTGACATTGGGGGAACCCTTTATGAAGGGACTACCGGCCAATACGATATAACCGAAGGAACCGAGCCTGGATCTACCAGTGGTGGTTGGGCCGGAGATGATGGCGACTATAACAAGGAACCCTGGGTAACCACATCTGACTGGTCGATCCCAAGCGCAAACCTTAAAGTCATTGCCACCCGTCGATCCTGGAGCTTCAATGGTGAATCCAATACCTACTTTGCAGTCGGTGATCATGATTACAATGATTTTGTAATTGAAGAAATTGCTGTAGTAAATAATGGTACTGCTACTGTTGATGAACTTGTCCTTGCGTCCAAGGCGGACCACGATTGTACCTGGAACGTACCATTCCCAGATTGGGATTATGCCTTCTGGACAGATGATATTGTGGATTATGATTCAAATTATTTGTTAACCATGGAATTAGATGGTGATGATCCGGGTTCTGCAGCAAACGATTTCGGAATTGATGATCCGGCCCGCGAGTATCGTGGTGTGCGTGTTGGACAAACGATATTAGAGATCAACGGCACGGCTTATGGTGATCTTACAGCTGCAGATGTGAACCATATGTGGTGGACTGGTGATGAAGATCCACAAACGGTAGCATCACGCTATGCCATGGCGACTATGGTGAGCAGTAGTACAGGTGATAAAAAAGATAATAACCCGACTCCCATGGATATGCGTTATCTGCAATCCTACAGCATCACCGATCTAGCTGCAGGAGATACAGCTACCTTTGTGGTAGCAGTACTGGCCGGTGCAGGTCTTGCCAATACACAAATGGCAGCTGCCAATGCCAGAAAAGCATACGATTGGGGTTGGAATCTGCCGAAACCTCCCCCAGCTCCACAAATCGCATCAGATGGTGTAGCAACAACTGCTGAAGGTAAGGTAAGCGTAACCTGGTCATACAGTGATGGAAAAATAGCTTCCGTGGACCCGGATAAGGGTGAGGCAGATTTTGCAGGTTTCCGTATTTATAAAGCGGCTACTGCACCTCGTCAAAATTCAGCCACGATTATGGCCGCAGAAGGAGTCTCTGCTGATCCGGATGGCGATGTGAGTCAGGGAACTGATTTTACATCTGCTGCAACGGGACCTTATACCGAGGTTTTAGATATTGCAAAGGCAGACATTGCTAGTTATGCAACTGCCACTGCAGGTGAATATACATGGACAGATGAGAATGTGGCCATTGGCCTGACCTATTGGTACTACGTGGCAGCCTATGACGCAGCCGGTTCAGATGATGTACATGGTAGTGTTCCTTCATTGGAAAGTTATTATACCATGTGCTATCCCATGCAGACTGCTCCTGATGGATCGGGAGAGATCAGTAATGTGCCTACAAAACTTACTGTTTCTGTGGATGAGTTAACTTATACAAATCTAGATGGCGATGCCTCAAATGATGTGTTTGTTGCTCCAAATCCATGGAGAGGGAGTGTTATGGAGACCTTTCATGGTGCTACTACACCACAGGTCTATTTTGTGCGTTTTTACAACGTAAAGACTGATGACGATGTGCAGGTATTTGATGTAGCAGGAAACCTCGTGTTCGAAGGTGAGGCAACTTCTGACGGTTCCTTTGACTGGAATTTAGTCTCTCGTACCAGAAACCAGGTATCCACAGGGATCTATTATTGGAAGGTTGGCGAACAAACAGGCAAACTGGCGGTCATACGCTAAACCAGAAAGGAAGTAAAAAATGATTAAAACAATTAATCTTAATAAAACTGTGAAATGGGCAGTCACTTCTCTGCTGGTTATATCGCTGCAAGGTTTTTTGATCGCAGATGATAATGATAAAGTAGGATCGGTTGCCTTCAAATTTCTTAACATTCAAACAGATGCGCGCACAGCAGCTCTAGGTGGTACAGCAGCACAGGCTAGCGGAGCCGGAGCAATGTTTTCCAACCCAGCTGGGTTGGCCGGTTCAAGTATGGGCCTTTCTGCTGGCATGTCTCAATGGCTTGTTGAAACAAATATCACGAGCTTTGGTTTAGCATTACCTATGTTTGGCGGTGTAATCGGACTTGGCGTTGTCAGTGTTGACTACGGTGATATGATGAGATCAGGTTGGGGCGAAGAAAGTGGTCAATTCATCTTTCAACCAAACCAAAATGGTGCATTTACTGCCGCTGATATGTCAATACAGTTTAGCTATGGAAAAAGTCTTACAGATAAATTTTCCATTGGTGGTTCTGCAAAGATGATTTCTCAGAGCATTGATGATGTTGATATTAGCGGAAAGGCATTTGATATTGGTATGCAGTTCAACACAGGATATAGAGGCATTCAAATGGGTGCTGTCATTTCCAACTTTGGCCCAGATGTAGAATCTCAAGCCCCTGATGAAGCAGGTTATGCGGGATTCCCTTCCATGTCACTACCAATGACCTTTTCATTTGGTGTGATTGGTGAACTTATACCAGGGTTGAACGCAGGACTAAACGTTTTGAAACAAGCTGATATGGCTCAGCAGTACATAGTGAATGCTGAATACAATGTCAGTATCGCTTCGTTACGCTTCAGTTACAATATCAATGATGATCAAGCTCCCATGTCCATGGGTGGCGGGGTCAATGTTGCTGGAGCTGATATTGGTGTTTCAATGACAAGCCATGATGCATTAGACAGTGTAATGCGTATATCTGTAGGCTATTCGTTCTAACGAATCTTAATTCGTTAACAATTACTGGAAAAGCCGTTCCTTTTGGAGTGGCTTTTTTAGTTTATTTAAGTATCCCCAGTCTGTCTTTGTAAAGAATAGTTACACCGTCTGCATCCTGAAGCGGGTTAGCAGGTGTTTTGTCTTTTGTAAGCATCGTCACTAGAACCATGGCCAAAAAACTAAACGCCAGGCCGATCATATCTGAAGGAATTCCCGGTGTAATGAATTTGAAAATGATCCATGCTGCAGACCCAGAGATCATTGCGCTCAAGGCAGCCGGTGTATTTGCTTTGGGCCACCATATTCCTGCAGTTAATGGTATAAATAGCCCAACTAATAGAATACTGAAGGAATCAAGAAGCAGGGTGTATACTTCTCCGATGTATAAAGCAACAAACATGGAAAAAATTGCAAAAACAGGTACGGACAGTCTGGTCCATTTGAGAATTTTTTTATCGGAAAAAGTTTTACCTGTAAAAGGCAGCAGATTTTTTCCCAAAACGCTGGAGCAGGCCAGGATAGAACTATCTGCGCTGCTCATGACTGCAGCTAAGAGGGCACTGATGAAAAAAACAGCTAAAGTTGGCGATAAATATTCAATGGCTAATTTGGGTACCACCAATTCCGGGTTGTCCAAACCGGGGAGTAAAATGCTGCCGGCCATGCCGATCAATAACGGTAATATTCCAAAACTCAAATAAATGATGGTAGATAAATATGCAGAATTTTGAGCGACTTTTTCGCTTTTTGCAGAAAGCGATCGCTGCAGAAGATCCTGCCCGGCGATATTGCCGAGACCAATAACCATCCAGGCCCGGACATAATTCAGCCACTCTATGGTTCCTGCATCTTTTGGAGTCATGCGGAAACTGTCTTCAGGGAGACTGGATACAAAAAAAGCAAACCCGCCCACTTTAGAAATAACAATGGGAGTAATAATTACCAGGCCGGTCATGACAATGATCATTTGGAAGAAGTCTGTGAGCGATACCGCCCACATGCCCCCGGCCATGGTGTAAGCAAAAACAATCATGGTACCAATGATAATGGCTGTATTGGCTGACATGCCAGTAATGGTATGCAGAATAAAGCCCAGGGAGACAAGTAGAGAACCTGTCCAGCCGATATAGACACAGAGCATGATGATGGCTGCGATCAAGCCGGCTGTTTTGCCAAATCGGGTTTCAAAAAAATCTACGACAGTGGTGAGCTTCATGCGGCGCATGATACGGATGTAGAACAGCCCCGCCAGGAACAAACATAAAGCAGCGCCGAAGGGGTCAGCAATAACCGCTAGGAAACCACCTTTATAAGCAGCGCCGCCGGCACCTAGAATCGTACCACCGCCAAAAAATGTCGCCGATAGAGCCGCAGTACAGAGCCACAGGGGCAGCCGTCGCCCCGCCACCAGAAAATCTTCTGTTCCAGAAATTTTCCGACTTGCATAAATTCCGACCGCAAGCATCCCCAGCAAATAAATGATAATCCCGGTGTAAATAAATGTTGGTGATATCATTGTGTTATTATAATCATGAATAATAATGTACTGATACTATTATAATCTGGACAATCTCTTAAAGCCGTTTACTGTGGATCTTATTCGTTCATTAACACTGGAAAACCGTTCCTTCAGGAGAGGCATCTTTAGTAAATTGATAGCTCTCATGAAACCGCTCATAATTATTACACTATTCATTCAATTTGCGTTGAATGCCCAATCATATGTTTTTGATGATGTAGCCCAAGATCAAGGCTTGGATTTTATCCATGATCATGGCGGCAGCGGAGAAAAGTATTATGTGGAAACGATGGGTTCCGGTGTCTGCCTACTAGATTTTGATAATGATAATGATCTGGATATTTATTTTTGCCAGGGCGCAGCACTTCCCGGCTGGGACAAGAATACTGTACTGGCCAACAAATTATTTAGAAATGATAATGGTCAATGGACTGATGTAACTGAAAAAGCCGGAGTGGGTGACGAATCCTATAGTATCGGCTGTGCCTGCGGAGATGTGGACAACGACGGCGATACAGATCTGTATGTGACCAATTTTGGGGCGGATATCCTCTATATCAACAATAATAATGGTACATTTACCGATATGACGTCAGCAATGGGCTTAAATAGCCCAAAATGGGGGTCTAGCGCTGCTTTCTTTGACGGGGATAATGATGGCTGGTTAGACCTGTATGTGACCAATTACGTGGAATTTTCGGTGGATAAAAATCCCTGGTGCGGTGAACACATCAGTGGTTTGCGGGCCTATTGTGATCCCGATGTTTTTGAAGGAGTTACAGATGAATTTTATCACAATAATGGTGATGTTACGTTTACTGATTGGTCAGCAAAATCTGGGATTACAAAAGATAAAGGTAAGGGGCTTGGTGTGGTGACAGGCGATGTGGATAATGACGGTGATATGGATGTATATGTAGCCAACGATAAGGTCATGAATCTCATGTACATCAACGATGGTACGGCTCATTTTGAAGAAAGCGCACTATTCAACGGTGTCGGCTTCAATGAAAACGGCAAAGCCGAAGCGGGCATGGGCATAGACTTTGGCGATATTAACCATAACGGGCGTCTGGATTTATTTGTCACCAACTTCAGCGGAGAATCGAATACGTTGTATCTGAATGATGGTAATGGCGCTTTTACTGATAAAACATTTTCTGCAGGATTAGGTCAACCCAGCCTGGATGTACTCGGTTTTGGTACAAAATTATTAGATATAGACCTGGACGGCTGGCTGGACCTCTTTGTCGTCAATGGCCACGTGATCGATAATATTGCCCATTTTAACAATGCCTATACTCATGCCCAGCGCAAACAGGTTTTTGTGAATAATAAAAATGGCACATTCAGAGAAATTGATAAACAATTTATTGGTGCTGCTGCAAATCCATCAGTGGGGAGAGGAGCTGCTTTTGGAGATATCGATAATGATGGTGATATTGATTGTGTAGTATCTAATAATAATGGCCCTGCAAACTTGTTGATTAAAACGGGTATACCAGAAAACAATTGGATCGGTTTTGAGTTAATTGGCAATACATGCAACCGCGACGGTATTGGCGCAAAGATTACGATTGCAGTAAATAATGGAAATCAAATCGCTTATGTAAATCCTGGAGCGAGTTATCTTGCTTCGAATGATAAACGGATTGTTTTTGGGTTAGATGATGCTAAGATGATTGCTGCTATTAAAGTAGATTGGCCAGGAGGTAAGGAAGAAACATTCACAATAAAAAAAGTGAAGCAATATTATAGAATTGTTCAGGGAGAAGGGTTATCAGAACTGGTATATTAATATTTTCTCTTTTGTTGCAAACTGTTTTTGCTCAGCAGTCCATCGCTGACGGATTAAAGCTGTTAGAGGAAAAACAGTATAATAAAGCCATTAAAATATTCGAAGAGATCCTTAATAATGATCAAACAAATATAACTGCCATCAATGCGCTGGCTGAAGCGCAAAATAAACTTGGTAATACTCCTGGTGCTATCCAGTTATATAAAAGAAGTTTAAAAATTCAGGAAAACCAACCGGACACATGGCTGGCCCTTGGCAATGTATTATATTATGAAAAAAATATCAAACCGGCTTTAGCAGCTTATAAGGGTGCGGTGAAACATAGTCAGGATTTTGCGCGCGGGCATAATAATCTGGCCACGATCTATAAAGAATTGGACGAGAACGATCTTGCCATTGTGCATTTTGAAAAAGCAATTGAGCTTGATGATAGCTATAGTCGCGCTATGCGCAATCTTGGGGATATATATCTGAATAAAGGTAATTCTGAAAAAGCAATCTACTGGCTTGAACGTGCAACTCAAACAGAACCAGAAAGTTTGTATGGCTGGTTCTGGCTGGGCCGGGCACATGTCCAAAATGGCGAAGTCAAAAAAGGCCTGCAATATTATTTAAAGGTTTTAGCCCAGAAGCCGGATTTACCCCAGGTTCATCATCATTTAGGAAAAGCCTATTTTGAAATTCGCGATTATACAAATGCCATAAAGCATGTACAATTAGCCCTAAAGAAGAATCCAGCTATTATACCCTTTTACATTACTATGAGCAGGATCTACGCCCACATGCAGCAGGAAACTCTTGCTCTTGCAACGCTACAGGATGCATTGGCTATCAATAGGAATATAGCGGCAATATATATTGAAAGGGGAAATATTCATAAGTCTGGCAGTCGCTATGAAGATGCTTTAAAACAATACAAGTTAGCGACGTTGATCTCGCCGGATGATTGGCAGGGATATTATAAACAAGGTGTCGTTCTTTATTATTTAAGCAGGATGGAAGAGGCCAAAGAGGCATTGACAAAAGCTAATGAAATTTCACTAGACAATGGAATGGTGTTTCATTTTAGGGGACTTGTAGCTCTTGCAGAAAATGACCTTAAAACAGCAGAAGAAATGTTAAGAAAAGCTTCTGAACATGATAGTAAAAATGCGGATGTGTGGTTTCATTACGGCCAAACATATATGCGGCTGGAGCAATATGAAGCAGCAAAAACACACTTATTAAAATCTGTAGAATTGGATCCAAATAATTCAGAAACATTGTATAATCTGGGGCAGGTTTATAAAAAGTTAAGTCAGCATGCCACGTCCAGAGAATATTTAAGGAAGTTCAAGAATATTTCGGATATTGAAGAACGTTCCGAAACATTATCAACACAAATACGGATGCATCCGGAAAACTCATCTCTGCGCTTACAGCTTGCAGAACTTTATGAACAAAACGGTCAATTGGACAGGGCATTAATGGTGTATAAACAGGCTGCTTATATTGGAAATGCAGAAGCGGAGAAAAAAATTGAAAACTTATTAAGTAAATTAAACCAATAGAAATGATCCGTTTTATATTTTCATTACAAATTGCCCGGTTAAAATTCCCACACGCTAATAATAAAGCTCAGCCGGTTCATTCGCATGAACTGGCTCAAGTGAATAGATAGTTTAAGAAATACCTATTTGTTTCGCGGTTAGATCAAGGCAAAGCCGGGCTTTTTCCACTAATTCATCTGTTTCATCATTCGTCATGATCAATGGCGGAGAAATGATCATTTTATCACCCACAGCACGCATGATGAGTCCATTATTAAAACAGAAATCCCTGCATATAGTCCCCACTTTCATATCCTCCGGAAATGCTTCTCGTGTTTCTTTGTTTTTCACGAGTTCCAGGGCAGCAACCATTCCAACTCCACGCGTTTCGCCCACAAGTGGATGATCGCCTAATTCTTTCCAGCGCTTTTGTAAATAAGGGCCTGCCTCATTTTCAACATTTTCAATGATCTTTTCGTCTTTCAAGATGCGGATGTTTTCTTTTGCAACGGCACATGCAGCAGGATGACCGGAATAAGTGAATCCATGAGCAAATTCACCGCCCTTTTCAATGATAATATCTGCGACACGATCCCCTACCATTAACCCACCGATAGGCAAATATCCGGAAGACAATCCTTTAGCGATGGGCATAAAATCAGCATTGATGTTATAGTAATCAGAACCGAACCATTTACCCAAGCGGCCAAAGCCGCAAATGACTTCATCAGCAATGAGCAAGATGCCATATTTTTCACAAATCCGCTGTATTTCAGGCCAATACGTATCCGGAGGTATGATAACTCCCCCAGCACCTTGAATCGGTTCACCTATGAATGCAGCCACTCTGTCTTCACCCAATGCTTTAATTTTTGTTTCTAAAGCTTGTGCAGCTTTTACTCCAAATTCATCTGGAGAAAGAACACCTCCGTTTTTAAACCAATAAGGCTGATCAATATGTTCTATGTCGGAAATGATTCCGCCCTGTTCGTGCATGAATTTCATACCACCCAAACTGGATCCCGCCATTGTACTGCCGTGGTAAGCATTTTCTCTACTTATAATAACCGTTTTATCAGGTTTACCTTGCAATGCCCAATAGTACCTTGCCATGCGCACAACAGTATCATTGGCTTCCGATCCGGAATTTGTAAAAAAAACATGATTGAACTGTGGAGGTGATATATCTGCAAGCACTTTAGAAAGTTCAATTGCTGGCGGATGAGTTGTTTGGAAGAAATTATTATAATAAGGCAACTCATTCATTTGCTCTTGAGCCACGTCAACTAATTCTTTGCGGCCGTAACCTATATTTACGCACCATAGTCCAGCCATACCATCAATGATCTTATTACCATCAGAGTCCCATAAATAAACACCTTCAGCTTTGGTAATGATACGGCTGCCATTTTCTTTCAATATCTTTGTATCTGTAAATGGATGAAGATGATGTTGAACATCCATTTCTTGAAGTTGTCGAGTATTCAAAGGCGTCATAGTAGGGTTGCTATCTTGTTTCCTTACATGCATTGCCAAAAGCTTCAAATATGGCTTTATAGAAAGGTATATCCATTACTTTCCATTCTGGATGCCATTGCACTCCAAGAGCAAAGTTTTTAGCGTCTGACACACTTGCTGCTTCTATTAATCCATCGGGAGAAACTGCTTCGATATTTAAACCCTCACCTAACTCATCCACTCCTTGCCAATGAACAGAATTCACCATTTCTTCTTTATTGTCTGTAATATGAGATAATATTCCATTCTCTGCTATAGAAACACTGTGGGAGAATTCATATTGTCCATCAAGGTCTAGGCTAGCATCTTCACGATGATCTTCTTTGCCATCAACCTCATGAATTTCCTGATGGAGCGTACCATTAAAAGCCACATTCATTTCCTGAAAACCACGGCATATTGCCAAAAGTGGAATTCCAGCATCCACTGCATCAGTAATAAGGGGTAAAATAGTTGCATCTCGTCGCGGATCATGTTTTGTATTGGGTTTACTGTCATTGCCGTTATAATTATGTGGTTCAACATTGGAGTAACTGCCGGTTAACATAATTCCGTCAACAGTAGCGAGTAATTGGTCGCTATCCAATTTATCAGCAAGTGCAGGGATAAGTATGGGAAATCCGTCGATGGCATTTATTACAGCAGTAATATATTTCTCACCTGTTTGGTGATAATTGAACATGCCTTGTTGTTCGTAGCAGGTTGAGATTCCAATAATCGGTTTAGTCATGAATTCTTACTTTAAAAAGTATGATTTATTATATAGTTCTGTATGTAAAAGTAAATAAAGAGTGATAAATAAAAAATCTTTCATTGAAGTTTTTAGATGTATTATGCTCACCGACTAATTATGGCTGGTTCGAAAGCGAAAGAATACAAACAATTCCTTGCTCAAAATCCGGATGTTTCCGGGATAGATCTATTAATTGCTGACTTAAATGGAGTTATAAGGGGCAAACGTGTTGTTTCCAGTGCATTGGAAAAAGTGTATAATAATGGTGTTTGTCTCACTACATCATTATTTGCTTTGGATATCACTGGGGACACAGTCGAAGAAACCGGTCTGGGGATTGTACAGGGAGATGGAGACAGTATATGCTATCCAATACCAAAAACATTGACCACAACACCCTGGCATAAACAAGCTATGGGGCAATTATTATTAACGATGGTTGATGTAAATGATCGACCGGTTTTTGCAAATCCCCGCCACGTTTTAAATCAAGTTTTTGAACGCTTTAAGATATTGAAACTAACGCCTGTAATTGCTGTTGAGCTGGAATTCTATTTATTAGATGCAAGGAGAGATCGGAAAAAACGCCCACAGCCACCTATTTCAAAAGTGACAGGAAAACGAGAAAACAATACTCAGGTATATGCCATTGATGATTTGGATGATTATGCGGATTTTTTGAATGGGGTTTCTGCAGCGGCTCAAGAACAAGGGATCCCGGCTGATACTGCCGTTGCAGAAAATGCACCCGGCCAGTTCGAAATCAATTTAAAGTACGAATCTGATCCATTATCGGCCTGTGATAATGCCATTTTACTGAAACGGTTGATTAAAGGTGTTGCCCGCCAGCATGGGATGAAGGCCACATTTATGGCCAAGCCGTATACAGATTTAGCCGGGAATGGCATGCATATCCATACGAGCTTGTTGGATGAAAAAGGGAATAATGTATTCAGTGATTCCGGGGATATTACAGGATCAGCAACACTTCATCATGCCATCGGCGGACTCACAAAGACTATGGGGGACTCTATGGCGATTTTTTCCCCAAATGCTAACTCATTTCGACGATTCCAGCCCAATATTTATGTAGTCATGGCGCCGACTTGGGGCTTCGACAATAGGACTGTTGCCATACGCATTCCAACAAGCTCTGCAGATGCTAAACGACTTGAACACCGCGTTGCAGGAGCCGATGCCAATCCATATTTAGTTGTAGCAGCACTGCTCTCTGGGATCCATCATGGCATCACGAAAAAAATAAAACCACCTAAAATTTCTACAGGTGATGCCAGTGCAGATAATCCGCCATCATTACCATTAAGCGTGGTCGAAAGTCTAAATACCTTTACGAAGAGTGCTTTTATCAAAGAGTATTTCGGAGAGGATTTTCGTGAACATTACAGCATATTTAAAACAATCGAAAAAGAACGTTTTGAAAAGCATGTAACACCTTTAGAATTGGACTGGTATTTAAGAACTGTATAAAAGTTCAATTTGTTTTTGCTGACTAATCGCTTAAATTTAATTTTTATAAACTGTTTATGAATTACGATAACATTAATGAAAAACTTTCAAGCGGACAACCTATCCTTTTAGATGGGGGTATAGGTACTGAAGTAATGAGACGGGGTGTTCGCTGGCGTCAGCACGGCATTGAAGATGCACCTGATGTTATCCGTGATATACATGTGGACTATCTGGATGCCGGAGTTGATGTGCTTACAACCCACACGTTCAATTTGACCAAGCGTAACTTTATAAATTTCTTCCGGGATACTGAACATATGTCTTTGATTGGTGCTACCAGCCTGCCCACCAAAGCCAGGGAATTGTGTCACGCCGCAGTGTCTCTGGCTAAAGAAGCATTAACACAGACAGGTAAAGCAGAAACGATACCATTGGCCGGTTCAATAGCACCAGTTATGCATTTATTCCGACCTGATCTGTCACCATCAAGAGATGATTGTTTAACTCATCATAGCGAGTGTGTAGAAATTCTATCAGATTGCGGTGTTGACTTTATCTTTTTTGAAGGCATGAATAACACTAGAGAAGCGCAGGCAGCTCTGCAGGCAGCTGCAGAGTTTGATCTCCCTGTGTGGATGAGTTTTATTCCCGGTTTGGATGGGAATTTATTAAACGGTGAGCCACTGCTAGATGCAGCGAATCTTGCCCGCAGCCAGGGTGCTAAGGCAATCCTCGTTTCCGCTGCGAGTTTATCCATGATAACAAAAAGCCTGCCCAATATTATTAATGGATCACCGTGTGGTGCCAAGGCGATCGTTGGTAGATACAGTCCCCCCAGCTGGAAGCCTGACTTTTATCCCAGTTTCGTAGACACTGATGAAGTATCACCGGAAAAATATGCTCAGGAAGTAAACAGCTGGTTGGATCAAGGTGTTCAGATCGTGGGCGGCTCCAGTGGAACCACACCTGAACATATACGCGCTCTGCGGGGAATGATAGGCTAAAGTCATGAGCTATAAAGAATTAAAAAGCAGAATAGATGCCCAGCAGGTAACATTTCTTGATGGTGGTATTGGCACAGAAATTTTACGCCGTGGATATACCTGGGCCAGCCACCAGTTAAAGAGTGAACCGGAATTGAATCTGGAGATTCACCAGGATTACATAAATGCCGGCGCCGACGTGATTACCACAAACACTTTTCAACTCAGCAAACGCAGCTTTCGAAATCATTTCGCTAATGATGAACACCTAGCAGCTATTGGTGCCCGGGGACTATTAGATCGCGCTGGTGAATTAATCCATGAATCAGTTGCCCTGGCGGATAAAGCGCGCCGTTCAATTAATCACAACGACACTCTGATTGCTGCTTCCATTACCACCTTGGAGTGGTGTTTTCGACCTGACCACAGTCCGGATGTTGAAGAAATATATGATGAATATCTGGAAGAGTTGACAGACTATGCCGATGCCGGCGCTGATATTTTCCTGTTTGAGACATTCAATTCAACACCGGAAGCAGAGGTGGCAATCAAGGCTGCAAAAGAAATTGGCATACCAGCATGGGTCGCTTTTGTGCCCTATCAGGACGGCCGCCTTCTGGGAGGTCAATCTATGGCGGAGGTAGCAGATGCAATGGCTCGAAATGAACCGGATGTACTTTTGTTAAACTGTGCCCCGCCTGATCATATTACAGCAGGTCTGGAGCAGTTGGCAACCTTGTGGGACAAACCTTTAGGCGTTTATGCCCATGTGGGCAAATTTAATCCCCCCGAATGGCAGTTCACCGACGAATATAATGCGGATCAGTATCTGCAGGAATGCAAACACTGGCATAATCTTGGTGCGACCGTTATTGGAGGCTGCTGTGGAACAACGCCTGATTATATTAAAAAACTGACCCAGTTTTTCAGCTGATCCAGTTTTTTCTTTTTCTCGTTTCCTATTATCCTCTTAACGATGCTACTGTTTCAGTATCTCGTGGGCAGCGTTAAAGCCGTTAGTCCCGTGGAGTCCACCACCAGGATGAGTTCCTGGACCGCAAAGATACAAATTTTCTATGGGTGATTTATACTGGGCAGAACTCATGGTAGGGCGCATGAAGAAGAACTGATCCAGGGTCATTTCACCATGATTTAAATTGCCTTCTGTCAAGCCAAATTTATCTTCCAGATCTAATGGAGAAAACACAGCAAAAGATTTAATCTGATCGGAAAATCCGTGGATATAATTTTCTAAAACACGAACAACATTATTTTTCAATTGGACTTTTAACTCTTCCGACCAAGTTTGATTTCGTAAGTGATAAGGTGCATATTGCACCGTGGCGGATAAAACGTGTTTACCTTCAGGAGCGAAATCAGGATTGATTACCGAAGGGATAGTGAATTCAACATATGGATCTTCTGCGATGCAGCCATACTTGGCTGCATCAGCAGCCCGTTCAAGATATTCGATGGATGGGCTTATGGAAAAAACAGTTCCCATTTGATCTTGTGAAACACCTTTAATTCCCGGAAGACTGTTCAATGCAAAATGGATCCGGACCGCGCTACCACGATATTTGATATTCCGGACCTGGGTAAAAAAGGATGGGTTTAGTTCTGCCGGCCCGACCAATCGGATAAATGTATGCGTAGGATCCAGACCAGAGACAACCTTTGCGGCTGTGATTGTTTCTCCACCTTCCAGTGTAACTCCGCTGCAAACCCCATTGGCCACGTCAATGGATTGTACTGTTGAACGGGTGCGAATATCAACCCCGGCATATTCGGCGGACTTAAGCAATGTTTCCGCCAGGTTTCCCGTTCCCCCTTTTACAAAAAGTGCATTGTGAAAAACACAATCAGAATATATATGCTGATGAAGAAGATTATACCCAGTAGCTGCAGCGAAAGGTCCTAATGTGATATGGTGAATCCCGGCTGCAGAAACAGCACCCCGGAGCAATTCTGATTCGAACCATTCGTCCATGAGCTCCGGCATCATCATAGGCACCACGCGCAATAAATCCACTAAACCCCGGGTGCCATGTTTTCGGACAGGCGTTAACATGGCGCGCATGGACAGGGCTTCTTTGAGTCCAACATCCGGTAATTTTGGCGGGGTCAATTCATAAAGCTTTTCTAAAAAGTGGGTAAGATTATCAATATATTTAGTGAATTTTTTCCAGGTTTTGGCATCTTTGTCAGAATGGGTTGAAATGGACGCGGCAGTTTGGTCCGTATTGCGGTGAAATAAAATATGTTGATCATCAGTATCCAGTGCGATTCGCACCACATCCGGTGAAAACAGTTCCATACCATGGGATTCAATATCCAGTTTTTTCAGGACTCTTGGATCGATCCACTTAACTACATCATTCACCAGATTGCATTTATACCCCGGCGCAAATTCTGTTGTGGAAGCTAAACCGCCAATCTGATTCCGTGCTTCCAGGAGTAATACATTTTTTCCAGATTTTCCAAAGACCGATGCGGTGACTAAACTATTCACACCACCGCCAACAACAATCATATCAAACTGTTCCATTACCAGTCCCTTAAGATTTTTTTTGCGGCCATTTCCCCGGGAGATCCGGTGATCCCGCCACCGGGATGTGTCCCGGAACCGCATTGATAATAATTTATTATAGGTGTTTTATAGTTGGCCCATTTTACAGCAGGGCGCATGACAAATAATTGCTGAAGTGTTAATTCTCCATGGAAAATATTTCCTTCTGTAAGACCAAATGTTGATTCAAGATCCGCTGGTGTCAGAATCTGCCGATGGAGAATAATATCTTTAATATTGGGCGCAAACCGGGCAAGTGCATTGATTACCGCATCGCCGAATGCTTCCCGTTTATGGTCATCCCACCCACTTTTGATATCGTAAGGTGCGTATTGGACAAAACAAGACATAACGTGTTTCCCCGGTGGTGCCATTTCAGGGTCTAGTACCGATGGGATAATAATATCGATGTAAGGATTCTGGGAAAAATTACCATACTTGGCATCATCGTAAGCTTTCTCAATGTAGTCAAAATCTGGACTAATAGAAATAGCACCGCGCAAATGGGGCCCCTGACCGGGTAAACCCGTGAAATCGGGTAGTCCATCCAAAGCAAGATTCACTTTACCAGATGAACCACGAATACGAAAATTATTAATGTCACTTACAAAGTCCTGTGGCAAATCACTTTCATCCACCAATTTAAGAAATGATAGTTTTGGATCCAGCCCGGAGATAACAATATTAGAACTATATTCATCGCCATTTTCCAAAGCGACACCAACGGCACGGCCATTTTTTACGATCACTTTTTCAACGGGAGCTTCGGTCATGATATCTGCCCCAAAATGTTCTGCGGAGCGCGCAATGGCCATACTCACAGCACCTGTTCCTCCACGCTGGAATCCCCAGGCTCGGAATGCGCCATCAATATCGCCCATATAGTGGTGGAGCATTACATAGGCTGAACCCGGTGATCGTGGCCCCATAAATGTGCCAATGATTCCACTAGAAGACATGGTGGCCTTTAGGGGTTCAAACTCGAACCATTCATCAAGGAAGTCCGAAGAACTCATGGTCATGAGTTTTGTCAAGTATTCAAACTGTTCATCAGATAGCGTTTTAAAATGATCTAATAATTTTTTAGTGGCAGCCAAGTCTGATAAAGATGGCCAGATAGCATTGGGAGCAATCGTCTCCAGGATGGGTCGAACAGCCATCCCAATCTGGCCCATTAGCGGCCCGAAGCGGAAATAAGTTTCGGCATCCCGGGGGGAGTGGCGATAGAGTTCCCTGTACGTCTCGTCCGCATCGGCTGTCCGTATGAGATAATCATCATCCAACGGGGTGAAGGTGCTTTCCAGCGGCAGGAGTTCCAGGCCGAATTTGGGCAGCATCAGTTCCTGGATTATTTTGGGTTTTAGCAGGCTCACCACATAAGAGCAGACAGAAAATTTGAATCCCGGAAAAATTTCTTCTGTTACGGCTGCGCCACCCAACACATAACGTCGTTCCAGGATCAGTACCTTTTTACCAGCACGGGCCAGGTAAGCCGCAGCAGTCAGTCCATTGTGTCCACCGCCAATGACGATGGCATCATATTTCTTTACTGCGGGCATGACCGTTTCCTTTCCGGGTCAAAGAAAGGGGTGCTCACCACTTTTGCTTGGGTGAGTTTCCGGAAGTGTTCCACTTTTAATTCGAATTGTAACGCGGATCCTTGTGTAGCATAATCAGATTTCACATGGGCCAGGGCAAGGTATCGTTTAAGGATTGGTGACCAGGTACCGCTGGTGGCATATCCAACTTGATCATTGCCGTTATAAATGGGTGTGCTGGTCCGCCAAGCTGTGGCGGGTAGTCCCGGCGCTAGACCGACTTTTCGATAATGGTCTTCCAATTCCGCCCATTGGATCTCGATGCCTACAAAAAGCCATTCCGGTCCTCGCGCAAGCTCTGTTTGCAATGCCTGTTTACCTATAAAATCTTTTTTCTTCATTTTCACCGCCCAGCCTAATCCAAGTTCGTAGGGAGAAGATTTTCGTGGTTCAATAATGGCATGACGGGCAGAGATATAATCCACATCCAACAGGATCAACCCCGCTTCGATCCGCGCCATATCCAATGCATGGAGCCCCGTTGGGGTGATGCCATATTGTTTCCCTTTTTCCAATAGCAGGTCCCATACAGCCAAAGCATCATCCGGATTCATCCAGATCTCATATCCCAAGTCTCCCGTATATCCGGTTCGAGAAATGGAGACAGGGATATCGCCAAAAGTCGTATCCATCATCCAGAAAAATTTGAGGCTGTTCAATGAATCACTTGCCATCGAATTCAGGATAGTCCGGGAGTTCGGGCCTTGAATAGCCAGGGCTGCGGTCGTATATGAATCATCCAAAATAGATAAATCCATACCAGCTGCGTTGTATTCAATCCATTCTAAATTGGGTTCAGCACTGGTGATGCGAAATTTTTGGTCGGTTAATCGCTGTACCGTGCCATCATCGATCTGTTTGCCGTTTTCATCGCACCAGGGGGTGTACATGACCTGCCCTACCTTGCAGATTTTAATATTTCTTGTTACCAAGCGGTCCAGGAATCGCCGGGCGTCAGGTCCTTCAATGATGTATTTATATAGGGGGGTTATATCTAAAAGGGCAGCCTTGGTGCGGATAGCGAAATATTCATTTTCGTGGGTGAGTTCATAATTGGTGGCTGCAAGATAACCAGACCATCGGCGCCACTCTTGGGATTCATTTAGCTTGGAAGTTCGCTCGAAAAAGGGAGACAGTTTGAGCTGGGTATGAGCCGTGAATTGATTACCAAAACTCATGCGGTTGATCTTAAAAACGGTCGGGTTAAACATGTGGGTCCCCCAGCGCCTTTCAGTGAAATTTCTGATCCATCATAGGTATGAACTTTCACTTTTTCCGCTTCTAATCTGCCTTGTGTGACAGGGTTTCCCTCAATCATGATGCATTTTCGTGGTGTCACTGCCAAAACGTCGCAGCCCATTGAATTGTATTCTTCATCGGGAACTTCCAGCAGTTTGATACCTTTATTGATCAAATATTGGCGAAAAGAAACTGGAAGCAAACGGGAATAGACCAGATAAAGATCATGGTCAATAGGACTCACATTGCTCATAAGATGCAGGCATCTATCAGGACCGTTCCAGTGAGGAAGTGGTACTGAAATTACTTCATTTACCAACTTGCCCAACAATTCCCTGAATTGCCGGATACCCTCGGCGTTAGAACGGTAGCCCTCCCCAACGGCCACGGTGTATTCATCAATCCACACCACATCTCCACCTTCCAATATGCCTGGGCTTATAATTCTGCCAAGAATTGGAATATTGATCGATTTAAAATAGGCTTCCATTGTACCCGGTTCCGATAATCGTTCTTTTTCCCTCATGGCACATAGGATTGCACCACCATTAGAAATGATACAGGGATCATGGGTGTATATTGAATCAAGGAACGTGGATTCATCTCCGGGAAGAAAATGCACATCAGCACCAGATGATTCTAGCAGATCTTTGAAGGATTCATAATCTGCAAGTGCTTTCTCGAAATTTGGGACTCCGGTATAATTGAGTTGCGTTGATTGATGATTAACAGTGGTTTGATTTTGATAAGCATCCCTTGGATGCTTGATCAGGACCTTGCAAAGGGGATCCACCATGTTTTGACAGCCAAAATTCATATAAAGTATGTTTTATTCTATTGCACCTATTTAATGTATTAATGTGAAATATATTTATAAACTATGTTTCAAGTTGAACTGATTCTGGATATTCATCCTTAGCAATTTGGAGAAAGCGCATGATGGTCATACGTTTTTCTATTATTTGAAAAATAATTGATCTCTTCTGGTAAAAAATGGAGAGAAATTTAACATGCTGTCTGTATTTATTTATGCTTTTACTATAATACAAGGCAAAATTTCCACTGGGTATCAGGCTGATAGTAAATATTCCCACCCATAAGAGACCACGAGTTAAGTACCACACAATTCCGATTCCGAACCCATAATAAACAATAAAAAAGACCATACCGTTCATCATTTTCCAACTGGCTTCTTCTACTTGAAAATCATGAAACCATTTGATAATCAAGCGCGGCAGTTTATAAGAGGGATAATTTGTTAAGATTCCCCACATAAATAATGGAAAACCTGCGATAAGGAATAGGATAGTTTTAGTTCGATTCCAGCCTCGTTTCTTTTGTCTTGCCGGATCGAGAAACTCGTCCCGAATATTGAGTTCTTTAAGAAGGCTCAGATAGTTTTTTAATTTTTCTCGAAATTGGGTCACTTTCTCAGGATTTTTATCCTGATACCACTTCACAGCATTTGTCAGCATTTTTGTAATTAAAAAATCATCTTTTTTATTATCCAGTTCCAGCCCCATTTCAGTCATTAATTCCATCTTATAGATCAACTCCAGACCTTCAACGATATCCTTTATTTCTTCTGTTGGAATATAATTGGTCAGTTTGTTTAATGCTGTTTCGATGTTTTCTGTTATTTTGCGCACTGTTGCAAATTGGTCATTCCGATATTCCTCTTCAAAATCAGCAAGACGTATAGGATTTCCGAAGCGGACCATTACGTCACTGCGAAACCGCAATAGATCAGAGTAACTCAGTCCTATAGGAATAATTACAACATCTAATGAAAAATTATTTTTTACCTCTGCTCCAAAACCAATCCTGGCCGTACCGGTTTTGATTTTTTCAAGAACCCGCTTCCCTTTTGATATCCCTTCTGGGAAAATAAGAAAAGCGCCATTTTTTTCAAGAATTTCATATCCTTTTTCAAAGGTGTCCCGATTTTTGTCCATATTGGTTTGATCATCAATCTTTCGATATATTGGAACCAGGTTCAGCTTTGTAAGGATCTTCTTTTTAAGGTTGGTATTAAAAATTGTTATCTTAGTGAAAAAATGAAGAGTTCTAGGACAAAACGTTCCAGCAATAAGTGGATCCATAAAAAAATTAGGGTGATTTGCCACAAAAATAACCGGCCCATCGATTAAAGCCATCTCTTTGTTTTCTACAGTGACCGTATTAAAAAAGAGTTTTATCGCAAATAATGCAATTCGGTGAAAAAACGAATAAAGCACTGGTTTTTAGACAGTCTTGGGAGATCGATACTACCAGGGGATATTGTCCAAATCTACATTTCCCCCAGATAAAATCAATCCAACCTTCTTATTATTAAAAAGTCCTTTTTTACCTAATAAGGCGCCTAGAACGATCGAGCTTGATGGCTCTACCATGATTTTTAATCTCTCCCAGATCATTCGCATAGAATCTATGATCGCTTCTTCTGAAACGGGGATGATTTCATCTACCAGTTCTTGAATAATTGGGAATGTAATTGTTCCGATCTGAGCCCGCAGTCCATCAGCAATGGTATCGACTGTTTTGTTTGGAACAATTTTCCTTTCTTGCAATGATCGATAGGCATCATCAGCCTCAATCGGTTCAGCCCCATATACTTTTATATTTGGGTTCATGCCTTTAGCGGCTAAAAGTGTTCCGCTTAAAAGTCCACCGCCGCTCACTGGAGATATAATTGCATCCAGGGCAGATATATCCTCAAGTAACTCCTTAGCCGCAGTACCCTGCCCGGCAACAATTCTTTCATCATTATAAGGGTGTACCACTATAGCACTTGTTTTTTCAACCATTTGAATAAGCGTACTCTCTCGGGACTCGTGATTCGGTTCACAGTAAATAATTTTTCCTCCATACCGTTCTACATTTTGTACTTTTATTTGCGAACTGTTATGAGGCATAATTACCTGTACATTGGCCCCCTGCCTGGTTGCTGCTAAGGCAAGTGCTGCGCCATGATTTCCTGAAGATGTAGTGATTACTCCGCGCATTAGTTCTTCTGGTGATAACTGCAGGACTGTATTTGTGGCTCCGCGGATCTTGAAAGATCCCGCCTTTTGAAAATTATCGCATTTGAAATATAGTTTTGCTCCGGTGAGCTTATTCAAGCTTTTGCACGTCTGTATAGGTGTCCGGTGAATGAAGGGTGATATTCGGGTATGGGCTACTTTTATATTGTCCAGGGTTACCATGCTGAAAATTAATACCAATTTATGCTACTTGTACTCGGTGTCATAGGAGGTCGAATATTTTCCAGTTTAAATTGAATTTGAGCCCGAATATAAAAACAGTTTTTTAGGACTAGTAAGTACTGGTATCTTTTTCCAGAACTATTATGAAACCAAAAATGGATGAAATAACCATGAGCAAAGAAAATTCCTTACATATGTCTTCCGCAGAATTTCGAAACACAGGTTATGCGGTGATTGACTGGATCGCCGATTATTATGAAAAAGTGGATTCATATCCGGTTCTATCACAGGTTAAGCCTGGAGATATAAGATCCAGTCTTCCGGATGCACCGCCCCAAAACGGGGAATCCATGAATAAAATTATTAATGATGTGAACCAACTTATCATGCCTGGGATCACCCATTGGCAATCACCAAACTTTTATGGTTATTTCCCCTGCAATGCAAGCGGCCCTGCGATTTTGGCTGATCTTCTTTCCAGTGGACTGGGGATCAACGGAATGCTGTGGACTACGAGCCCAGCTTGTACAGAATTGGAAACTCATGTGCTTGATTGGCTGGCTGACATGCTGGACCTCCCCAAACACTTTAAATCCACAGGATCTGGAGGCGGAGTTATTCAGGATACAGCATCAAGTTCATCCCTATGTGCTTTAATTGCATCCAGGGAAAGAGCAACAAAAGGTAGATCTAATAAATATGGGTGTAAAAACAAATTGACAGCATACGCATCGAACCAATCCCATTCATCTATTGAAAAAGCTGTTATAATCGCAGGTTTAGGTAAGAATAATATGCGACTCATCGATGTGGATGAGTCTTTTGCGATGCGGTCCGAAAATTTAAAAGTACAAATAGAACAAGATATTAAAGACGGATTTACACCTG
>SCKQ01000026.1 GCA_004124535.1 Fidelibacterota bacterium
GATCAGAATATAGAGGCTGGATATCATAGCGTTATCTGGAATGCTGATAATCATGCCAGTGGTATGTATTTTGTGAAAATGCATGCTGGCAACTATATCAGCACTCAGAAGTTGATGCTGGTTAAATAGCTCTACCTCCTAAATAAATCCTTCAAAATATAACCGGCAATATTAGGGTTTTCCTTTAAGCGTCGAATAGAATAGGCGTACCAGTCTTTACCAAAAGGTACATACACCCGTACTTTAAAGTTATTCTTTAAGTGTTTTTCCAGCCAGCCAGACATGGGTACGCCGTATAAAACCTGAAATTCAAATTTATCAGCAGAAACATTGAGTTCGCTAATGAGGGCATAGGCTGATTCCAATAGTTCTAAATCATGAGTGGCTATGCCAACATAAATCCCCTTTTCAAAGGCAAAGCGTAAAAGTTTAATAAAATTACTGTTAATCTTCCGCCGTCTCTGGATGGCAATTGCAGGAGGTTCTTTATAAATTCCTTTGCACAGGCGGAAATTAAAACTACCATTTTGAGAGAGATCTTCTAAATCTGTTTGGGTGCGATACAGATATGCCTGAAAAACAGTTCCCACTTTTTGATATTTTTCATAACAGCTTTTAAAGAGGGAAATAGTCACATCTGTTATAACTGAGCTTTCCATATCGATGCGTAAAAAATTATGAGTCTCCTCTGCTTTGCTGAGGAGTTTATCCAAATTGCTTTGGAGAATTTCATTACTGATATCCAGACCAATATGGCTGGGCTTTATGGAGATATTGCAGTCCAGACCCTGTTGAGAAATCTTGTCATAAATTTTTAAATAATCGTGGGTGATTTCATCTGCTTCAGATTCCGATTCAGTATGCTCTCCTAAAATATCCACCGTTGCAGAATACCCTTTTTCATTTAACTGACGAATCACCACTAATGCATCGGTTATGCTTTCTCCAGCTACGTATCTGCCGGCAATTTTCCAAACCAACCAGAGGGGAAGCAGGGGAGTGATTTTAATAATAAATTGGTTAAAAATGCTTTTAATCATCTGCATAATATTATCAGGTATTTCTATGAATATCCAAAAATGAAAAATATCTTCAATACTATTGTGATTTTGGGTTGTTTATTAAAAAATTAACCATCTAAATTTAACACTCTGTCAGACAGAAATATTTGTGTATCAAGACTTTTTACCTATAATAATATTCACCGTTTTAGCAGCCGTACTCATTGGAGTACCACTTGGGCTGCAATACCTCCTTTCTCCAAGAAAAAATAAAGGCGGCGATAAGCTCATATCCTATGAATGTGGTGAACTCCCCGAAGGCTCAGCCTGGGTTAAATTCAACATCCGCTTTTATGTCATAGCCCTCGTCTTCCTCATTTTTGATGTTGAAATTGTATTCCTTTTCCCCTGGGCAGTTGTTTTCCAGGACTTAGGTCTGCTGGCCTTTATTGAAGCCTTCATCTTTGTATTAATTCTGGTTGTGGGATTTATTTATGTCTGGGCCAAAGGTGATCTTGACTGGGTAAAAATGAATGTCCGCTACGGTAAAGGGCGCTATGCTAATCTACAATCTAAAGGAGAAACAAGCTGATGGATGCTACGTTATTAGAGAGATTTGACAAGGACAATATTGTAGTTGAAAAATTAGATGACCTTATTAATTGGTCTCGCGCTAATTCACAGTGGTATTTCCAGTTTGGCCTGGCATGCTGTGCTATTGAAATGATGGCAACAGCTGCCCCTCGTCATGACCTGGAACGCTTTGGCGCCATGCCCAGAGCATCACCCCGGCAGTCTGATGTGATGATTGTAGCCGGCACAGTTACTTTAAAAATGGCAGAACGGGTAAAACGATTATTTGAACAAATGTCCGATCCTAAATATGTCATTTCCATGGGAAGCTGTTCCAATAGTGGGGGTCCTTACTGGCAGTATGGCTACCATGTACTCAAGGGTGTTGATTTAGTAGTACCCGTTGATGTGTATGTCCCTGGTTGTCCACCCCGTCCTGAAGCGCTTTTACAGGGATTGTTAGAACTCCAGAAGAAAATCAAAACTGAGACTCCCCTCAGGAAGAAGGCCTAATATGACCTTTGCTGATATTATAAAATTTCTAGAAACGAAGGCTGCTGGTAAATCCTCCATAATTGAAGGGAAAGAGGTTATTTTGGTCTCACCTGATAATTGGGTTGAAATTTCCACTTTGCTGAAAAATGAATCTAAACTTGATTTTGATTATCTCATGTGCATCTCCTCCTATGATAAAGGCGATAACAAGACTTATGGTGCAGCCTATAATTTATTTTCCACTACCATTAACCACTATTTGGAAGTGAGGGTGGAAACTGAAGACGGCACAGCAATCCCCTCTGTCACCGGCTTATGGCAGGCGGCGGACTGGCATGAGCGTGAAGCTTTTGATATGATGGGGCTTCAATTTGAGGGTCATCCCAACTTGAAGAGAATTTTACTATCTGAAGATTGGGATGGGTATCCGCTGCGGAAAGATTACAAGGAACCGGATTACTATCGTGGTATGCCTGTACCTAAAGACAAAACATATTGGGATTAATGGAAGAACAAGCCATAGCTAAATCAGTGTTGGAAACGGGCGAAATGGTGCTGAATATGGGGCCTCAGCACCCCAGTACTCATGGTGTATTGCGTTTGAAAATTCACACCGATGGAGAAATCGTATCCAAAATAGAACCAGTTATTGGTTATCTCCATAGATGTTTTGAAAAACACTGTGAATATTTATCTTATGAGCAAATTGTTCCCTTTACGGACCGTTGCGACTATCTTGCATCCATGCACATGGATCATGCCTTTTCAATCGCCGTTGAAAAATTATTGGATGTTGAACTTCCGGAGCGAGTGGAATATATCAGGGTTATCATTGCAGAATTACAGCGCATTGCCAGCCACCTGGTTGCCCTGGGTACATTTGGTTTGGATGTAGGCGCAATAACCCCCTTTACCTGGGCCATCCGTGACCGGGAAAGAATCCTGGATTTATTTGAAGCCCTCTGTGGTGCACGCCTGCTCTATAATTATATCTGGCCTGGTGGTGTATCCCACGATTTACCGCCCAAGTTTGTAGAGAGAACTCTGGATTTCCTGGATTACTTTGACCCTCAGATTGATGAATTTAATAACCTGTTGAGTACCAATAAAATATTTATTGAACGCACCGGAGATGTAGGTGTTCTTCCACCGGATGTGGGAATCAATTTCGGTGTTACCGGTCCCAGCCTCCGTGGTAGTGGAGTTAATTGGGATCTGCGAAAAAATGAGCCATATTCCATTTATGATAAATTTGATTTTGATGTGCCGCTAGGTGAGGGCACAATGGGTACAATAGGGGATACTTGGGATCGTTATTATGTCCGAGTGCTGGAGATGCGGGAGTCAGCTAAAATTATCCGCCAGGCCTGTGCCCAGCTTCCTGATGGAGATGTGCATGAGGCAATACCGAAAAAGATACGGCCTGCAGTGGGGGAAGTTTATGGCAGATACGAATCGGCTCGTGGAGATGTAGGTTTTTACATTATCAGTAATGGCAAGAATATTCCGTTGCGAGTGAAAATGCGTTCCCCGGCATTTTGTAATCTATCAGTCCTCAGTGAAATTGCTGAGGGATGGATGATATCTGATGTCATCGCTATTTTAGGCAGTCTGGATATTGTTCTGGGAGAAATTGACAGATGACATCCATTGTCGATTCATTGGTAAAATCTTTTTCATCCTTTAATCTGGATATAGCAGTTTTGCTGCCAGTTATTACCCTCATAGGCGGAACCGTAATATTTTTAATTATGGCCGTCAACGCTCTCATAGCTGTCTATTTTGAACGAAAAATATCCGCCTTCATGCAGGACAGGTTAGGTCCCATGGAAGTGGGAATATTTGGCTTTAAGGGTGGGAAGAAGTTTTGGGGTGGTATTGGCCAAACGCTTGCTGATGCCATAAAGCTATTAGTGAAAGAAGATATTCTCCCCAATAATGCAGATAAATTCTTAATGATTCTTGCCCCATTTATTATTTTTACAGGAGCATTTCTTACATTTATTGGCCTTCCTTTTGCCCAAAATATTGTTATTTCAGATTTTAATATAGGTATTTTTTATATTTTTGCCATGAGTTCCATTGGTGTTATCGGTGTCATTCTTGCTGGATGGTCTTCCAATAATAAATGGTCCTTGTATGGATCTATGCGGGCTGCAGCTCAGATTATTAGTTATGAAATTCCAATTGGTTTGTCTTTGCTTTTAGTTGTGCTTGTAGCTGGAAGTTTACATTTAGGTGATATTGTTCAATGGCAGGCTGACCATCGCTGGTTTATTTTTCACAGTCCTTTTACCTTTTTAGCCTTTTTTATTTTCTATATTTCAACAATTGCGGAGACCAACCGTACTCCTTTTGATATACCGGAAGCTGAATCAGAATTGGTGGCAGGTTGGATGACGGAATATTCCGGATTCCGATGGGCGCTTTTCTTTTTGAGTGAGTATGCCAACATGCTTATCGTCAGTATTGTAGCTTCTATTGTATTCCTTGGCGGCTGGTTATCTCCCTTGCAGATATTCAATATTTTCCCCGATTCCTGGCTTATATTAGATGGCCCGGCAATTGGGTTGTTCTGGGTACTATTTAAAGCAGTTATTCTCATTTTTATTATGATGTGGTTTCGTTGGACTTTCCCCCGTTTAAGAGTAGACCAACTCATGTATCTCTGCTGGAAGGTCTTTATTCCATTTGCATTGGCCAATCTATTTTTAGTGAGTTTATGGGAACTTATTTTTTAAATGAGTGAATATTTTAGCAATATTATATATGGAGTAAAATCATTTCTCACCGGTATGAAACTTACTCTGGATCATTTTAATAATAAGAAGGAACGGGTTGCCACTCTGCAGTATCCCCATGAAAAGTGGCCCATTCCGGAACGTAATATTGGTTTTGACCATGCGGAGTACAACCTCATCCGCTCCCGGCTGCACGTTGATATTGATGATTGTATCTCTTGTATGCAATGTGAAAAGTTCTGCCCTGTTGATTGCATCAAAATTGATTTCATAAAGCCTCCCAAGGATAGTGATGTGGATTGCGGTATCACTTCAAATGATACTCAGAAAAAAATGATTGTGAGCCGTTTTACCATTGACATGTCGGAGTGCATGTACTGCAATCTCTGTGTTTTCCCTTGCCCTGAAGAATGTATTTATATGGTGGGCGGCCCTAATGCAGAAAAACATGAAATTGATTACGAATTCAGTCAGTATAAACGGGACGGGATGATATTTGAGTTTGCCGATGCCACTGATGATATGATCCGTGATGCCGGCGGTGAAAAATGGCTAGAACAGCGGGATGCAAAATTAAAAAAGAATTCTGAAGGTGTAGAATTAATGGGCATTGTGCCCGAAGCAACTCCAGTGCAAGTTGCCGCGCCTGTGCTAGAAACAGGTACTGCAGCTGCCAAACCAGTTACTGCTGTAAAACCCCTCGGTGGTGAGTTTGATATCAAGTCCTTAAATGGCATTGCTGATAAAATGTGCCGGGGTATCGCCAAAAAAGCCTTTATGGCTGCCAAGCGTGCCGGTAAAGATACAACCGCTATTTTGGCTGATGTGGCTCAGGCTCTTAGTGATGCCGGAAAAATGACTGAAGATATCCAGTCTATTTTAGATGGATTATCAGCGCCATCACCAGAAGCAGTTACGCCAGTAGTGGAAACAGAGGGAGCTACTAAAGCGGAAAGTGTTGCTGAAGTTCCACCAACTACAGAAGTAAAAGAATTTGATATCAAAGATTTAAATGTTATTGAAGATAAAATGGCCAGAGGGACTGCTAAAAAAGCATTCCTTGCTGCTAAACGATCTGGTGAAGATAAAGTTGAGGCTGTCCGTAAAGCGCTTGGCGATGCTGGGAAATTAGATGTAGCTGCTGAAAAATTGCTAAATTCATTTACCAGTGCTGCCGCAGAACCTTCCCAGCCTACTGCTGTGGAAAAAACAGCCGAACCCACTGAAGAAGCTGCAGCAGAATCGCTAGCCGCATCAGAGCCTGCAGAAGATTTGCCACTGTTTGAGATTGCTGAACTGAATGGTATTGATGATAAGATGACTCGAGGCATGGCCAAGAAAATCTATATGGCAGGGAAGAGGGCTGACAAATCAAGAACAGAAGTCATTGCTGATCTCCGTGCTGGTTTAACAGAGGCTGGCAAATTGGATGATGCCACAGCTGCAATTCTCAATAATCTGGAGAGTGGAAATTAATGGCTGAGAACCTCTTTTTAATCATCGCTGCTTTGGTTATTGCATCTGCTTTCTGGGTAGTATTCTCGCCAAATTTAATTCATTCTGCTGTATCATTATTATTCACCCTCTTTAGTACCGCCGGATTATATATTTTTCTCTATGCAGATTTTATCGCTGCTACCCAGGTTGTGATTTATGTTGGAGGCATTCTGGTCTTGATAATTTTTGGTGTAATGCTCACCAACCGCATTGATACCCCCAGCATAGCTGCCAGCAGCAAGAACCAGTTTATTGGCGGCATGGGGGCATTTTCAATTTTTGTCATACAGGTATCCGTTATTTTTAATACCCCTTGGCATATTGGTACTGAGCAAAGTCGGGATTCCACTGTAGCCAGTATTGGCTATCTATTATTAAACGAATACCTGCTGCCCTTTGAAATTATTTCAATTTTACTGTTGGCAGCCCTCATGGGCGCAGCCTTATTATCGAGGCGCACCTAATGGATTCCTTACAATCCTATCTCATTATTGCAGCAATATTATTTTCCATGGGAATATACGGTGTCATCACCCGGAAAAATGCAGTGGCTATCCTCATGGGGATTGAACTGATTCTTAATTCCGCCAATATCAATTTTATCGCATTTAACCGTTTTGGCGGAATGACCAATTTAGACGGTCATGTATTCAGTATATTTGTTATTGTTTTGGCTGCAGCCGAAGCGGCAGTTGCGCTGGCAATTGTCATAAATTTATTTAAAAATGTTGGCAGCGTTGATGTAGATGATGCTGATCTTCTAAAGGGATAATTATGGATAATTATTCTACAACTCTGGCTTTACTTAATTTGTTTTTACCGCTCTTATCCTTTGTGATTCTCATATTTTTTGGCAAGAAAATTGGCAATTCTGCCCATTGGGTAGCCTTAGCCCTGATTGGCGGTTCGCTGGGTATCGCCGTGAGTTTTTTCGCCAATGTATTCGTAGATACAGGCCAGCCAATTTTAGAAACATCCGTCCGCTGGTTTAGTACCGGAAGTTTCAGCGTAAACCTGGGTTTTCTTATCAATAATGAAGCAGCAATTATGCTTTTGGTAGTGGCTCTTATATCCTTTCTGGTGCATTTTTATTCGGTGGGCTACATGAAAGGCGATCCTCGGTATTCACGTTATTTTGCATATTTGGGAATATTTACCTTTTCTATGAACGGCATTGTACTGGCTGATAATCTCATAATGATGTACATATTTTGGGAATTGGTTGGCTTAAGCTCTTATCTTTTAATTGGCTTCTGGTTTGAAAAAAACAGCGCTGCTGATGCCTGCAAAAAAGCCTTCCTCACCAACAGGGTAGGGGATATCGGCATGTTCATCGGCATCATGATTCTTTTCTTCAGCATCGGTACTTTCCAGATTGATGGATTAATTGAGGGTGTTCGCAATGGCGCTTTTGCCGGGAATATGAGTCTCTTGACCATTGCAGGGATTTTGGTATTTATGGGTGCAGTAGGTAAATCTGCCCAGTTTCCCCTGCATATTTGGCTGCCGGATGCCATGGAAGGCCCTACGCCAGTCAGCGCCCTAATCCATGCGGCAACTATGGTAGCAGCCGGGGTGTATATGGTGGTGCGGATTTTCCCAATACTGACACCAGGGGCATTAGAAATTATTGCAGTGGTAGGGGGAATTACCGCAATCATGGCGGCTATCATCGCTATCACTCAAAATGACATCAAGCGCGTATTGGCATACTCTACGGTGAGCCAGTTGGGATATATGATTATGGCTCTTGGGGTTGGCGCATATCAAGCCGGATTCTTCCATTTAACCACTCATGCCATGTTTAAAGCCTGCCTCTTTTTATGCAGTGGCTCTGTAATCCATGCCATGCACCATGCTCTCCATGAACTTAATGACCATGAAACTGATCCTCAGGATATGAACAATATGGGTGGATTGCGTGATAAAATGCCCATAACCTTCTGGACAATGCTCATTGCTACTCTGGCTATTTCGGGTGTACCCTTCTTCTCCGGCTTTTTATCTAAGGATGCAATCTTGGCCGGTACTTTATCTTATTACCATTTACACCATGGTTGGACGCTCTTTCTGCCCATTGCCGGATTTGGCGCCGCAGTCATTACGGCTTTTTATATGTTCCGCTTAATCTTCCTCACCTTTTTTGGCAAGCCTGCCAATGATAAAGTTTATGCCCATATCCATGAATCACCTTTCCAGATGACCTTTCCCCTCATTCTGCTGGCAGGATTGAGTTTCGCTATATTCTTTACGGTGCCGTTTTCTGTTAATCCTCTGGATAACCACGGCTGGTTTACTGAGGCAGTCCCCATGATAGAAAATGTGGCTGGATTGGATATGCATGCGGTTGAGGAGGGAATTCATCATGCCCATTATACAGCCATGGGAATTTCTTTGACCGTAGCAACTATTGGTATTCTGCTGGCTATTCTCTTTTATCTCTTAAGAAAAGTGGATGCGGCTAAAATAGCGGGCATGGCAAATAAATTAAAGCTCTACAATCTTTCTTTTAACAAATTCTATATTGATGAAATTTACAATATCATTATTTACAAACCCTTCTTGGCACTATCCTGGTTATGCTCAAAACTTGATTGGGATGTTTATGATCAGAAATTTATAGATGGCTGGGGCTGGCTCACTATCAAACTTTCGGATAAATCCGCCGAGGTAGATTATAACTGGCTGGATCAAAAAGTGGTGGACGGACTTGGGAAAATTACTCAATATTTTGGTAAGACTTTGAAATCAACTCAAAATGGTGTGGTGCAGAACTACCTCCTTGGCGGAATGTTGGGAGCTTTGCTACTCATTATTTTAATTCAACAATTTTAATTAGAGGATAATATGGAATCGTCAATACTCACCTTGTTGATATTTGTACCCGTAGCCGGAGCAGTTTTAATGCTGCCTTTTGCTATGTTGTACGGAAAAGAAAATGCCCATTATTATAAATGGATTGCTGCAATTACAACCGGTATTCAGCTGGTCCTGGCCGGTATATTATATCTTAATTTTGATCCCGCCCTAAGCGTTACTGAATCACCATTTACCGTACAATTGAATTGGATTACACATTTTAACATCCAGTATTATTTAGGCGTGGATGGTTTAAGCATACCCATGGTTTTATTAACAGCTCTCTTGTCTTTTATCTGCATCATTTCCAGCTGGAAAATTGATAAACAGCCATTAGGTTACTTTTCTCTTTTTCTCCTATTGGATGCTGGAATGATGGGTGTGTTTTTATCTCTGGATTTCTTCCTCTTTTACATATTCTGGGAAGTCATGCTGCTGCCCATGTATTTTCTCATCGGTATTTGGGGCGGACCACAGCGAATGTATGCTGCCATTAAGTTCTTCCTCTATACCTTATTTGGATCCGTATTTATGCTTCTAGCATTGCTGGCATTGTATTATTACTCCGATCCGCATACATTCAGTCTTATTACACTTATTCATACAGTAGGCAGTATTGATGCCACTATCTGGGGTTTAAGCGTTAAATATCTCATTTGGATGTCCCTGTTTATTGGGTTTGCCATAAAAGTTCCCATTGTTCCCTTTCATACCTGGCTGCCCCTTGCGCATGTGGAGGCGCCCACAGCCATTTCAGTCATCCTTGCGGGTGTATTGTTGAAAATGGGTACCTATGGACTCCTGCGAATCAGTTACCCCTTGCTGCCGGGTGAGGTGGTAAACTTTGCCTATATTCTGGCAGTGCTGGGAGTAATTAACATAATCTGGGGCGCTACCAATGCCATTGCCCAAATTGACATGAAGAAGATGGTTGCCTATTCCTCTGTGAGTCATATGGGCTACGTGCTATTGGGAATGGCTGCTGCCATCAGTGACAGCCCTGCCGGTGCCCAAGCTGGAATGAATGGCGCTCTCATGCAGATGTTTAACCATGGAACCATTACGGCAATGTTGTTTTTGCTGGTTGGCATGTTATATGATAGAGCTCATCATCGTTGGATAGTATTCCCCAATGATTATGAAAAGCCGGAATTAGCCGGCCAGCAGGGATTTGGCGGATTAGGTGCTAAGGTTCCGGTTTATACAGCTTTTGTGGCCTTTGCATTTTTTGCTGGACTTGGGCTGCCAGCCCTTTCAGGCTTTATCAGTGAAGCCATGTGTTTTATCGGCGGTTTCAGTGTTTTCCGCACCTTAACCATTATTGGTACTTTAGGGATTCTGCTGAATGCTATTTACTTTTTACGAGCCTATCAGAGAATCTTCCTGGGACCACTTAATGAAACCTATAAAGATTTAACGGATATCAGCCACCGGGAGCTGTTTACCTTAATTCCATTGGCAGTACTCATTTTATTCTTAGGGGTCTATCCAGCGCCATTATTGGATATGATCAGCCCGGCAATGGATGGAATCATTAAAATCGTACAATCCGTAATTTAACGGAGACGGAAATGTCGAACCTCAGCAGTCTAACATATTATATTCCCGAACTGATTATTATTTCAGCTATTTTGCTGGTGATCGTATTGGATGTAATTCCTGCTTGTAAGAAATATACCTTCTCTCTATCCCTTGGCGCTATACTATTGGCAAGTGTTTTCCTCTGGCAGAGTTATGGTGAATCTCATGGTTTGTTTATGGGGATGATCAGTATTGACCCTTTTTCTCATTTTTTTAAAATGATATTTTTGCTTAGTACTTTTTCCATTATTCTCATATCCCGTTATGAAAAACAGTTAGACAAAAATTATTCAGCTGAATATAATGCCCTGCTGTTAATCGTTCTGCTGGGCATGTTTCTCATGTCATCCTCAATCAACCTGATAATGATTTATCTCTCGATTGAGTTGGTGAGTATTCCATCGTATATACTGGCAGGAATGCTGAAGAATGATAAAGAATCCAATGAAGCATCACTGAAATATGTAATTTTCGGCTCCTTTGCTTCCGGCTTAATGTTGTTTGGACTGAGCATCCTTTACGGTATCACCGGCTCAACCGATATTGGAGTAATTACCGCCGCACTGCAAGCCATTGAATACCCTTTAAGCATTTACTTCCCACTTATATTATTACTGGTGGGATTTGGGTATAAAATCTCCATGGTGCCCTTCCATTTTTGGACGCCGGATGTGTATGAAGGCGCACCCACGCCCATTACCGCCTTTTTATCTGTAGCGCCAAAGGCTGCGGGGTTTGCTATTTTGATAAGGGTATTCTATACCATGTTCACCATTGATGGCAGCGTAACCGCCACCTTGCCCCTTACCAATATAAATTGGCCAGCACTCATTGCAGTAGCCTCAGCCATAACCATGACCCTGGGCAACCTGCTGGCAGTTCAGCAGGAAGATGTAAAGAGATTGCTGGCGTATTCCACTATTTCACATGTAGGCTTTATGTTGATGGCATTTGCCATAATCAGCCCTGACGCAGTACGCGCTATCATGCTGTACCTTTTTATTTACCTCTTTATGAATCTCGCCGCCTTTTACATGGCTATATTTGCCTCCAATAAACTTAATGCCCATCATATTAACGATTGGGATGGGTTAAGCAGGAAAAACCCGGTTCTATGTGCCTTCATGGCGCTCACACTAATTTCCCTTACCGGTTTGCCGCCAACGGCCGGGTTTGTAGGAAAATTTTATATCTTTGCTGAGTTATTTAAACATCAACAATTCTACTGGCTGGCTGTGGTTGCCATTTTAAATTCAGTGGTCTCGCTGTACTATTATTTTAAAATTGTCAAAAGTATGTACCTAGTCGATGTAGAAGGTGAGGTAAATAAAATTGAAGCTCACCCGGTTGTAAATTGGTCTATTATTTTATTTTCTTCCCAAAACCTCCTATTTTTTCTTTATTGGGAACCCCTCATCGGTTTTATTGAAAAATCTATAAATCTCTGGAAAGGATAATCTCTGAATGGAAACAAAAGCTCTCAAGGATACCCAAGTCATTATGCATGAGTTGGTTCTCCCTAATGATACCAATTTATTAGGTAATGTACTGGGTGGCAGGGTTATGCATCTTATGGATATGTGTGCCGCCATGTCTGCCTACAAACATGCCCGTACCGCAGTTGTCACCGCCAGTGTAGATCAATTGGATTTTCTGGCCCCGGTAAAAATGGGTGATATCATGATATTAAAATCCTCGGTGAATTATACCGGTAAATCTTCTATGGAAGTGGGGGTGCGGATTGAATCTGAAAATCCCAAAACCGGTGCTATCTACCACACTTCTTCTGCCTACCTGACCTTTGTTTCCTTAAATGACAATGGCAAACCCCAGGGAGTTCCAATGGTAACTCCTGAAACAGATGTGGAAAAACAGCGCTTTGAGGAAGGTAGGGTACGCCATGAAGAGCGTAAACGGAGATTGAGAAAAGATAATAAATGAGTTTTAAGAGTAAAATTATAATATGATTGAAAATTATTTCCCTATACTGGTGGTGTTCATTCTAGCTTTTGGATTTGTGTTTATATCTCTGCTTGCCTCCCATTATTTTGGCCCCAGAGTGAAAAATATTGTCAAAGATATGCCCTATGAATCCGGTGTTGATTTAGTGGGAAAAACAAGAGTCCGCATATCCATTAAATATTTTCTGATTGCGCTGATATTTATAATCTTCGATATTGAGATAGTATTTCTTTTCCCCTGGGCGGTTGTTTACCGTGATTTCCTGCCATTTGGAAAATTTATTTTTATTGAAATGGTTGTATTTCTTGCTATCCTCACATTTGGCTACGTTTATGTCTGGAAAAAGGGAGCGCTTGATTGGGATTAACCTACCTAAATTTAAGCTTATTCTTATAAGGCAGATTAAGACATTTGAATAACATGTGTATGGACACACATTAAACTGTACAGACACAAATAACGGAGACAAGATATGCAGCCGGATGATATTAAATCAAACATTTTAACCACCACACTGGAAAGCGCTGTCAATTGGGGCAGAAAACATTCCCTTTGGCCTATGCCTTTTGGTACTGCCTGCTGTGGGATAGAATTCATGGCGGTATTAGCTGCTCGTACAGATATAGCCAGGTTTGGCGCCGAAGCTATTCGTTTTTCACCGCGGCAGTCCGATTTACTGATTGTTGCTGGTAGAATTTCAATAAAAATGATGCCGGTCCTGATTCGAATTTATGAACAGATGCCCGAACCAAAATGGGTTATTGCTATGGGCGCTTGCGCATCAACTGGCGGTGTATTTGATACCTATAGTGTCATTCAGGGTGTAGACAAATTTATACCAGTCGATGTTTATGTCCCCGGCTGTCCTCCACGTCCCGAAGGAGTAGTAGAGGGTTTAATTAAACTGCAGAAATTAGTGGAAACAGAAAAATTTTCTGATTATTCGACTACTCGGGGGAAATAAATGCTCCTTCCAAAAATTATTACCAAGGTCCATGATAAGTTCCCGAGTGCCACCCTTGATACCACCCAGTTTGCAGGGGAAGATATCATTCATATTCAAGGGTCCTATAACTTAGATGTTTTAAAATTGTTCAGGGACAATGGATTTAACTTCCTGGCTGATATTACCGCTATAGATAATTTAACGCTGGGCGGTTTTGAGCGCTTTGCTGTTGTTTACCACCTGCTGTCACACGAAACTGCAGAAAGAGTAACCATAAAAGCATACGTGCCTGAAGATCAACCCGAATTACCATCCGCAGAATCTCTATGGAAAACTGCCGATTGGCAGGAAAGAGAAATATATGACCTTTTTGGGATATCATTTAAAGGCCATCCCAATCTGATCCGCATCATGAACCCGGACGATTATCAAGGCCATCCATTACGAAAAGATTATCCGCGTTTGGGAAGGAAAGAAAGAGATGATTTTCCGGTGGTTAAACGTGGAATAAATAAAGAGGCTGCACAATAATGGTGCAGGGAGCAGATCAGCCAATGGATACCGAGCGGATGGTTCTCAACTTTGGCCCCCAGCATCCATCTACTCACGGTACTCTGCGTATTATTATGGAACTGGAAGGGGAAACTGTTATCAAGGGCACCCCCGAAATTGGTTATCTCCATTCCGGATTTGAAAAACTGGGCGAATACCTTGATTATAACCAATACATAACTATTACAGACCGCATGAATTATCTGTCCCCGCTCTGTAACAATGTAGCTTATGCCTTGACAGCAGAAAAACTCATGGGGCTTGAAGTTTCTAAACGTACAGAATATATTCGTGTACTAATGTGCGAACTGAGCAGAATTGCTGATCATATTTTGAATGTGGGAATGCTGGCAGTGGACTTGGGAGCCCTGACTGCTTTTCTGTACGGATTTCGGCTCAGGGAAGATATTTATGACCTGTTTGAGATAGCAACAGGTACGCGGCTTACAACCAGCTATACTTTGGTTGGAGGTTTAATGCGGGATATTCCGGACAAATTTGATGAAGCCGTTATCAAAGTTCTTGATAATGTGGATGTGGTTGCCCGGGATATTGAGACCCTTTTAAATAAAAATCGTATCTGGCAGGATCGGACCAAGGATATCGGAATAATATCAAAAGAAGATGCCATATCTTACGGACTCTCGGGACCCATGGCACGGGCATCGGGTATTGATTGGGATATTCGTGTGCAAGAGCCATATTCCAGGTATGAGGAATTCGATTTTGATGTGGCCATTGCATTAAATGGAGATGTATTTGACAGATATTTGGTTAGAATGGAGGAAATGCGTCAATCTGTGAAAATCTGCCGCCAAGCTTTGGATAAAATGCCTGCAGGCGATGTTATGGTTGATCCGGATTTAGGTTTTAGTCTTCCCCCAAAAGATGAGGTTTATAATTCAATAGAAGGATTGATATATCATTTTGAGATTACTATGCGTAATAGAGGAATGACACCACCAATTGGAGAGGCCTATGTAGCTACAGAATCTCCCAATGGAGAGCTTGGTTTTTACATTGTTTCCGATGGAGGCAGGGTGCCCTACAGGGTCCGCACACGTCCGCCGTCACTGATGAATTATTCAATTTTTCCCAAACTGATTGAGGGACATATGCTGTCCGATGCACCGGCAATTATAGGGAGCACGAACGTTATCGCAGGAGAATTGGACCGCTGAACTCCAAGAGTATGAAAAGTTTATTTTTGCCAATCAGGATAAAGTGGATAGAATATTTTCCCAATATCCGGATAAGAAATCAGCCACATTATCTCTACTGCATTTAGCGCAGGCGCATGAAGGATATATTTCTGGGAGCGTCATTGATACCATTGCTGACTTGGTAGAATGTCACCCTGCAATTGTCATGGATTGTGTTTCCTTTTATAGTATGTTCTTTACTAAACCTCAAGGCCGCCATAAAATTCAAGTTTGCCAAACACTTTCCTGCAGCGTTAATGGAGCTGATGCGTTAGTTGATCATGTAACCAATAAATTTAGTATCAAACCCGGTGAAACGACCGATGATAAACGGTTTACACTCATGAAAGTAGAATGTCTTGGCTCCTGCGGCACAGCGCCGGTAGTACAGATCAATAACGATTATCATGAGGGGTTAACCAATGAAAGGTTTAATGAATTGCTGGAGTCTCTGCCATGAACGCTTTTAAACCTGTCCTGACGGAACATATTCATCAGAAAGACTGTCATACACTCCCCTTTTACAAAAGTGTCGGAGGATATAAGGCTTTAGAAAAAGTGCTTGCTATGCAACCTGACGCTGTTATTCAGGAAGTGAAAGAGTCCAACCTGCGCGGCAGGGGTGGCGCTGGATTTTCCACCGGGGTGAAATGGGGCTTTATTCCCAAAGATAGTGATCAACCAAAATACCTAATTAACAATGCCGATGAAAGTGAACCGGGTACTTTTAAGGATAGACTATTGATGAATAAAACTCCTCATCAGATGTTGGAAGGGATGATTATTGCATCCTATGCTATTAACTGCAATACAGCCTTCATTTACATACGGGGAGAATTCTATAAAGAATATCAGTTGTTGAAGGAAACATTAGCTGAAGCATATCAAGCCAACCTATTAGGCCAGGGGATTTTTGGCTCAGATTACAATCTGGACGTTGTTATTCATCGCGGCGCTGGAGCTTATATTTGCGGTGAAGAGACGGGATTGATTGAATCCCTGGAAGGTAAACGGGGCTGGCCAAGAATAAAACCACCCTTTCCTGCCATCGAAGGTTATTTGCACTGTCCAACGGTGGTAAATAATGTTGAAACCCTTGCCTGTCTTCCCCATATCATTAATCACGGAGCTGACTGGTTTAAATCTATCGGATCCGAAAAAGGTCCCGGACCGAGACTTTTCTGTGTATCAGGCACGGTAAACAATCCCGGAGTTTTTGAAGAACCTATGGGCATCTCCCTTAAAGAATTGATTTTTGACAGAGCTGGTGGTATTCCAGAGAATAAGCAATTAAAAGCTGTTTTTCCCGGCGGATCATCATCGGCAATTCTCACTGCGGAGGAAGCATTGGACGTAAAAATGGATTTTGAGGACCTGGTAGAAAAAAAGAGCATGCTGGGTTCCGCAGGAGTCATTGTTATGGATGAAACCGTGGATATGGTGCAGGCATGCCTCAATATCGCCCGATTCTACGCCCATGAATCTTGTGGACAATGTACCCCCTGCCGGGAAGGAACTGCCTGGCTTGTAAAAATGCTTACTCGTATAGTCAATGGGCAGGGTAAGCCGGATGATATTGATATGCTGTATGAGATCACGGATAACATAGGCGGTCGCATTGATTTTTCAAAAGGCAGTTTTGGAAAGACGATTTGCCCCTTTGGAGAAGCAGTAGCCTGGCCCGTTCGCAGTTTTGTAGAAAAATTTGAAGATGAATTCCGCAGCTATATACAGCAGCTGGAGGCAGTCGCATAATGCCACTTTTGAAAATTGATGATTTAGAGATAGAGGTAAAAAATGGTACGACTGTTTTGGAAGCTGCCTTAAAAAATGGGATTGATATTCCCTATTATTGCTACCATCCAGCCCTGGAAATCGTAGGAAGCTGCCGGATGTGCCTGGTACAGGTAGAAGGGATGCCTAAACTGCAGGTATCATGCAACACGTTTGTTGGAGAAGTTCCCCCGGAGCGGAAAGTTGACGGCAATTTTGATATGGTAGTGCAGACACAGAACGACCTTGTTATACAGGAAAGAAAAAACATACTTGAATTTCTTCTTTTAAACCATCCCCTTGATTGTCCTGTATGCGACCAGGCTGGAGAATGTTATCTTCAGGACTACTCCTTCAAATTTGGAAACGCCCATAGTAGATTCGATGAGGATAAAAGAGTACGTCCCAATGAATATCTGGGGTCGCAAATTGTCATTAACCACAACCGCTGTATCTTATGCAGTCGTTGTACACGTTTCACTCGCGAAATCTCGGGAACCAGTGAATTATTTGTGGATGAACGTGGTTACAGCTCAAAAATAGCAGCACTGGAAGATCGGCCCCTTAATAATCTTTTAGCCGGTAATGTGGCGGATATTTGTCCGGTAGGTGCACTTTTAAGTACAGACTATGTTCACAAGAATCGCATCTGGAACCTGCAAAAAAAGTCTTCTGTATGCCAGGATTGCAGTGTGGGCTGCAACATTGATGCCTTCTATCAGAAGCGGAAAATATTCCGATTAAATCCCAGGGAGAACCAGGATGTAAATGGTTACTTTATGTGTGATATAGGCCGCTATGGATTCCACCGATTTGAAGATTTAGAACGGGTAGCTCGACCCCTGTTCAAATCTAATGGAATATTCAGTGAAATAAGCTGGGATACAGCAATTGAAAAGATAAGTGATAAGTTTAATGGCGCTGAAGAAAAAGTTGCGGGTGTTGTATCTCCTTTTCACACCAATGAAACAAATTTTATGCTTGGGCGCCTCATAAAAGGAATTATTGGAACCTTCCCTCACATTGAAGACGAAGAGATAACGTACCCATCCGGCTTCCGAATTAGTAGCGACCGCTCCCCTAATAAGCGGGGTATGCATGATGTTTGTCCATCAATTGTGGATGATCTTGCTTCGGAAATCAATGATAAGGAAATCCGGGTGATATATATACTCGATAACGAGATCGATAAAGAAATAGATGAAACCTGGAATAAAATATTAACGAAAATGGATTTTATCGTCGTTCAGGCTTACGCTATGACGAGGTTGGCGAAATCCGCACACCTTATACTTCCTGGGCTTGCCCCTTTTGAACGGGAGGGAACGATCACTAATGATCAAGGCCGTGTTCAATGGCTGCGGTCTGTGTTACCCAATAATGGAGAATCCCGCCCTGATTGGGAAATTCTGAATTTACTATATAAAACCGGTGAGCGTTTTTCTGATATCAATGAGCTAATGAAAGGGATGGGGGAACAGTTTCCATCTTATTCTGGCATGACTTTTTTTAAATTGGGAGATCAGGGACTTCCGCTAAATGGAAACTTAAAAACTTAATGGACTTTTTGGCCTTATTAATAATTTGTGTAAAGGTTTTATTAGTGTTCGCAGCAACAATGCTTACAGTTTTGCTCATGATTTATGCCGAAAGACGAATCTCTGCTTTTATTCAGGGGAGATTAGGACCAAACAGAGTCGGTCCCCATGGACTTTTACAGCCCATAGCTGATGGAATAAAATTCCTCATGAAGGAGGATATTATACCGGCGGGTGTAGATAAACCAATTTACCTGCTTGCTCCGGCAATGCTGCTTATTCCAGCCTTAATGACCTTTGCAGTCATACCATTTGGTTCTGATATTACACTTTTTGGCAGAAATATTCCCCTGCAAGTTGCTGATGTGAATGTGGGTATCCTGTATATCCTCGCTTTGACAAGTATTGGCGTTTATGGCCTTGTATTGGCTGGCTGGGCTTCTAACAGTAAGTACCCCTTAATTGGAGGGCTCCGTTCATCCGCACAACTCATTAGTTATGAATTAACTATGGGTCTTGCTATTGTAAGTATCGTTCTTTTATCGGGCTCATTAAGGCTAAATGATATCATTAGTCAGCAGCAGGGGCATTTCCTCTCTTGGAACGTTTTTAAACAGCCGCTTGCATTTCTTATTTTTTTAATTGCCGTTTATGCAGAAACCAATCGGCTGCCCTTTGATCTTACCGAAGCTGAACAAGAATTGGTTGGGGGGTACCATACTGAATACAGCAGCATGAAATTCGCCATGTTTTACATGGCTGAGTATGCCAACATGATTACTGCAGCGGCATTAACGGTCACACTCTTTTTTGGTGGATGGGATCTGCCATTTTTAAATGAAACCTCAATGGGCATGTTAGGCGTTGTTCTTTCCGTTGCAGCATTTATTTTGAAAACTGCATTTTTTCTGTTTCTCTTCATTTGGGTTCGATGGACTTTCCCGCGCTTCCGTTATGATCAGTTAATGAATCTGGGATGGAAAGTCATGCTTCCATTGGCGCTATTCAATATATTTATCACGGCTGGTTATCTCGCCCTGACTATTTAGAAATAATGGCAACAATCATTAAGTCGTATGAACCTACTTTCTGGGATAAACTTTATATCCCAGCCTTAGTACAAGGGCTTTTAGTCACCTTCAAACATTTATTGAGAAAGAAGGTAACCATTCAATACCCTGAAGAAAAGCTTATTCCGCCAGAAGGATATCGTGGTCTTCATCGGTTGAACAAAGATGCAAATGGCCGAATTAAGTGTGTCGCATGTGATATGTGTTCGGCAGCTTGTCCTGCTGATTGTATAGATATTATCCCCGGGTCTTCTCCCTGGGATGATGGAAAGGAGCGTTATCCAGTAAGTTTTGAGATTGACCTTCTGAAATGTATATTCTGTGGTTTTTGTGAAATGGCATGCCCTGAAGAAGCGATCGAATTAACAGAAATTTATGATTTTTCAGATTATACTCGGGAAAAACTGATTATTGATAAAGATGGACTGCTTGATGTTTATGATAAAACAAAAGATAAAAATTATTATTCTAATTCACAGAATCTTACAATAAAAGAATAGAATTGATCCCAGATTAGTTACTAATTGATGACATTCCTTTTTTATTTTGTAGCCTGCCTCACTATAATTTCAGCCTTATTTGTAGTGTTAAATCGCAATCCTGTGTATAGTGCTGTGATGCTTGTCCTTTGCTTCTTTTCAATAGCCACCCTTTATCTATTATTAGAGGCGTATTTTGTAGCTGTTCTTGAAATTATAATTTATGCGGGTGCTATTATGGTTTTGTTTCTATTTGTAATCATGCTTTTAGATTTAGGCAGAGAAGCTGCCTTACCGAAATTGAAAAAACTTGATAAGGCTCTTTCCCTATTTCTGGTAGTAATTATATTCTTAGGTATTCTCACTTTAACTATATGGTCAGGTGGAGACCTCCATCAAACTTTAAATCCCAGTTCAGTAGGAGATATCAAAGCCGTAGGGAAGGCACTTTTTACAGATTATCTACTGCCCTTTGAAGTTGCTTCGCTGCTGCTCCTGGTTGCCTTAATCGGCACGGTTTATTTAGCTAAAAGGAGAGTGAAGTGATCGTACCAGTTGAACATGTTGTTATTCTTTCCCTGCTGCTTTTCTTGATTGGAATTATGGGTGTTTTGTTTAGAAGGAATGCTATTATTATTTTTATGTCCATTGAGTTGATGCTCAATGCTGTTAATCTGTGTTTAATTGGCTTTTCTCGCTATTACCAAAGTGTTGACGGACAAGTCTTTGTTTTTCTGGTCATGACCCTCGCAGCAGCAGAGGTGTCGGTTGGATTGGCTATCATTGTTGCTTTATACAGGAACCGTCAAACCATCAATATTGATGAAATCAATTTGATGCGGGGATAGAAGTGAATTATAATTTTACTTTAAAGATATTGTTGAATAGCAGTAGAAAGATTTTTAATCAGACAACAGTCATTTTTCCATGTTGAGTCACATCAGCTTGCTAAGATAAAACAGAACAGATGGATACCATCATATCTATAAAACCATTACTGGCAGTATTAGTCTCTACGATAGGAGCCCTGCTCATCATTTCCGCCGGGAAAAACCCCAATCTCAGAGAGTCCTGGTCTATTATTGCAGGTGTATTGAAGCTGGGCATTGTCTTATCCATGGTGCCGACAGTGGTTTACGATAAGAAGGTAATTGAATATACCCTGTTCAAGTTGCTGCCCGGTATTGATATCAGTTTCAGAGTTGATGCTTTTGGTCTGCTGTTCGCCCTGGGAGCTGCACTGCTCTGGATTGCTACATCCTTTTATTCAATTGGGTATATGCGTTCAACCAATGAGAAGTTCCAGACCCGCTATTTTGCCTGTTTTGCCGTATCCCTGTCCACTACAATTGGTGTGGCTTTTTCTGCGAACCTTTTTACAATGTTTCTGTTCTATGAGGGCTTAACCATTATCACTTATCCTCTGGTGGCCCACAAGGACACCCTGGAGGCTAAAATGGGGGGTAGGAAATACATCATTTACCTGCTGGGAGCCGCTAAAGCCTTTTTAGTTGCAGCTATCATTCTCACTTATAATCTGGCAGGGACACTGGAGTTTTCAAAGGATGGGATTTTTCCGGCAATTGTTCAGTCAGACCAGCCGGAACTGCTGTATCTAATCTTCGTCTTGTTCCTATTTGGATTTGCCAAATGTGCTATCATGCCCTTCCATAGCTGGCTTCCGGCTGCAATGGTAGCTCCCACACCAGTGAGTGCGCTGCTGCATGCAGTTGCCGTAGTTAAGACGGGGGTTTTTTCTGTCCTGCGTATTATTTTCTTTGTCTTTGGATCCAACTTAATGATGGATATTGGTGTGGATGTTTTTGCCATCAGCTTAGCGTCATTTACCATTATTACAGCCTCACTTATTGCCTTGAGCAAGGATAATCTGAAAGCACGGCTGGCATATTCAACCATCAGCCAGCTTTCCTACATTATCCTGGGGGCGGCACTGCTGACCCCCAGCGCAATGGTAGGTGGTATTATTCATATTACCAATCACGCCTTTTCAAAGATTACCCTGTTTTTCTGTGCTGGTTCAATATATGCTTCCTCCCATAAGACCGAGGTCAGTCAGTTAAACGGCATAGCCAAAAAAATGCCCTGGACTATGGCCGCCTTTACGATTGCCACATTAAGTATGATAGGAGTCCCTCCCGTTTGCGGCTTTATTACAAAATGGTATTTGGTTATTGGGGCAATGGAAAGGCATAGTATCGCAGTCCTGGCTGTGCTGCTGGCAAGCTCGTTTCTTAATGCAGCTTACTTTGTCCCCATAGTGTATAAAGCCTATTTTGGCAGAGAAAATCCAGGAGAAGAGCATGAACCTGAAGATACTCACGATAACCAAAACAAGGAAATTCCCTTTATAGTGGTTCCGCTTAGTTTGACAGCCATTGTAAGTGTTGTACTGGGTTTGTATCCCCACTTTATTGTCCAATTAGCTGAGAGTGTTGTGCGATGAAATTAGTGAATATGATAGAAACTCTCCGGACAAAAACAGTAAAGAAAATTGCTTATGGAATCTTGGTTTTACTGGTTATGGTGGATTTTATCATTCCCCGCCATGAAGTTCACTTTTTTGGCGATAAAATCCCTGGATTCTGGTCGCTCTTTGGTTTTAGCGCCTGTGTAGTGATTATAATTGTATCCAAATGGTTAGGCAAGAATGGCCTTATGAAGGATGAAGATTATTATGATTAATGATTTTATTCATCCAGCTGTTTTTTACCTTTTAGGAGGACTCCTTATTCCGCTGCTCAGGGGAAAAGTGAAGCAGGGCTATATGCTGCTCCTGGTTGTAGCGGCTTTTCTTGCTGTTGTAATTATGCCCCAGGGAACATATGGAGTGTATGAGTTCCTGAACTGGAAATTGACTTTTGGTAATGTAGATAAATTGAGTAAGGTCTTCGCTTACATTTTCACAATCATGGGAGTAATAGGAGTCATTTATTCGCTCCATGTTCAAAATGATGGTGAACATCTTGCTGCATTCTATTATGTGGGTGGTTCCCTGGGAGTGACTTTTGCCGGAGATTTTTTAACTTTATTCTTATTTTGGGAGATCATGGCTTTTTCTTCAGTATTTCTGGTTTGGTATCGAAAAATACCTGCTTCTGTTGCTTCGGGATTTAGGTACCTGTTATGGCACGTTGCCGGTGGACTGATATTGTTAGCAGGGATTATATTATATTATTCAATAAGCGGCGACCTGACCATCAGGCATCTGCCCTTCCATGGGTGGTGGCCGGGAGACATAGAGGGCATGGCCTTATTCCTTATTTTGTTGGGGTTTATTTTTAATGCGGGTGTTCCTCCCTTTGGCGCCTGGCTTCCGGATGCTTACCCTGCCGCTACTGTCACAGGTGCCGTATTCATGAGCGCTTATACTACCAAGACTGCAGTCTATGCCTTGATCCGTGTCTGTGCCGGCTCAGAGATTCTCATTATTCTGGGCGTAGTTATGGCAATTTATGGCGTGGTATATGCAGTATTGGAGAATGATGCCCGCAGGCTGTTAGCTTACCACATTATCAGTCAGGTGGGCTATATGGTTGCTGGCGTCGGCTTAGGCACCCAAATGGCTATTAACGGAGTTACAGCACATGCCTTTTGCCACATTCTCTATAAATCTCTGCTCTTTATGGGAATAAGTTCGGTGCTCTACGTAACGGGAACCGCAAAGCTGACTGAATTGGGTGGCCTCTATAAGACCATGCCCCGGACCATGATCTACACCATTATCGGTGGGCTGTCCATATCCGCCTTTCCTCTTTTCAGCGGTTTTGTGAGTAAATCCATGACAGTGACAGCTTTTGGTGAAGAGCATCTTATGTGGGCTTTTATCGCACTAATGCTTGCTTCAGCAGGAACCTTTCTGCATACCGGCTTGAAAGTGCCTTATTTTATCTGGTTCGGCAAAGACCGGGGAATAAAGGCTCAAGAACCACCCCGGAATATGGAGATTGCCATGATCATAGGATCAATTTTCTGTATCGGTTTGGGTATCTTTTATCAACCTCTTTATGCCCTGCTTCCTTACCCGGTTCATTTTGCTCCTTATACTGCCTATCATACCTGGGAAACCCTGCAGATCCTGCTCTTTACACAGTTAGGGTTTTTCCTGCTTTTGAAAAAACTCTGGTGTGAAAATACCATTAGTTTAGATACAGATTGGTTCCCTAGGAAAGGAGCAAAGGGCTTAATGTGGTTTAGCAATAAGCCGCTGGCAAATACAGAAACCAATTTTATCGGTGAAGTGTACGAATTTATTATTCAGAAACCAATAATGAAAGTTGCCCAGCTTATGCAAACGATAGATACAGTTATTGTTGATGGCACTGTCCATAATTTGGGCAGGTTTACCATAGCCTGGAGCAGGATGATTCTCCTGTTTCAGAGCGGCCAGATCCATCACTATGCAATGTTTATGACAGCGGGGGTAGTAGCGCTGATAGTAATGATCGTTAGGTTATTTTAGAGGGTCGGATTTTGGAAGGTATTTTGCTAAACGAACTTTCTTACCCGGTGTTGACAGTAATCACGTTCCTGCCATTGGCAGGGGCGCTGATGATTCTGCTGCTTAGAAACACCGCCCAGATCAAATGGCTGGCTCTGGCGACCACTATTGCTACATTTATTGCTTCACTGCCTGTGTACAAATATTTTGATAAGACGACTCACCTGATGCAGTTTGTTGAAACCCACTCCTGGATTCCTGTTTGGAATATCAACTACCGGGTTGGAATCGATGGAATCAGTGTTCTATTCCTATTTTTGGCTGGATTATTAAGTATTCTGTGCGTCACTGTTTCCTGGAAGGCAATTCAGATCAAAACAAAAGAATTTTACATATCTCTTTTAATAATGGAAACAGCCATGATGGGAATTTTTGTTTCTCTGAATGTCTTCCTTTTTTATCTATTCTGGGAACTCACCCTCATACCCATGTTTCTGCTGATTGGTGTATGGGGAGGCCCCAAACGGGTATATGCTGCTGTTAAATTTATCCTTTTTATGCTGGCTGGCAGCGTTTTTATGCTGGTGGGGATTATTGTACTCTACCATGCCGGCGGCAGGACATTTGATATAATAGAGCTTTCCAAGATTAGTTACCCTGCAGGATTACAATTTTGGCTGTTCCTCGCCTTTTTTGCCGCATTTGCGGTGAAGATGCCCATGTTCCCCATCCACACCTGGCTACCGGATGCCCATACAGAAGCTCCCACAGCAGGGAGTGTGCTCCTGGCGGGTATTCTGCTTAAGATGGGAGCATACGGTTTTCTGAGGTTTTCTTTCCCTATGTTTCCCCATGCAGTCCAGATGCTTTTTATTCCGCTGCTCATCCTGTCTGTGACTGCCATTATTTACGGGGCTTACGTCACGCTGATGCAGAATGATTTGAAACGGCTGATTGCCTATTCCAGCGTCAGTCATATGGGCTTTATAACCCTGGGCATTTTTACATTGAACCAAGCTGGTATTGAAGGGGGTATTCTTCAGATGATCAATCATGGAGTGATTACCGGAGCTCTCTTCTTGTGTGTCGGAATGATCTATGAGAGAACCCACTCCAGGATGATAAAAGATTATGGAGGGCTTTTTAAGACTGTTCCTGTATTTACGGTATTTTTTGCAATTTTCACACTTGCTGCAATTGGGTTTCCAGGTATGAACGCCTTCGTAGGTGAGTTTCTTATTATCAGCGGCACCTTCAAAGCCAATATGGTCATTGCGGCTTTTTCCATCCTGGGAGTGATACTGGGTGCAATCTATATGGTTTGGTTGTATTACCGTGTTGCCTTGAATGAAATAAATTCCGCTACTAAATCCCGTCTCTTCGATCTAGATCTAAGGGAAATTGCAACTCTCGTTCCTCTGGTTGTCCTTGTATTCCTCATCGGTGTTCAGCCAAATATTCTGTTAAGCTATATGCATGTATCAGTGGAACATCTCCTTGAACAAGTCCATACAACTGTCGTCAGTGACACCAATCCATTGTATGACTCGGCAATTGGTATCGCTCAATATATCAGGGAATTATTCGTATGGATTTAAGCCTATATTTTACATCTGCTGACTTAGCCGGAATTACCCCGGAAATAATTTTAACCATAACAGCCTTACTAGTTCTAACCCTGGATATGACACGAATCACCCGTCCTGGATTAAATCTGTTGGTAGCAATCATTGGTTTAATAACTGCCGGATATGTTATAGTCCAAAGCGGGGGAGGTGAGAGAAGCCTCTTTGGGGGGATGCTGTTGCTAAACAAGTTTACTCTATTCCTGGATATTCTTTATCTTGCTGTGGGACTGGCAACACTTGTTTTCTCACAGGGTTATCTGGAGAAACGTGGAGGTGAAACCCAGGGAGAATACCCGGCGCTCATCCTTTTTGCAGTGATTGGGATGATGCTCATGACTCGAGCCAATGATCTGGTAATGGTATTTCTTGGTTTGGAACTGCTCTCGCTATCCCTATATGTTTTAGTAGGGTTCCTCCATCATAGCCTCCTGAGTAATGAGGCAGGTTTGAAGTACCTTTTACTGGGCGCATTTTCCACTGGGTTTTTCCTATTTGGCGCAACTCTCATTTACGGCACAACTGGAAGTACAAATTTTAACAATATCGCATCAGCAATCTCATTAGGAGCGATTCTTTCTAATGGATATCTTTCTCTGGGAATCGGGTTGTTACTAATTGGTTTTGCATTCAAGGTAGCCCTGGTGCCATTTCACATGTGGTCTCCAGATGTTTACCAGGGAGCGCCTACCACAGTAACAGCCTTTCTTTGCACAGCACCCAAGGCTGCCGGATTCGGTGCATTATTGAAGGTTTTGATTATTGCCTTTCCAGAAGTTTATTCACAATGGCAAAATATTTTCTGGATTTTGGCTGCATTGACCATGTCCGTTGGCAACATCTCTGCCTTGATGCAATCCAATGTGAAAAGGATGCTGGCTTTTTCAAGCATTTCCCATGCTGGGTATCTGGTTTTAGGAGTGTTGGTGTTGGATAGTGTTGGACTTTCAGCTGTACTTTTTTACTTGGTTATCTACTCAGTTATGAATCTAGGTTCCTTTGCTATAATAGCGGCGGTAGAAAAAGAAGAGAGTGGTTTAGGATTCGAAGATTACCGTGGACTAGCTACCAGGCACCCGTGGCTGGCAGCCGCTATGACACTATTCATGATTTCCATGGCTGGATTTCCACCCACTGCAGGATTTATCGCAAAATACGGACTATTCTCCGCCGCAGTTGCCAACGGGTACATTTGGCTGGTTGTGATTGCCGTAATTAATACTTTGGTATCGGTGTATTACTATATCCGTCTGGTTGTGAATATGTATATGGAAGAAGAAGGGAAAGCGTTGTATCCTGTATCTGCTATGCCGGCAAGGATGCTAATTGGAATCTTAGCCATATTTGTTATTATATTCGGGGTTGCCCCGGGCTATCTGCTGGAAATGGCTGCTGAAGCAGGAAATATGGCGAACTTCCTTTTTTCAATTCATTAAAAAAAGCAATATTAGAAAGCAGCTTTAAGCATTCATTTAATAAGAAAACAAGCAGGGAACTGATAATACAATCAACCCATTGCATGGCAATAAAACCTATAGTAATGCACAGATTTTGTATAGACTACTGTTGACTGTAGGTAGAATTGGACAGTCAACAGTACCATGACTGACACCACCAGAATAAAAAATGTAAATATTTGAAGATATCTCCCATCCTATCAAAACTTCTATTGGTCTATTTGTTAGTCCTTTCTTCCTGTAATTACCGGCAACATCCTGAAATTACCGGAGAGACAATGGGAACCACCTATTCTCTAAAAATTGTAGAACACCATTCCAAAATAATTGACTTTCATGGTCTGCAAAAAGAGGTTGATTCCCTACTATTTCAAATTAATATACAATTATCAACCTATATTGACTCCAGCGTAATTAGTGAATTTAATCGGAATTACTCTCTGGAACCAATTGCAGTCTCTCCTGAAGTTTATGAAGTAGCTGAAAAAGCGGTAAATATGTATCAACTCTCGGAAGGTAGCTTTGACGCTACCGTTAAGCCTTTAGTGGACTTATGGGGTTTCGGCCCACAATTTAAGACGTTACAAATCCCTGACTCTTCAAAAATCATAGAGACTAAACTGAAGGTTGGATCGGAAAAATTAATTGTAAAGAATGGTAATCTTCAAAAAACAAATAGACAACTGCAAATAGATTTAAGTGCCATCGCTAAGGGGTGGGGTGTGGATAAACTGGCTAAATATCTTCTCCAAAAAGGTTTCAATAATTTTATGGTAGAAATTGGTGGAGAAATTGTCGTCTCCGGATTAAATAAAGACAATCAACTTTGGCAAATTGGTATACTAAATCCAGATGGTCTGCATTCAGATTTATATTCCACAATTGAAGTCAGCAATAAAGCAGTCGCTACATCAGGGATCTACCAGAATTACTTCACCTGGGAGGGTAATGATTACTCGCATTTAATCAATCCCATAACGGGTTATCCAGTCAAGCATGATTTGGTGAGTGCAACCATTGTGGCTGATGATTGTGCCACTGCCGATGCGGTGGCTACAGCGGTGATGGTAAAAGGATTTGAAAGGGGGTTGGAATGGATTAATTCCCTAACGGGA
>SCKQ01000027.1 GCA_004124535.1 Fidelibacterota bacterium
TTATCTTTAGCCGTGATGGTCTACTTTCCCTGATCTGGGAAGAAGATGTTTTTGTGGTTGATCGTACCATTGGCGTGCATATTAACCGAATTCGATCAAAATTAGGCTCGTATAAAAATTGGATTGAAACGGTAAAAGGCGTTGGGTACCGCTTCCGTCCGAAGCTTTAAAACCAAATACCATATCAAATAGTGAGACGGATTCAGTATAGATTACTGGCAATCATCATTTCCATTGGTTTTATAGGGATGATTACACCATTACTGTATACCAATTCACTGGCCTTGGATCAGGCCCAGGAAGGTATCCTTGACAAATTACGATCCCATGCAAATGCAATTCTGGTTTATAGCAATTCAAGTCAGAAAGATACCTTTCAGGAAATAGCTACTGAATATGCTGATGCATCTAATTTAAGGGTAACATTGATAGCGGCTGATGGAATAGTAATTGGGGAGTCTTCTTTGCCAAGTAAACAACTAACTCAAATAGATAACCATATCAATAGACTTGAGGTTATTGCGGCGCAGGAAAATGGAGAAGGATTTTCAACACGTTATAGCAATACCTTAAAAACTGAATTCATCTATTTTGCTAAAAAAGTTGACCAGAATCAATATGGATTCAAATATGTGCGTCTGGCGCAATCATTAAAGTCTGTTGAGAATCTAGCTAGTACATATCGAGAGTTTTATTATCTAATTATCGCGTTGATGGTTTTTGTTATTATTGTAGCCTGGTTTTTATTAAAAAGTTGGTTGATCGATCCAATTTTTGAACTCACGAAAGCTGCAGATGATATTAGTAAAGGGGATTTAAGTCGCAGAATAAATATTAATACTGGTGGGATAGAGATTGATGAACTGGCAGCAAATATGAACCAAATGGCGATTAGGCTTGATAAAGATTTTAGACGGATTAAACGCATGGAGAAAGTTCGCTCAGAATTCCTAGGGAATGTTACGTATGAGTTAAAAACCCCTATTTCATCCATATCTGGCTATATCGAAACACTTCTGGAAGGCGCTATTAAAGACGAAAATGTCAACCTTGGTTTTCTCGAAAGATCTCTGGAAAATGCACAACGATTGGATGAATTAGTTACTGATCTGGTGGAAATATCCAGGATTGAAACTGGCGAATTACAAATGAATTTCGAATATTTCAATATCCATGATTTATTAAAAGATTTATTTAAGGATGCCCGTCAACGAAACATTAATAAAAACCTAAAGATCCAACTAGAATTACCTGATAAAAAATTATTCATTTATGGTGATAAAAGGCGCTTGGATCAGGTAATCGCGAATTTATTGTCAAATGCCATGCTTTATACAGATCATGGCTATATTAAAATAAAAGTTCAACGTCGGGACAATGAATTAGTTTTTTCGATTATCGACACAGGCACAGGTTTACCAAGAAAAGCTCTCGGCAGAATTTTTGAGCGTTTTTATCGAACAGATAAAACAAGAGATAGGAGGAAGGGAGAAACAGGCTTGGGAATGGCTATTTCAAAACACATTATTGAAGCCCATAGTTCACACATATATGTCGATAGCCTTGAGGGAAAAGGGTCGACCTTTTCTTTTGGTATTACTACGATTAGCCCTGAATAATCATCCAGTTATTTTTTCACTTTATATCCAATTGCATCAATGGGATTAACTATTGTAGTAGTTATATTTTTTAAGTGGCTGCCAATACGTTTAAGGTAGCGAGCGTAAAGAGCTATTGCGGCTGCTTCTGATCCAGATTCGAATTCAATATATCCTGCAATTATATTATTGACGATTCTATCGGATGCGCCAGTTACATGTTCTTTATATCCATTCAATAAATCACGTGCAATTTCTATATCCTGCGTTTTGACAGCATCTACTGTATTGTCAAAGCGTTCTAAAACTGCTTTTTCGATATTATAAAGATCTTTATGGAGATGTTTCGTATTTAGTGCATCCGGGTAATTCATCGCCAGGTCTAGAATATTTTTTGAATAATCACCGATTCGTTCAATATCTACAATCATATTTACCAGGACCATTAGACTTGTTACATCATGGGTGCTTTGTTTAAGTGCAAAGTGTGTAACAATTTTTCTGCGGACCTCCCGCTGATAGGAATTTATTTCTTTATCACGGTTTTTTAGTTCCTTTAAGACGGAAAGATTTTCCTGCTTTTTTGATTTCTTTACTGCTTTATTAAACATTTTATGCGATAGATCTAACATTTGTAATGATTCATCCCATGCCTGGGAAAGTAGATCCTCTTTACGCCATACATTCAATAGATCTGTAAATATTGACATAGTTTAACTCCCGAGATAAATGATTATTAGTGGTATTCCAAAAAATATGATTAGTAAATAAATGATTGGTAGCGTCTTGTTTTTTAACGCCACATTCGCGATCCATTCCGCAAGTTTCATTGGTATTTCTCGCAACAGTGGATTCAAATAAATGAGTATAATACCGAAAATGTTAAAAAACAGATGACTAAAGGCTGCAACCATTGCGGTGACATTAAGCGTCAAAGATGCCAACAACGCTGTTACTGTTGTACCAATGTTTGCTCCCAATGTAAACGGATATATTTGTCTGAGCGTCAGGACTCCTGCGCCGGCTAGAGGGATTATTGTAGAAGTTGTAATGGATGAACTCTGCACTAGAATCGTAAGAATTACACCAAAGCTAAATGCAGTAATTGCTGTTCTGAAAAAATATTGATCAAAAAAACTTTCCACTTTATGTAAAACTAAGCTTCTTAATATTTTAACAATACTAAAAAGCATAGCGAAAGTTAACAGCACACTAAGAACGATAAGTAGGACATTATTACCAGAACTCAATGCTTCTAAATGGTTCGATCCCCATTTGATCGCTGTTTTTATTGGACTTTGAAAAACTTCATCTGTGCTAACCTTGCCAAATAGTATATTTCCTAGACCTATAGCACTTTTTTCCAAAATCCCAAATGCCATTTCTAATGGAAATAGTATTATAACTGCAATTACATTAAAAAAATCATGTACTGTTGCGGCTGCAAAAGCACGCTTGAATTCATTACTTCTATTAATATGACCGATTGATACGAGTATATTAGTTATCGTGGTACCTATGTTTGCACCCATGATCATTGGGATAGCGCCTGATAGAGTTAATGCGCCGCCACTAACCATTCCAACAATCAATGAAGTAGTTGTAGATGAGCTTTGAAAAATAGCTGTTGTTATAATACCAATAAATAATGCTACAAAGGAATTGCTGGTAGTAGAAATAACTGTTTTGGCAAAGTCACCACCAAGGTACTTGATACCGATAGAAAGACCTTTAATCCCTACCAAAAATAAATAGAGGGCGCAAAAGACACCCAGAATCTTTAGAATAATATGATATCTACCTTCAGACAAAATAATTAATATCTATTTAGGATTGATTATGTTGGACGATCCTGCTACCGAACAATGCGAATTCTATTATCAATTGATCGACACATTATAATTAGTAAGCGGTATTTTAAAATTAACAAATTGTAAACTAAACCAATTTGGATAGGATACTGAGCGTATAAATTTTATGCGTAATTATTTTATTCGTGTGCTTTAATTTTAAAAAGCAATTCGTATTGTTCTTTAGTCAGATTTTCGAATTTTACGCCTTTTATTGTGATCTGGAAATCTTCAAGTTCTTTAAAATAGCGTTTAGCTTTCACCTTTTTCTTGCCTGAATAATTTGTTCTTTTCAGTACGTAGCGCATAGTATTTAAACGCGCGATCATTTTATTGTCACTGTTAATAAGGATCCAAGGGGCATGCTCCGTGGAGGTTTGTTCAAACATCTGTTCTTTATAGTGTGTGTACAGGTGCCAGTGTTCCATTGCTTTTAGATCATTATCCGAGACTTTCCAATATTTCAACTCGCTGCTTTGCCTTAGGAAAAACCTGTACTGTTGAGTTTCCTGTGACACAGACAAATAAAATTTGAATAATATTAATCCATCATCAATCAATTTTTTTTCCCAGTCATTAACATTATTTATAAAATAATAGTACTGATTTTTTGAACAGTAACCCATTGTAGGCTGGATAACAGCACGAGAATACCATGAACGGTCAAAGAATGCAATTTCACCATCACGGGGTAAGTGTTTATTATAGGTATTAAACCAATTCCTATTCTGTTTACTTGTAGGAACTCCTAATTCGACAACCCTTGTAATTTTAGGCATCATATGTTGAATAAATCGCTTAATAGTAGAACCTTTTCCCGCTGCATCACGGCCTTCAAGAACGATGGCCACTTTTTTCTTTTCTTTAATCGTCCATTCCTGCATCTTTAGTAATTCCACCTGCAGCCTATACTTTTCCTTGGTGTATAATTCTGACGGAAGGTCTTTGTATTCGGTGTGGTTATAGACTATTATTGGAGTTTGCATTAACTACTCATTCTGTTTGGAACCGCAAAAAAGAGGATCGATCCTAATATTAAAGAAAAAAGTCCTTTATAAAAACCCAAATCGTTGGGAATTAAATTGGATTCCTGCAACTACGATAAGACAGCAAACATGATTCCAAAAGAAGAGAGTAATAACCAGGTAGTTTTCAAAATTTCCATATAGTTAAACTATCAGGAAAAAATGATTACACTACAATAAACAAATTATAAACTAAGTAGCTTGAACGGGCAGATTAACTTTGCCAGGGGCCGGTGATTGCTAGGGTTAACCCTGGTAATTGAATATTAACAAAAAGTATTGAACCATCTGGTGAAAAAACAGAACCGGCGAATTCTTTGCTGTTTAAGGCATTCCTTGCCAGTTTATAGGGTGCGCCATCCGGTTTAACACCAAGCAGGTAATCGGTGCCGCGGCCGTCTTCACATATTATTAAATCGCCCCACGGTGCAACAGTAAGGTTATCACACATATCCATAATATCACTGTCCTGTGGTTCTAAAAATAGCTCTAGCTTACCGGGCTTGCCTTTTTCTTCTGAGCGACCTTCAAAAGGACTGGGGTGATAAACATACAGTTGCCCTAGCTTCTTTTTTCCACCGGTAGTACAGGTAAAGTATACTTTGCCATTATTATACCACATGCCTTCACCGCGAGCAAAAATAGCCGCCCCAGATTCACGGCCTCTAAATCTCAGATCATTTTCGGGACTATCCGTGTCTTGCAGTGTGATCCATCCAATATCATATAATTCTTTTTTCAAAACAGTGGATTCTTTCCAGTTTCTCGTATCCATAGATGGTGTAGACGTAAACCTTAGGGCCTGCAGCTCTCCTCCTTTATGCAGTTTGCCTGGTACATTTGGTATAAAACGGTAAATAAGACCATTGCCTTCATCTTCAGTTTGGTAAGCAATACTAGTTCTTGGATCAATAGCTACCGCCTCATGGGAAAAACGTCCCATGCTTTTGAGGGGTAACGGCTCTGCCAGACCAAGTTTTTCAGTTACCGGTACTTCAAAATTATAGCCATGGTCTTTCTTCCAGTCTTCTCCAGCTTGCATTTGGGTTTCCTCGCAGCTTATCCAACTTCTCCAGGGGGTGGGCCCGCCAGCACAATTAATAATTGTTCCAGCTAAACTCAGAAATTGGCGGACAACTTGTCGACGTTTTGGGTCATAAATAATTGTGGTGGTACCGCCCTGGCCGGGAATGCCATTTTGACCAGTATCATAGATACGATCCTGATCAACCTTATTAAATAGTTCAAGTTTCCGGCCAAATGCACCGCCTTCAAGATGTGCTTCGCCACCTAGTTCGTGGTTTCGAATGATTATAAGATTACCGTTTGAACCATTAAAAACTGCCATGCCATCATGGGCCCCTGGTACAAGCAGGCCATCATTCATTTTCTCGCCATATTCCGAGAAAATGGTGTAAGAGAATCCTTTTGGTAAGTCAAGAATACCCTTAGGATCTTTTAGTAGTGGTCCATACCCTTTTCCACTAGCTTGATCCAGAAGGTCGTTTAAATTTGCCGCTTTTCCCAATACATGTCCGAACCCTGAAAACGCTAGAGAGAAAGCGCCAAATTGTTTAAGAAAATGGCGGCGGTTAACCATGTCTAGTTGCGCAGTGGTTTGCCTGTTTTGAGCATATAGCGAATCCGGTCCTGCGATAGTTTTTCCCCGGCCAGTGATACAAAAGCTTCTCTTTCAATATCGAGAAGGTATTGTTCATCGACAGCTTTTGTGAGCCCTGCTTTATCTCCGCCCGTAAGTACGTAAGCTAATTTATTTGCAATAAATTCGTCATGGTTCGATATCTTTCCCTGGGCCTTAAATCCTTTTAAAGCAGCAGCCATTGCGGTTCTGCCACCAGTGCCAGGTAGTTTAAGGTCATCTCTATATTGAGGTGGTTTATAGCTATCAACCAGTTCAAGTGCTTTCCGTTTGGCTGCCCAAATGCGGTGATCATTATTAAGTATTATTGTATCTGTTTTTAAGAGATAGCCCAGGTGTTTCGCTTCTTCGGCACTGGTTGCAACCTTGGCAAACCCGATCGTTTCAAATGCTTTTTGAACAATTTGGAATGTGTTTATTCGCCCGCCTGTCCCGGAATTCTCGATCAGGTTGAGTAGCAGGCGCAAATTACCACCCGCACCGGGAATTAAACCGACTCCAACTTCTACAGCGCCGATATATAATTCACCGAGAGCAATCCTGTGTGCAGCTGGTGCTACAAGTTCAAAGCCTCCGCCTAGGGCCAGATGAAATGGTGCCGCTACAATAGGTGCCTCGAAAAATCGGACTCGCTGGGTTACATCTTGTAGTATTTTGGTTCTAGCAGCAATGGTATCATAATCATTGTTTTCACAATATTGAATTATGCTATTCAAATTTGCACCTGCGCAGAAATTTGTTCCCTGGTGTCCAACAACCATGGCCTTGTATTTCCCTGCTTCAACAAGGTCTAAACCATCCACAAAGGTTTGCACCATGGATCCATCTATTGGATTCAATGTTGATTGTAGTACGGAGTGAAATTCACAACACAAAACACTATCACCCAAATCAACTAAACTCGCACTCCAGCTGCGCTTTACAAGGTTGCCGGCAGATTTTTGTAGCACCAGGTTAAGCGATTTCTCCTTTTGTCGCGTTGGTCGCATAGATTTGCTGCCAACATCAAAATAGCTCCTTGTTCCATTCTCTATTGTGTGGAAGGTTTTTTGACCTGAATCAAGCATCTCCAATACCCATTGCGGTACTTTCTTTCCAGCTGCAGTCATGCGTTCTACTGATGATTCTACACCAATAGCGTCCCATGCTTCAAAAGGACCCAGTTCCCAGCCATAACCCCATTTCATGGCATTGTCTACATTTACAATATTATCACTAATTTCAGGAATGCGATTTGCTGTATAGATGAGGGAGTCTGATGTTATTTCCCAAAAAAATTTACCCGCTTTATCATCACTTGATGCTAGCGCTTTTAGGCGCTCTCCTACACTTTGACGATCCTTGGCCAAACGAAACCCGTCAAATCTTACTCGTTTCCGCGGTCCGTATTCACCTGTCTTGAGATCTACAGATAGAATACCATCTTCTGTCTTTTTGTAGAAACCCGCTTTTGTTTTTTGACCGAGCCGACCAGAATCAATTAATATTTTAAGGATTTCAGGAGCTTGCAGTATGTCGCGTGCTTCATCATCCGGTAGATTATTATAACTGGTGGCTGAAACGCTGGCATGTACATCTAAACCGACCACGTCAGTTGTACGGAACACCCCGCTTTTAGGACGACCAACAATTGTCCCGGTCAGTTTGTCCACCTCTTCGCAGGTCAAGCCCATCTCTATTGCCAGTCTAATCGCATTATTGCCCCCATGTACACCGATGCGATTACCAACGAAATTTGGTGTATCCTTGGCATGTACAATTCCTTTCCCAAGGACATCTTCACCAAAGGCAGCCATACTGTTGTAAATATCATCGGACGTATTGGGCCCTTTAACCAGTTCTAATAGACGCATATACCTGGGGGGGTTGAAAAAGTGGGTGATAAGAAATCTTTTCTTTACGTCATCCGACATGACTTCAGTCAAATCTGCTAGTGGTATGCCTGAAGTGTTTGAGCTTACTATTGCCGTATCTTTTAAAAAGTCCATTATATTGTTATATACTTTGTGCTTTATTTCAAGATTTTCAGCAACAGCTTCCACTACCCAGTCAGCATCTTTGATTTTTTCCAGATGTTGATCATAATTACATGCTTCGATTAGTCCGGCATTTTTTGGTTTGTATAAAGGTGCTGGTTTAAGTGCTGTAAGGATTCCTACACCTTTTTCAGCAAGTTCCTGGGATATATCAAATAAACAAGATGGTATACCAGCATTAGCCAGGTGCCCGGCAATTTGAGCACCCATAGTACCCGCTCCTAAAACCGCCACTTTTTCAATATTATTGCTCATTGATTATCCTCGGATTAATATTAACAAAATTTCGTGATGTAGTTGTACATGACCCAGAAGTGTGATGTGCTGCCAAGCAATACAAATAAATGGAATATTTCGTGTGCGCCAACAACGTTCGGTATTGGATTGGGTTTTTTTAGGCCGTGGATGATTGCCCCAATAGTATAGAAAAATCCGCCGATAAAAATCCAGACCAACGCACCTACCTGCAGGGTTTGGATCATGGGCCAAATAGCTATCACTGATAGCCAACCCATAAAAATATAAAAAGTTACTGAGAACCAGTCCGGCAGATTTTTCCAAAAGATCTTGAGCAGAGTGCCAAAGATGGTCAAACTCCAGATCACACCAAATAAACTCCAACCCCAAACTCCGCGTAAAGGAATAAGACATACAGGAGTATAAGTTGAAGCGATGAGCACATGGATCATGGCGTGATCCATCGTTTGTAGCCAATTTACATATTTTGGAGCAACAGGAAGCCAGTGGTAAATTGCACTTGCTGTATATAAAAGAAACATTCCAGAGCCGAAAACAGAAAATGCTGCAATATGCCAGGGTTTAATGGGGTCAATAGATTCACGGATCAACAGGATCAAGGCCAATATGGCAAGTACTGCACCGATAGCATGGGAAACAGCACTGAATGGTTCTTTAATTTTCATACCAAGTCATCTTTCAATGATTGTGGCAATTCCCTGACCAGTACCAATACACATGGTTGCCAGACCCAGATGTGTACCTTGCTGTTCCATTACATTGATCAAGGTCGTTGTAATACGCGCTCCTGAACAGCCTAGAGGGTGTCCCAGGGCAATTGCACCACCGTTTAGATTAATCTTTTCAATATCCCAATTGCCTTCATTGATGCAATATAGTGACTGGGCCGCGAATGCTTCATTTAATTCGATGGTTTCTACATCATTCATGTTTACGCCCGCCTTATTCAGGGCTTTTTCCGTTGCTGGAATTGGACCCATACCAAATAATCGCCAATCGACACCAGCTACAGCTCGACTCACAATTTCTGCTCGTGATTTGAGCCCGCGCTTTTCAGCAAAAGAACCACTGGTAACTAATAGAGCCGCTGCGCCAATGGAAAATGGACTGCTTGTGGCTGCTGTTACGGTACCATTTTCAATAAAGGCTGGATTTAAGCTCTTGATCTTATCAACATCTGGTTCTCGGGGTCCTTCATCTGTGTCAATAGTACATTCACCATATTTATCGATAGGGATCAATTCATTATCAAACTTCCCATCTGCAATTGCGTGCAAAGCCTTTTTATGGGAATTGATGGCAAATTCTTCCTGGTCTTCCCGGGAAATATTTCCCTTCTCGGCCAATATCTCAGCGCCTTCGCCCATGCCAATGTAGTATTCCTGTTCTGCAAGCTCAGGATGGAAGTCGGGAGCGAAGCCACCTTGCGGTATAGAGAACATATCCTCAACACCAGCGGCAATACCAACGTCGATGTCACCACTTTCGATGGCTGTAGAGATTTGGTGCAATGCATCCATGGAAGAACCACAGAACCTGTTAACAACTTTTCCCGCCGTTGATAATGGTAAACCAGCTAACATGGCAACACTGCGGCCAATCAGCATACCCTGAGGACCTTCAGGGAAAGCGCAGCCGACGACTACATCTTCTACATCTTCATTCTTTATTTCTGTATTCCGTTCCATCAGGCCTTTAATGACTTGTGCTGCTATATCATCAGGGCGCATGCCAATCATTTCACCATTTTTCGTACCAATCGGTGAACGGACACAATCAATTATTACTGATTTATTACTCATATTTTTCACCTAATATGGATAGCCTTTTTTGGAATAGGCATATGCTGCAATTTCTCTTTTTAGCCCAATAGTATTGGTTGGCAAATACATTCGTGAGCGAAATGCATTAAGGTTTTCATGCATCAGTGGTGATAAATTACCATTGTAGATACCTTTTAATGCTGTTTCAGCGAGCTGCACCATTCGCTGGGCCATTTCTGCCACAAATATTTTTGCAACATCTTCAACGCTTGGGAATCTTGTTGGATTCTCGAGCATTTTCTTTGCTCGCAAAACAGTACTTTCAGCTACATAGATATCCATGAAAATATTGGCCAGAATATCTGCAATCTGCTGCTGGTGCTTTAGATCTTGGCCAAATTCGCAGATACCTTCATTCAGTAAGTATAGTGCAAGTCTTTTGCTAGTCTCAACTACATTGCTTTCAGCAAGCAGTATTTCGCTATCTGTCTCGAGTTTCCCATTATTCATATATTGTTCGATTTCCCTAATTGCGCCTTGAATGGGTAGTTCTTCCATCAGCGCCTTTTTCATCATGTACCCGATGATAATTTGTCTATTTATTTCGTTTGTACCTTCCCAGATGCGATCGATCCGGCAATCACGGTATTGCATTGCCATGGTGTATTCTTCTATGAATCCGTAGCCACCCATCATTTGCAATCCGCTATCAATGACCTTGCCATTCAGTTCACTACAATACACCTTGGCCATGGAGCTTTCAATAGCATATTTTTCCATGGCTTCACCCATCCTGATATAATAGTTGTGGTCTGTATTATCAAGCTCATCAATTGCATTCTGGATCATGCCGATTGTTCTATAGGTCATACAGTCAGCGGAAAATGTCTCAACGACCATATCGGCTACTTTTCCAATAGTAGTATCAAAGTGTGCAATTGCCTTACCAAATTGACGCCTTTCCAAAATATATTCAATAGAGGCACTCGTAGTTAACTTTGAACCGCCGAGCAATGAAGCAGACATCTTAAAACGACCCATATTCAATACATTAAAGGCGATGTGGTGTCCTTTGCCCACCTCGTAAAGAAGGTTTTCAACCGGCACTTTAGCGTTTTGAAAAATCAATGGCGTTGTTGACGAACCTCTCATCCCCATTTTATCGTACTCAGGACCCTGCGTAAAGCCTGGTGTATCTCTTTCAACAATAAAGGCAGTGAATTTTTCGCCATCTACTTTCGCAAACACAGTATAGACATCCGCCCAGCCCCCATTGGTAATAAAGATCTTTTCTCCATTTAAAATGTAGTGCTTCCCATCTTCAGAAAGTATAGCAGTCGTTTTAGCCGCGAGCGCATCTGATCCAGCCGATGGTTCAGTTAAACCGTAGGCTCCGAGAGATGTGCCATCGATTAATCTTGGTAAATATTTTTCTTTTTGCTCAGGAGTGCCAAACCATACAATTGGCAAGGATCCAATACCTAAATTTGTTGACCAGGTAACAACAAAAGATGCGCATTCGGAATAAGAGGATGCTTCAGCAACTATTGCTGCTGTTATTTTATCTAATTCCATTCCGCCATATTCTTCTGGCACATCAATACCAAGTAATCCAAGTTCAGCGATTTTTTGCAATAAGCTAAAGGTCAGTTCTTTATCTTTTTTTTCTAATTCTTCCTTAAAAGGAGCGATGTGTTCGGTACAAAAACCCTGGACCATTTCTTGGATTTCACGTTGTTCTTCGGAGAAATCTTCCCGGGTAAAAATATTTGTATCGGTGATAGGCGTAACTAAAAATCTACCGCCAGTTTCTATAGTTGCTATTGGTTTTTCCATATCCTAATTCTCCTTAATGTTTTTTTAATAGTCCTGAAAGAATGAAGTCTGTTAGCGTGTTAAAATATTCTCTGGCGCTGATACCGTGCTCATCAAAAAGAGTAAACCAATTGATTGTTTCAATATTCATCATAATGGATAGAGCGGCAATGCGGGTGTCTAGATTTTTGAATTCACCTGATTTTTTTCCATTGGAAATTATTGATTCGATAACTTCCAAAAAGCCGCTATATACTTTTTGTAGTTTTTTATGAAACTCCTTGTCTTTTTGTGCCATAGACCAGAATTCAGTCAACGCCTTAAATGGCTCAGGGTCTTTTTCATATTCGTCAATAAAATAGGTAAATATTTTTTTGAGCTGGAGGGATGCTTTTTGGTCTTTTTCGAGAATTTTACTGACCATATCGCTATAGCGCAGTACCCAATAGTTTACAAGATCGAGATAAATATCTTTTTTACTATTGTAATACCAATAGATAGCTCCCTTACTCATTTTTGAAGATTTCACCACATCATCCATACGGCTGTTTTCATATCCGTACTGGGTGATAACTTCCATGGCAGCGTCCAATATTTGATTTTTTCTTAGATCTTGTCTTCTAACATCCATAATCTAGACCGACCAGTCAGTCTAGTTTAATTTATATACCGTGTTTTGGCAAGTAAATAAATGGTCGGTTATTGTAACGGATGATTTGCAAATAGTTGTATTTTATTGTTATTTAACGGGATATTTTATGATTTACCGATGGCGATAAATAAATCAGGATGTGAAAATGCTTGATATATCCCGTACTATAATAACGTTCATTCTGATCTTACCGATTAAAATATATCAGATTGTAATATCACCATTATTTCCAGTATCTTGCCGTTTTGATCCAACATGCTCTCATTATACGATTAAAGCACTAAAAATTTGGGGTCCATTTAGAGGTTTGTGGCTTGGAATAAAGCGCATCAGTCAATGTCATCCCTGGGGTGCTTTTGGTTACGATCCAGTCCCGGAAAGAGAAGATTAAATTTATATTAATAACCTAAAAATTAGGACCCTGAATGTGTGTTTTGGTTATTTTATCTGTCAAGAAATTGAATGCATCTGGCACAGTGTCACAAAACTGAAAAAGATTCAAATCACTTTTTGAAATAACACCTTTATCAACCAAATAATTCCAATTAATTACATTGTTCCAAAAATCACTATCATACATAACTATAGGAATCTTTTTTCGCAGCTTTTTGCTTTGAATCAAGGTAAGTGATTCCATCAATTCATCCATGGTGCCGTAACCTCCAGGCCAAATGACCATGGCCTTTGCTTGATACAAAAACCAGAATTTTCGCATGAAGAAATAATGAAACATGAGGCCTAGATCATTTGGTATATACTGATTCAGTTGTTGTTCTTTGGGCAAGGTTATGCCTAGACCAAGGGTGAGTCCTTTTGCTTCCTTAGCGCCCCTGTTGGCAGCCTCCATTATTCCAGGTCCACCTCCCGAGGTGACGATATATCGTCTTTTCTGGTTTTTTAATCCTTTACTCCATTTCGTTAGTTTGAATGCTAATTCCCGCGCTGCTTCATAATAATTGCTCATTTCCAGGTCACGTTTCAGCCCAGCTAGTTTAGAAGCAGTAATATTTTTCGACTTGTTGGTAAGGGCATTTTTTGCTTGCGATCTTGACTTTAATCTTGCAGAACCAAAAAATACGATGGTATCCTTGATATTATTCTTTCTTAAGCGTTGAAAAGGGCCAAAGTATTCTGAGAGAATTCTGATAGTTCTGCCATCCGGACTATTTAATAAATCATTATCGGTATAAAATCTGTCTTTATTCATTTGTATCCTTTTTTCACCCAATTTACAGACGAAATAACATCAATAATCGCAAAACGTAACTATTCCTGCAGTTGATTCAACCTAATCCAAACTGTATTTTACGCTATGCGATTCTATTATAATCTTCTCCTTATGATAACAATATCCTGTACGAAACCGCCAGCGCCACTTCCGAAGACTCCAACAAAATTATCCCATCCGACTCTGGATGTTTCATCCCCACTATCCAGGGGAATGCTTACACAGTACGATGTTTGGGAATTTTTAAAAGAAGAACCAAAAGAAACGGAAGTATTTGGAATCTTAGGATTGCCTGATTCTGTTTGGGTAGCTGATTCTCAAAAATACAAGGTATTATATTATTTTATTAAATCGCTCGATGATTATAATTCTGTGGAAATAGATATTACTTCAAAAAAAGTAAACGGCTTTGAATGGGACTAGAATAACTACAGGTGGTTAAGAAATGAACATAGACTTAAAAGGAAAAAGGGCACTTGTATGCGGTAGTACGCAAGGTATTGGTAAAGCAACTGCTTTACGTTTAGCTGCGTGCGGTGCTTCCGTAACACTAGCTGCGAGGAATGAGGATAGTTTACAATTGGTTTTTAGTGAATTAGAAGCCAATGATAAACAAGCTCATAGTTTTATCTGCGCAGATTTTGATTCCTCGGATGTTCTTATTCATAAAGTAACAGATTTCGTAAATGAAAACAGTCCAATTCACATTTTGGTAAATAATACAGGTGGTCCAGCGCCAGGTCCGGTTATGGATGCTGTTCCTGAAGAATATATAGAAGGCTTCAAAAGACATTTAATCAATAACCACAATCTGGCAAAGGCATTAATCCCAGGAATGAAAGCAGTATCTTACGGGCGGATAATCAATATTATTTCCACTTCCGTTAAACAGCCGATCCCTGATTTGGGCGTTTCAAATACAATTCGCGGTGCTGTAGCCAGTTGGGCAAAAACTCTGGCAGCTGAAGTGGGTAGATTTGGAATAACTGTAAATAATATTTTACCTGGTTTTACTGATACCGCTCGATTACGGTCTTTGATAAAAAATATTGCGGAAAAGAAAGGCCAATCCATCGCTGTAGTTACCCAGGCAATGGAAGATTCTGTCCCAGCAGGTAGGTTTGCTGATCCTGATGAAACCGCAGCTGCCGTTGTTTTCTTAGCTGCTACCCAAGCAGCTTACATTAATGGTATTAACCTACCTGTTGATGGTGGACGGACACAATCACTATAGACTTGAATAGATAACTAATACGCTTGAATAATTACAGAATATTAATCATTGGTGTTTTCATTGTTTTTTCCTGTCAGCATGATCAAATGGCCTTTCATTACGAATCGTATGTGGCCGATGCCCATAATGATGTCCTGGGTCGTGTTCTTAATGGCGATGATATCTTAACTAGATCGGATAAAGGTCATACAGATCTGCCCCGCCTCCAAGAGGGTGGTATTGATCTGGAAGTATTTGTCATCTGGGTTAACCCAGATGAGTATGTACCAGTTGGTTCTTATGATCAAGCGAATAAAATGATTGATGCGCTAGAAAATATATGTACCCGCGCAACTGACAAAATAGCCATACCAATGACATTTAATGATTTATTAGTAAATGAATCCCAAGGAAAAATATCTGCAATGATAGGCGTAGAGGGCGGACACCCCCTAGAAAATAGCCTGGATAAATTGCAGCATTTCTACGATCGTGGGATGCGTTATTTAGGGATCACCTGGAATAATTCAACTGACTGGGCAACATCAGCAGAAGATGAGACATCGGAAAAATTATTACCATTTCAAGGTCTGACAGAATTTGGAAAAGATGTTATCAAGAAATGCGATGAACTTGGCGTAATTATCGATGTATCCCATTGCGGCAAAGAAACATTTTATGACATTCTAGAAACTACTACCCATCCCATCATAGCATCCCACTCTTCAGTATATAATATTTGTCCCCATTTTCGGAATTTAAATGATGCACAACTATTGGCCATCAAAGAAAATGGTGGTGTCGTATTTGTTAATTATTATCCTGCTTATATTGATAGTACATTTGAGAAACGTGCTAATCAAGTACGGGAAAAACATAAACTTGCACTGGATTCCTTAAAGGTTCTGTATGGTGAAGAAAGTGATGATTACTGGTATAAGAGCCAGGATATTATTCATAAAGATCTTGCTGCAGTTGCACCATCATTGGACCAATTAATTGATCACATCGATTATATTGTGAACTTGCTTGGACCTGATCATGTGGGTCTTGGTTCTGATTTTGATGGTATAGAGGTATTACCACGGGGAATTGAGGACTGTTCAAAAACACCTGCTATTACCAAGAGATTGTTTGAAAGAGGATATACAGAAGAAAATATTAAAAAAATACTGGGAGAAAACTTTAAACGTGTCTTTCGACAGGTGGTTGGGTAATTGGTATGAATAAGAAATCATCATTAATTAATAATTCATCTCCGGATCCGGCAGAAGACTAAATCGCAACTGATTAAGCCATAATCTATTGATTATTTTATTAATACCATCGTATTCTAATTTGTTCAAGCTATTGCCATTTGTTAAACTCAACCTCTAAATGACTTCCAATTCATTCAAACTAGCACCATCAATTTTATCTGCTGACTTTGGTGATTTACGTACTGCATTGGATTATTGTAAAGATGGTGGCGCGCATTGGATTCACATTGATGTGATGGATAATCAGTTCGTGCCTAACCTTACAATAGGTCCCCCTGTTGTACAATCTTTAAGACCTTATACGGATAAGTTCTTGGATGTGCATATGATGGTTATTGAACCGGAGAAACTTGTAGAACCATTCGCTCGCGCTGGCGCGGATGGAATTACCTTTCATGTTGAGGCAACGGATGATCCGCCTGCAGTTATTAATTTAATTAGATCAACTGGCAAACAAGTTGGTATCTCGCTAAAACCAGGGACACCACTCAGTGCAATAGAACCATACCTTGATCAAGTTGATTTGGTCCTTATCATGAGCGTGGATCCGGGCTTCGGCGGGCAAGGTTATCTCCCGGGATCCACAGATAGGATCGCGGAACTAAAAGCCAGGCTGAATGAGCTTTGTCTTGACGGGGTTATTATTGAAGTAGATGGTGGTGTAAAATTGAATAATGCCAGAAAAATAGTTACTGCTGGTGGTGATGTGCTGGTGGCTGGTTCAGCAGTTTTTGGTACGCAAGACCCCACACAAACAATAAAAGATTTCTATGCAATTTAGTATTTGGTTTAATTGTGCCGACCTATAAAGATATAAGCTCTTTTTCCGATTGGTCAAAGGATGATAAAGATCAATTTTCTTTGGCAGTGATTAAAGGCCTGATAATGGATACAGTTCGGAATGCAAACTCAGGCCATACTGGTGGTCCAATGTCCTCTGCGGATTTTGCCTATATTTTATTTGCGGAATATTTGAATTTTGATCCAAATGATTCGGACTGGTTCAAGCGTGACCGCTTTGTTCTTTCAGCAGGTCATGAATCAGCATTGCTTTATGTGTTATTAACCCTGATTGGTTGGCTCAATATTGACGACCTGCGAAGATTCAGACAATTGCACAGTAAAACGCCAGGTCATCCGGAAGTTGAAATAAATGGTGTTGAAGCCACTACCGGACCGCTTGGACAAGGTATGGGTATGGGAATTGGCATGGCAGTTGCGGAATCAAAATTACGTGAAATGTTTACACAATATACTGATGAAGCTGATGATATTATTGGTCATTTTAATTATATCCTGGTCAGTGATGGTGATTTGCAGGAACCGATTTCTACGGGTGCGGCTGCCTTGGCTGGACATTGGGGATTATCCAGGGTTATAATATTTTACGATTCTAATAAAGCACAAATTTCTGGAAATACACAGCGGTCTGATTCTGCTGATTATGGAACCATTTTTGAAGGGTACCGTTGGCATGTTCAGCGTATCAATGGTCATGACCATAAACAAATCAAGTCAGCTATTGAAAAAGCACAGGTAGTGAACCGACCAAGCATTATAATTGGTGAAACAACTATGGCCCATGGGGCGGCTGAAATGGAAGGTAATCATGAAACTCATGGGGCGCCCCTGCCGCAGGAAGAAATTGATGCGACGAAAGAAAAATTAGGTTTACCAAATGAAAAATTCTATTTACCTGCGGAAGTAATTAACCATTTTAAATACCGTTTTGATACGTTAAGGAATGAAGTTGAGGCTTGGGAAAAAAATGTCGAAACCGCAAGGCTCAATGAAGATGTTGATAAACTATGGCGCTTATGTATAGCACAAGAAATACCAGATCTGGCATTGCCTGAATTTGAAAAAGGTACAGTATTGGCGACACGCAAGGCTTTTGGTGCTACATTGGACTTTTTTGCACCGCAGTTGCCTAATCTGGTTGGTGGTTCAGCGGATTTAGAACCATCAAACTATACGGGAAATTTTGCGGCAAATTATGGAGATTTTCTTAAGGAGAATCGTCGTGGAAGAAATTTTGCTTTTGGAGTTCGCGAGTTTCCCATGGCAGCCATAATAAATGGTATTGCGCTGCATGGCGGTTTAATACCATTTGGCGGTACTTTCCTTGTGTTTGCTGATTATGAACGCCCTGCGCTACGTTTGGCGGCAATTCAGCATTTACAAGTAATTCACGAATTTACCCATGATTCTTTTTACCTTGGTGAAGATGGTCCTACGCACCAGCCTATCGAGCATGCGATGGCCCTGCGGACCATACCTAATTTTCACGTACTTCGACCTGCTGATGCACAGGAAACTGCCGCTTGCTTTCAACTAGCCTTGCAAACAAAAAAAACACCAAGTGCTTTGCTCCTTACAAGGCAAGGTGTACCTGTGAGTGAAATGCATATTGACGCAATAGTAGCCGGAGTGCAAAAAGGGGGCTACATTGTCAAAGATAGTGCCGACCATCCGGAATTGATTTTTCTTGCTACTGGTTCTGAGGTGAGTCTTGCGCTGGAAGTGGCGGATTTAATGAATGATAAACGTATCCGGGTAGTAAGTATGCCCTGCCTAGAAATATTTGACCAGCAATCGCCTGAATATAAAACCCAAATAATACCTGAGCGAGGTTGCATGAAGATTTCAATGGAGGCCGGTATAACCCACGGCTGGGAAAAATACATCGGTTCAAACGGGTTAGCCGTTGGTATTGATCATTTTGGCGCATCGGCTCCGTACAAAGATTTGGCCAAGGAATTTGGCTTTACCGCTGCTCAGGTTGAGAAAAAAATCAGAGATCATTTAGCAGCATTGTTATGAGAATACATCTGGCCACAGACCACGCTGGACTTGAACTGAAAAATTCAATCAAGACTTATCTCATTGATAAAGGATATGATGTTATAGATCACGGAACTCATGATCACGATCCGTTGGATGACTACCCCGATTTTATTTTTCCCTGTGCTAAAGCTGTAGCCGCAGAAGATGATAGCCGCGGCATAATACTTGGGGGTTCTGGTCAGGGAGAGGCAATGGCAGCAAATAGAATTAAAGGTGTTCGCGCTGCAGTATTTTATAATGGACCTGAAAAAATTGTGAAACTATCCCGGGAACACAACAATGCTAATGTCCTATCTCTTGGAGCGCGCTTTATGACAGCTACAGAAATTTATGATGTTATCGATTTGTGGCTTCATGAGCCATTTGCAGGTGGCCGCCACCAGCGGCGAATTGAAAAGTTAGATCTTTAGTAAAAAACAAGCAGAAAGGATTTTAATTATCTGGGTAATCCTGATGAATTGATCAGATTACCTTTCATTGCTGCACGCGTCAACACAGATATCCAAACTTGCTATAATACTGCATTTTTAAACGATCTATCTTGTTATCTTTTAAATTGTAAACATCACAGCTGTCGAATGGTCTGGCATAGATATGTAAGCTAATTGCAGAGTCACTGGAAAGATTTTCTACAGAATGAATATCTGCTGGTCCATCCAAATAGTTAGGTCCGCCCAATACTTTTTCTACTCTTTCAAGCAAGAGCGGATTTAAAGACTTTTGTTCATAATTACAAATTTGAAGCGTACCAATTTGAACTCTAGCCCAGCATTTTTCACCTTCGTGACCATGAATAGGTGCCGTTTGCCCTGCAGGCCAGCAAACAACTAATATTTCGAAGTCCCGTTCCTTATGCACAAGGTTTCGCGTATAGAACCCGTTATTAAAATGACAATATTTTTCCAACTTTTCCTGGGGAATATCTAAGTCAATTAGATAGGAAGAAATTTCCGCAACTGGGAAATTCTGTTTTGCAAACATTTGTATATTTTTTATCAGTGATTCCATTATTTTTTTATTTTTAGGTTACTCTTAACATTAAATCTTTTCATTTATTCATATTTAAAAACTATTCAGCTTGATCGTTAAAATCTACTAAAATATAATTTTTGATAATAGAAAAGTAAAAAATTTACAGTTTGATTTATTACTTTTCCATAGGCCTTCGGATAAAATTACATGAATTACGGGTTTGTTATAGATAATCGATTGTGCATCGGCTGCCATGCTTGTACTGTGGCCTGTAAAAGCGAACACGATATCCCAATCGGTGTGAATCGTACCCATGTGAAATACATTGAAAAAGGTGAATTTCCCAATAACACTCGGGAATTTTCTGTTCATCGTTGTAATCATTGTGCCGATGCACCCTGTGTGGAAATTTGCCCTACCACTGCACTTTACACCCGCGCAGATGGTATCGTGGATTTTGATAGTGACCGTTGCATTGGGTGTAAATCCTGTATGCAGGCTTGTCCCTATGATGCCCTTTATATTGACCCCGATACACATACGGCAGCAAAGTGTAATTACTGTGCCCATCGTCTTGACGGTGGATATGAACCGGCCTGCGTAATTGTCTGCCCTACTGAAGCCATTGTATCCGGCGATCTTGATGATCAGGAGTCCAAGATTTCCCAATTGGTGGCAAATGAAGAGACCATTACTCGAAAACCGGAAAAGTTAACTACCCCCAATTTGTATTATGTAAAAGGTTCTGCAGAAATGCTGGATCCAAACGCTACAAACCAGGAAGAAAAATATTTATGGTCAGAACAATCATCGGGTGTGGGGCATTTCGCAAAATATGCTGAGCAACGTGTCGCTGATTCAGACTCAGAAAACCTACTTATTCAGTTAGCAATGGAAACTTCAGCCCGGACTGGGAAACCCATTGATCAGCGAGCCATTGATAATGTAGCGCAAGAAATTAAACAGGATATAGACACGCAGGAAGCCCGCCGTGTGTATGACGCTCCAAGCAAAGGTGTGCTCTGGGGTTGGGAAGTTACAGCCTATGTCTGGACTAAAGCCATTGCTACTGGGACCTTTCTTATGATGGCTGTATGGATCTGGCTGAACGGCGGGATTAATGCAGCATCGGAAATGAATGGTCTGCTCACATCGCTGGTATTTATGGGTATCACTGGCGCATTGTTAGTCAAAGATTTAGACAGACCGGACCGATTCCTTTATGTAATATTACGTCCCCAATGGAAATCGTGGCTGGTTCGCGGCGCCTATATCATTATGGGGTTTAGCGGTTTGATTACAATTAAACTATTCGATTCTTATTTTGGGTGGGGATTCTCCTGGCTGATGATTCCTGGGTCTATGCTGGCTATATTGGGTGCGGTCTACACAGCATTCCTTTTTGGCCAGGCAAGGGGTCGAGACTTATGGCAATCAACTGTACTTTCTGCGGTGCACATGCTGGTTCATGCGGTTATGGCTGGCTCTGTTGCCATGATGGTGATTGCGCCAGAAACATCTGCATGGATGGCGAATGTTCTTCTTTGGGGAATTATTCTGAATTTGTGCATTATAGCAAAAGAAATTTTGATGCCCCATGATACACCCGACACCAGGAAAGCAATTCATCTCATGACAAAAGGATACTATTCCAAGTATTTCTGGGCTGGGATTGTTTTTGGAAGCATTACTCCAATCGTAATGATAAATACATATGCTGATCCCTTGACTCTTATCGCTGGGGGAATGGCACTGGTGGGTATATTTTTAACAGAATTTGTACGAATACGCGTGCCGCAAATGATACCATTGAGTTAGAAAAATGAAACGTAGTTGGATTGAAACATTTTCAGAATCATTAAGGCTTATACCCAAAATATCAGATCGACCGGATTGGTCCGAAGAATTTATCATGGAAGGACCAAGGAAATTGTACAAATACCCAGACCCAAGCGAATGGAACGATTTTATGGAATTGGATTCACTGGCCTGGCCGGAAAAAAAGGAACGCCATTATTCAATCATCCCAACTACTTGCTTCAATTGTGAATCGGCCTGCGGTTTGCTGGCCTATATTGATAAAGATTCCAATGAAGTCCGGAAGTTTGAAGGGAATCCTCACCATCCGGGCAGCCGCGGACGAAATTGTGCCAAGGGTCCGGCAACGATCAACCAGATCAATGATACGGAACGGATTCTTTATCCGTTAAAACGAAAAGGAGAACGAGGATCGGGCCAATGGGATCGAATTACTTGGGACCAGGTATTGGATGAGATTTCCGAAAAAATTGCTGCATCCATTCGCAAACGTAAAGATGGCGTGGTGTACCATGTGGGTCGACCCGGTCATGAAGGCTATGCAGAACGTGTGCTGAAAGCATGGGGGGTGGATGGTCACAATTCTCATACCAATATTTGCTCTGCTGGTGCCCGGACTGGGTATGCACTTTGGCAAAAGTATGATCGTCCCAGTCCGGACCACACCAACGCGGAAGTGATTTTGCTGGCGTCTTCTCATTTGGAAACAGGACATTACTTTAATCCCCATGCTCAACGGATTATGGAAGGGATGATGAAAGGTGCCAAGCTGATCGTTGTGGATCCGCGCCTATCTAATACTGCATCCATGGCAGATGAATGGATGCCCACCTATCCCGGAAGTGAAACAGCCGTATTCCTGGCCATAGCTAAGATTATTTTAGATGATGGGTTATACGACCGATATTATATTGAAAATTGGGTGAACTGGGACGAGTATCTCAAGAATCTTCATCCGGAAGATCCAGTGGAGTTTGACCAATTCATCAAACGTTTGAGTGAAGAGTGGGCGGAGTACACACCGGAATTTGCGGCGCAAGAAGCCCAAATCGATCCTGAACAAATTGTTCGTGTTGCACAATTAGTTGGAAAGGCTGGAAGTAAACTGTCCAGCCATGTCTGGCGCGGGGCTTCCATTGGAAATCTCGGTGGATGGCAAGTGGCCCGGACACTGCATTTACTCAATGTTCTAACAGGTTCTGTGGGCACTGTAGGGGGAACTTCACCAAGTGCCTGGAATAAATTTCATCCCACCTTTTTTGATTCACCCCCGGGCCCGGATGCATGGAATGAATTAAACTGGCCAAAGGAATACACCTTGTCGCATTATGAAATGAGCGAAATCCTGCCCCACCTGCTGAAGGACAACCGCGGATCCTTGGATGTATATTTCACACGTGTGTTCAACCCGGTCTGGACGTACCCGGATGGCTTCACCTGGATCGAAATGCTGTCGGATGAAGAAAAAGTCGGCTGTCATGTCGCACTAACGCCAACCTGGAATGAAACGGCCTTTTTCGCTGATTATGTATTGCCTATGGGGCACGCGTCCGAGCGTCATGACATCAATTCGTATGAGACCCAGGCGGGAGTATGGATTGCCTTTCGCCAGCCGGTCCTGCGGGAGAAAGCCCGTCGCGATGGGCAGGAAGTGGAGTTCACCTATGAAGTAAACCCTGGTGAGGTTTGGGAAGAGGATGAATTTTGGATCGAACTTTCCTGGCGAATTGATAAAGATGGAGATCTGGGAATTCGTAAACATTTTATAAGTCCTTATCGCCATGGCGAAAAAATCAACATTGATGAATATTACCAGTACATTTTTGAAAATACAAATGGCCTTCCCGCAGCGGCAGGAAAGGAAGGGCTGACACCGCTGGAATACATGCGGAAGTATGGCGCTTTTCTCGTGGATGATGAAGTGTACCGGAACAATGAAAAAGAGTTAAATAATTCCAATGGAATTGTGAAACCAAATGGACAGATCGAGAAAGATGGCAAAGTGGTTGGTGTGAAGGTGGGCGGAAAACATTATAGCGGATTCCCAACCCCATCCAAACGACAAGAGATATATTCACAAACCATGGTGGATTTTGGTTATCCGGAACATGCCACACCTGGATATAGAATAAAAAGCCATGTTCATTTGGACGAAATGGATCACAGTAAAAATGAATTTGTGCTGTTGCCCAATTTTCGATTACCTACCCATATCCATTCTCGTTCTGCCAATGCGAAATGGCTCACGGAAATTGCTCATCGGAATCCCATCTGGATTCATACCAAAGATGCGGAACGACTTGGTGTAAATAATGAAGATTTACTTAAAATCACAACCGCGATCGGTTGGTTCGTAGACAAAGTTTGGGTGACGGAGGCCATTAAGCCGGGGGTTGTGGCCTGCTCGCACCATATCGGTCGATGGCGCCGTCAAAATGACGAAGGTAACCGCTTTATGACAAATACAGTCAACATCAAAAATCTGGGTGATGGTAAGTGGAAGATGGAAACAGTTAGCGGTGTGGAACCATGGAAAACAGACGACCCTGATACGAACCGCGTTTGGTGGCGGGACGGTGGTGTCCATCAAAATATTACCCATCCGACCAACCCGGATCCCATTTCAGGAGCCCATTGCTGGCTGCAGAAAGTGAGCATTTCCAAGCCGGAACCGGAAGAGAAATACGGAGACATTTTTGTGGACACCAATAAGTCTTTCGAGCATTTCAAAAAATGGAATGAATGGGCCAAAGCACGGGAAACACACCCCAACGGCTTGCGTCGACCGCTTTGGATGGCTCGACCCTTACACCCGCAAATAGAAAATTATTATCTGTAAGGAATGCCTCTTCTTTCCAATAAGGTAATTACTGAAGTACTTTATTGGGTCACTCGAAAAAAGTGGCTCGTTATTTCCTTTCTCCTGAGTATTATTTTATTTTATTTACCATCTCCTGAAGGATTGCTGCCAGAAGGTCACCGGACACTGATCATTGTTTTAACAGTGTTAATACTGATTATTAGTGAATCAATTCCACTTCCTGCCGTAGCTATCCTGATCTTGATTATGGAGGTGATCCTTGGAGTGGATACCGCAGATGGAGTGGCTTCGTCCTTTATGAATGATGCCGTATTTTTCATCATGGGTTCACTGATGCTTGCAGTGTCTATTGTGCACCAGGGATTAGATAAAAGATTGGCTCTCGGTATAATTAATATAACTGGCAATAAAACGTGGAGAATTGTACTTGGATTTGTAGCTGTATCGGCATTTCTTTCCTCCTTTATCGGAGAACATACAGTGGCGGCAATGATGCTCCCTGTAGCTCTTTCCCTTATTCGCAATGCAGGACTGGAAACGAACAAGGCGACACCTTTATCCACGCTATTACTTTTTTCAATCGCTTATGGCTGTGCCATAGGATCCATTGGTACACCTTCAGGTGGAGGTAGAAATGTAATTATGATCGGTTACTTAAGGGAATTTGGTTTGGTGAATATATCCTACGTAGAATGGATGATATTCGCTTATCCTTTGCTCTTATTAGAAATACCCCTTGCGGTATTGGTCCTTTGGTTCACTTTTACTCCCACGCAAAAGATCATGGATTCTGCTGTTCGTAAACTAAAAGTCCATGTGGCCAAGACCGGTAAATTAACGGGAAACCAGATCATGGCTATTCTCGTATTTTTTCTGGTTTTTTTAGGCTGGGTTTTCTTGAGCCCTATAATCGGTCTTGGAATTGTTGCGTTGACTGGTGTGTTCTTTTATCTTGCCTTTGGACTCATTGAATGGAAAGAGATCAACCGTAACACCAATTGGGGTGTCATTTTATTGTTTGGTGCGGCGATTTCACTGGGAATCCAAATGAAGGAAACAGGTGCTGCTCTATGGGTTGCCGAAAAAACACTGATTACTTTAGAGTTAATTTTCCAAGATGTGACTATAGTTCGTTGGTTTGTTTCCGTTGTCCTTACTGGTATTCTAACAAATCTGCTGAGCAACGCTGCTACAATTGCAGTTCTGGGCCCAATTGTATTGGACATGGGTGGTGATCCTTTAATTATCGGTATTTCAACCTCGATTGCTTCCGCTTTTGCCTATTTAACAATTGTGGCTTCACCTACCTGTATGATTATACATTCTACCGGTCTAGTCACTTCCAGCGACTTTTTGAAAGCAGGCTGGAAACTGTTCCTCATATCTATTGTACTGCTGTTCCTGGTTTCATATTTTTATTGGCCGTTGCTAAGATGAAAATTCTAATTGCAGTTAGTAGTAAAGAATATTCTGGCCCAACGCTAAGCGTTGGGATGAATGTTTCTCGTGCTTTTAAGGCGCCTACTACAATTGTCGATGTAGGTGAAAAAATCAATGAATTCAGCACTAAAGACGTCGGTATGGCCCACGAGCGGATAGAGTCTTGGGATTTTGATCGACCAGGCGTGGATGTATTAGAATGGGCTTTTGATTATCTTGCCGATAAAGAGTTTATCGAAAGTAGTGATATTGAAGCTGGTTTTCCAAAAAACACTTTGGTTGATACCGGTGGAAACCGCTGCGAGGTTTATTTAAAAGGGACTGTCTGTGATAATGTCAGTCTAATACTTAGAAACGGTGATATTATTGCGGAGCTCAAAGATGAAGTTCAAAAACATCATTATGATGTTACCATAATTGGCGGTAGTCAAAAGCGGCGGATGGCCCATGATCTGATCCAATATATTGATAGCTCTATTTTTGTGGTGAATAAATATGATTTAAACCAAAAATACAAAATTTTGATTGCAGTTGATGATTCTCCTAATACGCGCAAAGCAGTGAAATATGGTACTCGTGTATCTCAAGCTTTCAACGTTCCGGTAGAAATGATTACAGTCAGTAAAAAAGATGAATTCGGTGATGGCTATACTAATGCAGCCAATTGGGCCAAGAAATTTTTACGTCGATCAAATATTTCGTTTGGACATCAATATTTAGTAGGAGATCCTGTACAGGTGATTTATGAAGTAGCTGGTGATAATCATATCATTGTAATGGGATCATCGACACAAAATCCATTATTGAAGTTCTTCAAGGGAAGCAAACCGTTGAATGTTATGGAAACTTGTAAGTGTCCTATATTAATCGTTAAATGATGAAAATGAGGTAGAATAGATCATGTTTCAAGAAGTTACAATTACCATTTTACTTATTCTTTCTGTGATTGTTTTACGACACCACTCTTTGTACTGCTATTGCTGTATTTTAAGGATAAGAATCAGAGACAACATTCTGTTTTGCGCAATTTCCCCTTACTTGGTCGTGTGCGATATGTATTTGAAATGATTGGTCCGGAACTCAGACAGTATATGTTTGATGGAGATAATCAGGGTAAAAGGACTATCTGAATTATTTCCTTACCCGTCTGCCTAAAATATAATTAAACGCTGCAACTCATATCAGACCCGCAGCACATGGGAGATTTTATTTTTCCATGGCCATCCGGACATTTTGCTACAGCAACTTTTGTTCCATCATCTTTACTAATGTGATCATGTACTAATTCTTTTCCACATTTTGCACAGTTCATACCGGTAACACCCATACCACAGTGTTCGCAAACATATTCTGCCATTTTTTATTCCTTTCTTTTAATTAATGTAATTTTGATAATGAATTTACATTCATATTGTATGATTCATTTAAACTTATTATTAATAATAGGAATTATTACTATTTATAGATAGTTTTAATTATGCGTTATAGTCATCAAAGAGAAACGATTCGCGAAATTGTAAGTAGTACCAAGGCACATCCAACTGCAGATTGGATTTTTCAGAAGGCAAAGAAGAAAATTTCTAACATTAGCTTGGGTACTGTATATAGAAATTTAAAACAGCTAAATGAGGATGGGGCTATTCGGATAATCTATGATAATAATATTGCCCGTTATGATTGGAATATTGATCCTCATGATCATTTAAAATGTAATAAATGTGGTAATATTACTGATATAAATATGCGAAGTGAAGAGCTACAAAAAAAAGTTTGGAATCAATACAAATTTGAAGCTGATAATATTGAAATAACTATCACTGGAATTTGTAATAAACACTAATAATCAATAAGGATTTATTATGGAAGAAAATGGAAAATGCCCTGTTTCTCACGGGTCTAATAGTCAACATACACTCGGGTCAACATCAAACCAGCAATGGTGGCCAGACCAGTTAAATTTAAATATTCTTCATCAACACGATAGAAAGTCCAATCCCATGGCTGAAGACTTTGATTATCGTGAAGAGTTTAAAAAACTCGATTATGATGCTTTAAAGAAAGATCTAAACGATCTTATGACAGACTCGCAGGATTGGTGGCCGGCTGATTATGGGCATTATGGTCCTTTCTTTATTCGTATGACCTGGCACGCCGCAGGCACGTATAGAACTGCTGATGGTCGTGGCGGTGGCGGTACTGGCAATCAGCGTTTTGCTCCACTTAACAGTTGGCCAGATAATGGCAACTTGGATAAAGCACGTCGACTTCTTTGGCCTATTAAACAAAAGTATGGTAAGAAAATTAGCTGGGCCGACTTGTTGATTCTAGTAGGTAATGTTGCTATTGAGTCAATGGGTGGTAAAA
>SCKQ01000074.1 GCA_004124535.1 Fidelibacterota bacterium
TTTGAGAAGAATTTGAACCATTTTGCTTTTGGTCAATATATAAAGACTCTGTCATAATCAGAATTCCGCTGGCGAGGGGCAGTGTGTAATCGGCACCCATGGTGACCATTTTTATTTCAGAATTATCGGAAAAAATATAGGCTCCTTCCATCCATGATCCAATATATCCATCATAGCGAAGATCCATGGCAACACGCTGATGAGGTCCCGAAATAATGACCGGGAACTGCCCTGCTGACTGGGGTGTCACTGTTGGATCCTGGTGATAGGTCAAACCCCACTCCCCGAAACCTGTCGATAGTTCTGCTCGTCCCCCAAATGAAATCGTATCCTGATTGGAGTTAATCAACCACGACCAGATAGATAATGAATTAGATGGAAAAACACGCAGCCGAAATGCTTCCACACCATCCGTTTGACCCGTTGGATCTTTGAGTTCGATGGTATCAAACCAGGAGAGAGTCCGTAAAATTTGAGACGGCCCAAAAACAATTTTCTGCAAGCCAAGTCGCGCTTCAATTTTTTCACTGGAATACCGCACCCACAAACGATGGTGATTTTCATGATTATTTAAAAGGGAATCTGCGGAATAACTGCGGTCGAGACGATAGGCCCATTCCATATCAATAAATTGAGAAGCGGATAAATCTCGTGATAAAGAAAGAGTGGGAATGTATCCAATTGATGATTCAAATGAAGATTGATTTTGCGGCGGATCATTTCCTGTGAGTCCACTGACCCAAAATTGACCTTTTATTAAAAAGGGCTGTGCTGCAGTTGTTTCTTGCGGGATTAGCAACATTAAGGCCAATATTATAAGAAGGTTGTTTATATTATTTGTATGATACAAAGAATTATTCAACTAGTACTTTTCTGTTAATAATGGAAGTTATGCTATCAATAAAATTATGACTATAGCGGAACTATCCTGCTGTGCAATTGCAGTTAGAAGGAAAAAGGCGGGAATGTGCATGGTCTAGTTTAGTCTCTAGCCCATTGCAGGTCCAGCAGGGGTAAAATATGCAGTTGGGTCATATAATCATTAGGATAGCCATCAGGATACAAACCATAAATTAGCTTATACCCAAAGGAAATATGAAAACGCGGCGATTTTTCCCAGGTCACCACGCTTTTATGCTCCAAGGCCATGGAACCTTTCATACCAGGAATCAGGAAAAGATCTCCATCCACAAGGTATGTCCAATTGCGCTTTAAACGACCATTCATGTCTGTGCCCAGCCGGAGGAGCCAGCTATTATAGTACACCGCTAAACGATGATAGACCAGCGGTAAATCTATAGTGGACTCCATTGCCAGATCTGCGCTGCCCAAGGCAATTGCAACACCGGCTTTTGCTGAAAACACCCGATCTTGATCCAGCGGTTTGCTGGCAACTATTGTGTTCCATAATGAAAACATATGTGGTATTTCAAACTCGGGTGATATCATGGCGAACATATTAGGCCCACCTATGTCCATGCCCAGGGGGCTTTGCAGTTTTTTAAGTAATGGTGTGGGATAATAAAATGAATGGACAGTTGATATAGTCCACTCGCCTTTCTGCGGCCAGCGCTGTTTTACTGTTACGTTCGGCATCAGCAATGAAGATAATTTGAAAAAGGAAATTTCCCTATTTTCACTTTGTCCCCAGCGCACCGGCTGAAAAAGTCCATATTCCCAGCGACCTTGCGGCAATGTATACGCTGTTCCGGACAGCCATTCTCCTTGTGCAAACACTTGGCTGAATAAAATAGTTAAGATAAGAATTTTTTTCATTACTCTAATATAATTGCACAACTGACCGGCGCATGGTCTGATAGATGAATGGTTTCTTGTATTGCCCCCTGGTAAGTGGTTCCACTGCCGGATGCAACGTTTTTATTAGTAAAAATATAGTCCAGTTTACGATCCCACCATCTGTTCACAGATGTGCTGTGTGTATTATGGTTAGCTGTAACAACTTCCGTTAAAGAAATTGCTGAATTGTAAGTATCATACAACGATTTCAGCAGCAGCGGTTCATTTTCAAAATTATTGAAATAACTGCCTTCCAAATGTGGTCCGCCATCCACGTCTGTGTGAAATATATCATTTTCACAGGCATCTTCATCACAATAATCTATATTCGCACCAGGAGGAACAGAATTCAAATCTCCTCCAGCGACAAAAACATATCCCGCTACATCTATTTCATCAAGAACTTCCTTGAATTTATCAATATGTTTTTGTTTCGTGTCGTCCGTTGCAAAGGCGGTGGCATGGACATTCACAGCATAAAAATCATCTTGATCAGGGATAGCTATTTTTGCTTTCAAGATATTTCTGCGCAAGTAGAACAATAGGGTCAGGTCATCCTGGTCGCCCCTTAAGGGAAGCTGAACACGTTCAGCTGATTCTATGTCCCATTTGCTTAACACAGCGTTGCCAGCATCAATACGACCAATGCCATCGCTGGGAATTGTTTGCGCTTTCCACATGGACGCATAGGCGGCGTAATTCATGTCTGTATGATCCAGCAACCATTGCACCTGGTCAATGTATTGTGTGCGTTTGGATTCTCGATCGATTTCCTGGAACAGAATAATATCCGGATTAATGACATCGATTTCTGCAGCAACAAGCTCCAGGGCATCGAGCACTTCATTTTCTGTAAAAATACTTCGATCTCCGCAAGAGTCGCCAAAAAATGGCAACCGGCCAATGCCAAAGCGGATATTCCACGTGAGCACTTTTAAAGACCCTTCGGGCGATGAGGCAGTACTAATATTTTTGGCTTCGTATAAAACAGCTTTCTCCACATCATCAAAAGTGGTGACCAGCGGGTCACAGCTAAAAAGGAACAACGCCAGTATATATAAAAATGGTTTACCTTGTCTCATTGGTAAGAACTTATTAAAGATTCATAACGCGTTGCAGTATTTCGTTATCGTCCGGGAAAAAGCCTGAAGGTATCAATCGTGGAATTAATTCTTTCAGTTTTGGACTGCGAGAAAACACATCCTCAAATATCGGCAATGCCATATCCAGATTTCCTGCCGTCACTAGCGTGACGGCTGTCCAAAATGGCAGTTCGGGATTTTCCGGATAGTATTTTGCTGACAGTTTATATTCTGCTAGGGCTTTGTCCATTTCCCCTAATTCCAGATAATGATCACCTTGATTGGCATGTTCATAGGCCCTGTGAACTCTTATGAGTCGTTTCAATTCCTGTATTGGCTCTGGATGGTCCTCAATGCGCAGTTCCATTTTAATATCCTTCCACTCCACACCTGTAGGTTTTCCGCTTACAATTAATATAGCTGCAGATTGTTTACCCCGCAAATCACCCCCTTCCGCTTGGGCAGCTTCCAGCGCAGCCAGCATACGGTCAGCCAGATCACCCAAACTGTTTTCAAAGGCATCTGCCATGGCGTCCCATACAGTAGCTTTTTCCATAATGTTTGCTTGGACAGTATAATTTTTACCTATTTTGAATCCTGCTTCGGCAATGCATTTTTCGCCAGTATGGCTGGCCACATTACCCTTAGCGTCCACCATCCCCACTTGGCGGACTGCAGCGCCTTCGTCTTTAGCTATTAGTTTAGCCAGTGCTTCATTGGCGGTTAATCCCTGTGCCATTAGTTCCAAGCCGTGAGGACCGTATTCCACCTTGACAATGGATTGTGTAGCCACTGCACCTACGCCTGCTTGCGCCCAGGTAACAAGCGAACCCACAGAAAACCAATGGCTTTGCACAGCCACGCCCAGTTCACCCGTTTCTTCATCAAGGGCCACAATGGAATAGGTGTTCACCGGCCGAATACCTTGAGCTGACATTATGTTGACTGTGATCAATAAAATGGATATTAAAATGTGTATACGCATACTTGCTCCTTTTATCAGATGGAGATTAAGGAAAATTGGTCTTTTGATCAATTCATGCCTACATTCTGGTATAATGAAATATTTACGTTATCTGGGAATGCCCCTCCTTATTTTAATGGCTATTTATTTGGGCGCCAAGGGACAATATTGGGCCTGGGTATATTTGCTTATTTTGGATACCATTATCATTGCCGGGGACGCGTTTCTCGGTGATGATAAAACAACCCCGGAATATCGTTATCCAATGCTGCTGACTCTCCTTGTATATATTAACTTGCCTGTTTATCTCATTTTTCTAACGATTGCTATTTATATGAGTGGTAGCGTTTCACTGCCGAGTTTTGAGCAGATTGTTTATTTAGTGACCGGGAGTGATATTGCCTTAACTCGTCATGGAACTGCTGTCTGGCATTTAGCAGGTTATGTTTTTACTGGGGGGCTTCTCATGGGATCAGCGCTGACAATTCCAGCCCATGAACTGGTACACCATAAAAAGAAAAAAATAGATTGGTTGATTGGCAATTGGATGATGGCCTTTACCTGCGACAGCGCCTTTGCCATTGAACACGTTCATGGACATCATAAGAACGTTGGCCTGGCGACTGACCCTGCTACTGCCAAACGCGGTGAAAGTTTTTATCTGTTCTTTTTAAAGGCTTCACTCCAAGAGCACCGTGATGGCTGGAAGATCGAAAATGAACGTTTGAAAAAACGTGGACATGGGCTGATCAGTGTATATAACCGCATGATTAGGGGCTACGCTCGCAGTTTTCTTATCTTGGCGGCTGCTTATTATATAGGTGGATTCGGCGGTGTTGTCGTGTTTTTGGGTATTTCCGTATTCGCCAAATTATTTCTGGAAATAGTGAATTATATGGAGCACTACGGTTTGGTCCGCGTGCCGGGCACGCCTGTGGCTCCCCATCATTCCTGGAATACAAACAAACGTGTCAGCAGTATTCTGCTCTACAATCTTACTCGCCACTCCCATCATCATGAACAAGGCAGCCTGGAGTTCTGGAAACTGCGTCCTTACCCTGATGCGCCGGAAATGCCTTATGGCTATCTGACAACGTTATATCTGGTAGCATTTTTTCCCGGGGTTTACCGCAGGATGATGGAACCACGCTTGGAAGACTGGCGCAATACCTACGCCACGGAAGAAGAAAAAGTCTTAATGTCTTAAATTATAGCATAATGAAAAGAAGACAATTTATCAAATTAGGTTTGCTGGGAACCGCAGCGACCGGAATCGCGCCGGGAACTTTCCTAAAAGGAAGAGATTGTGATCTCACCAGTGATGATATCCTTGGGCCTTACTGGTCGCAAAACCACCCTTATAGAACCGTGCTTGCTCATACGGATGAACCTGGAACACGCATTTTTATTTCAGGTATGGTGCAGGCTAACGATTGTGAAACACCTCTGCACAATGCCATTGTTGATGTTTGGCATGCAAATGACAGCGGGTGTTATACTGTTTTCCAAGAGTGTAATTCAGGTAATCCGGAAGAAGATCCCTACAATCTTCGGGGGCAAATGCTCACCAATGAAAATGGCGAATATGCCTTTGAATCTATCTGGCCGGGACATTATGGAAGTAGGCCTAAACATTTTCATTATAAGATCACCACACCTGAAAACCAGGAATTGGTGACTCAATGTTATTTTGAGGGTGATGCGCAAATTGATGAACAATGGGAAAACAACCATCCTGGACTGATCATACCTTTGGAAGAAAGTGACAATGGGCTTTATGGTGTATTTGACATTATAATGGACGAAGAGGCTCAAGTCGGAATAGAAAACGAGCTAGTGACTGTTCCGGAAAAAGCGTTTTTAAATCATAGCTATCCCAACCCTTTTAACAATTCGACTCAAATTGAATTTGGTCTCTCAAGATCGGGGCACGTCAGTATCAGTATTTATAATGTGTCCGGGAGATGGATCACTAATTTAACTGAGCAAAGTTGGCGGGCGGGAACCCACCTGTTAAAATGGAACGGACAAGATTCTTCTGGAAAGATGGTTCCTTCCGGTTCATATCTGGTGGTAATGAAAGCTGCCGGATTTACCGGATCGAAAAAGATTTTATTGCTTAAATAATCAAATCTCTTCAAAGACACCTGTTTTTTTATTCTTTTGTACTTTATCATGATTAAAACACCGGCCATGCATGGCAATGTAGACGCCCTGTGGCAAGCTTTGCACAAAGCCCAAGGCTGCACCCAGATTAAATAACCCATCTGAACTGCCAAACTTAAATGGGATCATTGCGCCGGTGAGAACAATGGTCTTTTCCAAATTACCGCTTGCCAGAATCTTGGCTGTAGCGGTCATGGTGTCCGTCCCATGGGTAATTACGATCTGATCCTCTTCGGCCTGTTTACAATTATCGAGAATCAGTTGCCGGTCGTCATTAGTCATATCCAAACTGTCGATCATCATCAGGGTGCGGATATTGATATCAATACGGGCACGCCCCAGTTCCAATATTTCACGCACGTGTGTATCTTTGAAAAACAGCTTGCCTGTTATTTCATTGTATTCCTTATCAAAAGTACCGCCGGTTATGAAAATTCTGGTGGCCATTATTACAATAGTTTCAACACATTTTCCGGGGGACGACCTATAACAGCTTTATCCCCTTTAACAACGATTGGGCGTTCAATGATCTTGGGGAAGTGGGTCATTGCCGCAATGAGAGCCCTATCATTGTCCAATGTTTCTTGCAAATTGTTTTCCTTGAAATCTGCTTCGCCCTTACGTACAAATTCGTTAGGATGTTTTCCAAGTTTAGCGGCAAGATCTTTTAATATATCCCCCGTGGGGATGTCCTTTAAATATTCAATGATAGTCGGTTCAATACCGTTGTCACGCAACAGCTGCAGTGTCTGCCTGCTCTTGCCTCATCTGGGGTTATGATAGATTGTAAATCCGTCCATTTGTGGTCAATCCTTTCTCGGTTAGGTGTGATTTGGACTGGTAAGTTAAGGATGTAATACCTATATCATCAACTGTGTCATTAAGGCTCACTATGAGGTAGCATAATGTCATTTGGAGCACAGGTAA
>SCKQ01000028.1 GCA_004124535.1 Fidelibacterota bacterium
GACTTTCCATGGCAATCACGTCTGTAGCGCTACCGGGTACGGCCACTAATGCTTCCAAGTCAAATGGTAACGTTTCATTGGGCCATTCAAGTATACGGTATTTTAACTCATCACCAGATTCTGTAATAATCCCAATGCGGCCTTCGTATTCACGTTTATTATCATGGACTACGATCGTATGACCGCCAACAGTTGCGATACCACTAATTGCTGCGGAGCGTTCCTCGCCGACCAACTGCCAATCTTCATCCTGGGCAGATAAACTGCAAAACAGGATTGGAAGCATGAGAAATATTGTATAATTCATATAGTTTAACTGGGGATTGTCAAGATATGAAAATTACGTTATTACTTTGAATATTCAACTGTTTCAATTCAGAAGGTTCATGATTCGTAGTGCTTCAACTGTGCTTTTATGATCATGGTAATGGATTGTATGAAACCCAACATTTCTGGCTTGTGCAACATTTTCTTCCACATCATCAATCAATAATGATTCTTCCGGTTTTGCTCCGGCCAACTTCAATGCTTTTAAATAAATCGCTTCATCCGGCTTTTTGCAGCCCAAGTCAAAGGAATAAAACGCCCGATTTACATTATTTTGAAAACTAAACCTACTAGCCACTTCATGCTTAATGTGCCGGTGGTTGGTATTGGATAGGAGGTATACATTATACGATTGTTTCAGTAAAGTTAGCAGTGAGACAGTTTCAGTTTCCGCTACAATCAATTTATTCCAGCCCCGCCAGAAATCATCTTCTTTCAGGCAGTTTGGTTGGGGAAGAGCGTCTTTCACAGCCCGGAAAAATTCATGATCGGTTAATTTGCCTATCTCGTATTGTTCATTAACATCATGAGGGAAATGATCTTTGATAACATCAATTGACAGGTCGGTACAATCACTCCAAAATTGTAATGACTGCAAATGGTCGATGTCCAGTAATACTCCTCCGATGTCAAAAAAGATGTGTTTAATTACCATTCAAAGGGGCCTTCCACTAAACGCCATAAATACCAAGACGCTAATGTCCGGTAGGGCCGCCAGGGTTCGGCTCTTTTGATCATGAAACCAGGATCGGGCAAATCATCCAGTTTACAAAATAGCTGAAATCCTTTACGGATTCCCAGATCTGTCACAGGGAATACATCAGGGCGATGTAAAGTGAACATCAAAAACATTTCTGCCGTCCAGGGCCCCACGCCCTTGATGGTTGTTAGCTTCTCAATTATTTCTTCATCCTGCAAAGAATCTATATTTTGAGTCACAGTTCCCGAATCAAAGGCCGCTGCAATATTATGTATATATGCTGCTTTCTGATTTGATAAACCAACTGCTCGAAGTTGTTCATGTGTTTTAAAAAGGACGTCTTGTGGGGACGGATATTTCGTTGCAGAAAACAGGTCTTTAAATCTCTTATATATAGTCGATGCCGCTTTGCCGCTCAATTGCTGATAGACTATGGCACGAACCAGGGCCTCAAAATAATTTGATTCCTTGCGAAATTCCGGCTTTTCGAATTCTTTGATCAAGCGGGCCATTTTCCTGTCCGCCTTTTTTAAATGATTTAACCCTTTTTCAATATTCATTTTCCGCAAATGTAAATCTGTAATTGGCTTTCGGGGCCCAATGGTGTTTTATCATAATCGCCGTATTTTTCCCTGATCACTAAACCGGCATCATTTAACAGTCTGTCCATAGTATCTGGGAAAATCATGTGCATATCAAACTGGAATACTTTAGGGTCATCTTCACCTTCGTTATTGAAATACCATTGAATGTGGTTGATTTGAGTTTCACTGTTATATTCGTTTGTTTCGCTTACAATACAGTACGTTCCATCAGAATAATCAAATTCCATGACATAATATTTTTGCTTATCTCGATAAAGAAAAAGCGGATCGGGAACAAATGTATCAATTAAAAACGTGCCATAATCTGCCAAGTGCCAGCGTACACACGATAAAAAGGACAGGACTTCGTCGTTGGTCAACAAATGAAAAATGGAATTGAAGCCGATGAATATGAATTGGAACTGCTGATTAAGATCGAAGCTCCGCATATCCCCTTCCAACACACTCGCTTTTGAATCAAATGTTTCAAGTTTTTGTCGGGCTGACTTGACAAAAGCTGGGTTGCATTCTATTCCCGTATAGGTATGCCCATTCTCCAAGATGGGCAAAGCTAATCGACCTGTTCCAGCGCCTAATTCGAGAACTGGACTACCATATTCATCTGCGGTATTGGCAATAAATTCTATATCATTTGTTTTCCACCAGTACGCTGCGTCGTACAGTTCCGGATCAGAGTAGATATCTTTGATCAAAGGGAATTAATTAAGAACCACTAGATCCTTGGTGGTTTTATTCAGTATCTCGCATCCACCTTCTTTAATGATCACATCATCTTCAATGCGTACGCCACCCCATCCGGCCAGATAAATTCCGGGTTCGATGGTCACCACATTGTTTACTGCCAGAGTTTGTGTACTCAATTGGCTCATGCGCGGTTCGGTGTGGATTTCCAATCCAAGGCCGTGACCGGTGCCGTGATTGTAATATTCTCCATAGCCCCGTTCTGTGATATAATCACGTGTAATACTGTCCATATCCTTGCAGGACATTCCCGCTTTGGCTGCATCACATCCCGCTTGTTGTGACCCTTTAACAGTATTATAGATCTCATAATGCTTATCCGTTGCTTCACCCACAACCGGCGTGCGGGTCATATCCGCATGGTAACCAGCATACTTGGCTGCTGCATCAATAACAATAAAATCACCTTTTTCAAATGGTCTGTCACCGGGGACAGCATGGGGCAATGCACTATTCGGGCCACCAGCCACAATGGGCGAATATGCTTCGCCGTCGCTCTCTTGGCGGTATCGCAGAACCAGATGGTTGGCCACTTCCTTTTCAGTGGTGCCGGGTGTAAGCATGGGTAAAATTTCTTCATAAATAACATCGGTGATTTCCACAGCAGTGCGGATGGCATCCAGTTCTGACTGGTCTTTTACCGCCTGCAGGTTTTCCATCAGCATGGTAGTGGATTCCCAGCTTACATTTGGCAAGGTATCTGACATTTCCTTGAATCGGCTTACACTGGTATGATCGCTTTCAAAGGCGAGCTTTAAACCATTTTTAATCAAATTGTTTTTTTCGATAATTGAAATATGCGTACCAAAATCAATAAATCGCTGAAGGCCCTTGACTTGATTTGTGGATTGGACATCGTAACGGCCATCCGAAATAAAATATGATCCTTCCGGCGTGATGAGGCAGGAGGCTGCGGACCCTGTAAAACCACAAAGATAACGGATGCTGGTCAGGTTTACCAACAGGATTCCATCAAAACCCTGCTCAGCAAGTTTATTTTTTAATATATTTTGACGTTTGTTAAAAATCTGTTCACTCATTCTAATCTTCCATTTTTTTTATAATATCTTGTTTTTCGCTTTGAATACGTTTTGTATCTGCCCCTTTTCTCTCCAGCATATCCAGAACGGTTAACGCTTGATGATTCAGGCCCTGATTGCGCAAAACAGTTACCATGGTAAACGTGGCCAGCCTTTGGTTGATTTCAATACTGTTATTTCCTTTGTGTGGGGCATCTTTCTTAATCTTTTTTACTTTTCTCTGCGGCTTTTTCATCTCAAAACTATTTACCAATTCGCGAGCTGTTTGGTTGCTGGGATCCCATTTTAAAACCTGCTGCCATGTTTTCATAACTGTTGCTTCTGAACGTTGCAATTCAGTTTGTATTTCAGCCAAGCCGGTAGCAGCCTGTAAATGCACTGTACCATTTTTTAACACAGATTTGAAGGATTGTTCAGCTTTCTGGAGGTCGCCGTCAGATCGATTCGCCTGGCCCAGAATAAAAAGGCCATCAGCGTTTTTTGGGTGGTATTCCAGTCCGATCGCACATACTTTGCGGGCCCGTTCCAGATCACCATCTTTTAAATAATGATCAGCCAAAACAGGAAATAAATGTGTCTCAAAATTATCGGCAAAATGAAGTTCCAAAGCGGTGCGATTGGAGAGATCCATGCTCAGCGGCGGTTGGTTTGCACCCAGTCTGTTATATAATCGATGGTATCCTGGACCGGGGTGCCGGGACCGAATAACTTACCCACGCCAATACTGTTCAATGCAGTCATATCATTTTCCGGAATGATACCGCCCCCGGTTAGCAGAACATCATCCAGGCCTTTATCCTTCATCAATTCCACAACTTTAGTAAAAATAGTCATATGGGCATTATTCAGGCTGGAGAGCGCAATAACATCCACATCTTCCTGCAATGCGGCAGAAACGATCATTTCCGGAGTCTGGCGCAGGCCAAGATAGATCACTTCCATCCCGGCATCTCGATAGGCCGATGCCAAGATCTTAATTCCGCGATCATGACCGTCCAGGCCGGGCTTGGCCATCAATATTCTGATTTTGCGTTCCATTAGATTTAACTCGGTGTAAGGAAAATTACAACGTTCCCTTTAACGAATTCAGTATATTTCAATCCCTGCTGTTTAGTACAATTGTTACCGGTCCGTCGTTTTGAATGTTTACATTCATCATAGCTCCAAATTCTCCTGATTGAACAGGAACACCTTGACCTTCCAGCTTTTTCATGAAATCCTCATAAAGTGCCAAACCTTTTTCCGGTGGCGCTGCTCGGATAAAACTGGGTCGTCTGCCTTTGTGTGTATCCGCGCATAAAGTAAACTGGCTTACCACCAGCGCGGCGCCATGCACATCTTTGACAGATAGATTCAATTTATCATTTTCATCATTAAAGATGCGCAAACCAGCTATCTTTTTTACCAGGAAATCAGCGTCATCCTCATCGTCGTCGCCCATTACACCCAACAGAATGACGAGGCCTTGATCAATTTTACCAGCTAACCGACCATCAATGGTTACATTTCCGGATGTAACGCGCTGCAAGACTGCAATCAATTAGAGACCCAGATGTTATCCTTGCCATAAATATCACGCAGCTTTTTAATGAATTCTCTGCCTGATGAAACACGAATATTATGGGCAAAAATACGTTGCTCTTTCCTTTCATCAACCGAAACATGAAACAATAACCCGCAGCTGCCATGGTGTTTTTGTACCAGTGCATTTATAGCATCTACATCATCAGGGGTCATTTTTTCTGGTTCTAAACGGATATTCAGATGCTTGGCGTAATAATCACGGGCTTTATCTAAGGCAACGATCTCATCAGCGATTATTTTCAGATCACTGAAATCTGACGTATCTGTTTGTCTGCCGCTGACAAAGATTATTTCATCATTATCCAAAAGGTCCTTATACTTATCAAAAACAGAGCTGAAAGCGAGTATTTCAGCTTGACCCCCAAGGCATTCAAGTTTAAAAAAGGCCATCTGGTTATTTTTGCGGTCAAAATGAAGTCTTAATTCCTGAACGGAACCACCAATACGGACAGTCTCCCGTTTTAATTCTTCTACATTTTCAGTGAAGTCAAAATTGCTGAATTCTTCCAGGTCTTCGGCATATTTCAAAAGCGGATGACCGGAGAGGTATAAACCCAAAACCTCTTTTTCCTTCTGCAGGGAAACACTGTCTGTCCAGCTTTCAGCGCTAACTAACGCTGGGATCATTGCGGAATGGCCGTTGGATGCTTGGCCAAAAAGATCTTCCTGGTTACGATGTCTGTTTTCCTGGATCTGCTGGCCGTATTTTAAGGCAATATCGATTGTAGCAAATTTTTCCGCCCTTGTGCCTGCTAGGCTGTCCATGGCACCGGCCATAATAAGACTTTCTAATACCTTTTTATTGACCACTCGCAGACCAACACGTGAGGTGAAATCTAACAGGGATTCAAAAGGGCCGTCTTTATCACGTGTTTCCAAGATATGTTCAAGCGCTTTAGCTCCTACATTTTTAATTGCATTTAATCCAAAAGAGATTGTTTTTTTATTTACAGGGTGAAAATGAATATCAGATACATTTACATCCGGAGCATCCACAGTGATCTTTAGTTTTGTGCATTCATTGATCAAAATTACCACCCGGTCAATGTTAGACATTTCACTGGTGAGGTTTGCTGCCATAAATTCCGCAGGATAATGGGTCTTCAACCAAGCCGTTTGGTAGGCTACATATGCATAGGCTGTGGAGTGACTTTTGTTAAATCCATATTTCGCAAATTTTTCGATCAAGGTATAAATGTCTTCGGCTATTTTACGGTTGACGCCGTTTGCTATCGCTCCATTAATGAACTCCGTTTTCATTTCATCCATGAGCTCTTTTATCTTTTTACCCATGGCACGGCGCATGATGTCCGCTTCAGCAAGACTAAACTTGGCAATTTCGTGGGCAATCTGCATGACTTGTTCCTGGTAAACGATAATACCGTAGGTCTCTTCTAAAATATGCTCAAGGGCAGGATGGATATAGGTGATCTTTTTCTTGCCGTGCTTGCGTTTGATAAAATTATCGATATTTTCCATGGGGCCCGGACGGTATAATGCATTCATGGCAATTAGGTCTTCAATCTGGGTGGGTTTCAATTTTTTCAGGAATTCGCGCATACCGGAAGATTCAAACTGGAAAACACCTGTAGTTATTCCCTTAGCAAATAGTTTATACACCGAGGAATCTTCCATGTCAATTTTGGCAATGTCGATTTTTACACCACGTTGCTTCAACAGCTTAATCGTGTGATCGATCACAGTCAAATTTCGAAGGCCAAGGAAATCCATTTTTAACAATCCTAGTGCTTCCAGTCCTTTCATATCATACTGACTGGTAATATCGCCCGTGTTTGTTTTGAACAGCGGTGTAAAGTCTGTTAAATCTCCTGGTGTGACTACAACACCGGCAGCATGTGTGGATGCGTGGCGGTTCATACCTTCAAGAGTCAGGGCATGGTCTATCAACTCCTTATATTTTCCTTCGGCAGCTTCCCGCATATCAGGACTTTGGCTCAAGGCCTGCTGCAAAGTTACAAATGGCCCTATAGGAATCATTTTGGCTACTTTGTCAACCTCCCCAAACGAAAAACCAAGGACACGGCCTACATCTCGTACAGCTTGGCGTGCTTTCATTTTTCCAAATGTAATAATCTGTGTTACAGAATTATCACCGTATTGCTGTTTAATATAATCGATGACCTCACTCCGACGCTCAATACAAAAATCGATGTCAATGTCTGGGAGGCTGATACGATCCGGATTTAGAAATCGTTCAAACAGCAGGTTATGCCTCATCGGATCTATGGTCGTTATATCCAGAGCATAAGACACCAGGCTTCCAGCAGCAGAACCCCTGCCTGGACCCACAGGTATACCATTGTCTTTTGCATATTTCACAAAATCCATTGTTATTAAAAAATATCCTGCAAAACCCATTTTCTGGATTACGTCTAATTCATGATCCAATCGGCCCTGCAGATCCGTTGTGATGTCTCCATAAATATTCCGAACACCTTCATCACATAAATACCGCAAATACTCATTAGGGTTTTGGGAGGGTGCGTCTTCCGGTATAGGAAATGTAGGTAAATGATATTTACCCATAGGTAGTTCAAGATCGATGCTGTCAGCGATTTTGCGTGTATTTTCCAAAGCATCTGGATAATCCTTGAACAGTTTATACATATCATCCTGTGTCTTGAAGTAAAACTCCGGTGTGGCATAGCGCAGGCGATTGGGGTCATCCCTTTCCTTGCCGGTGCCGAGACAGATATGTATATCATGGGCTTCCCAATGTTCATGTTTGGCATAGTGGGCATCGTTAGTGGCAACAAGCGGCAAATCCAATTCTCGGGCCAGTTTGGTTATCAATTCCACATTACGCACTTCGGCATCAATGCCATGATTTTGAATTTCTAGATAATATCGCCCTGGGAACATTTCGGCAAATTCCAGTGCGGTTGCTTTGGCACCTTCCCAATCTCCTGCTAACAGTTTTTCCGGCACTTCCCCTTTTAAACAACCTGATGAACAAATAAGACCTTCACTGTGTTCTTTTAGTAATTCTTTATCAATGCGGGGACGATAATAGAATCCTTCTAAATAGCCAATTGTAACCAATTTCATCAGGTTGCGATATCCGGCGAAATTCTGGGCCAGTAAAATGAGATGATTATTTCCCCATCCACCTTCTGCCCGTGGTTTCTTATCAAAACGGCTACCATGGGCGACGTAGATCTCACAGCCAATAATGGGTTTTACACCGGCTTTTTTCGCTGATTTATAATAGGGGACTACACTAAACATATTGCCATGTTCAGTGAGCGCCACCGAATCCATTTTCAGATCATCGATGGTATTCACCAGCGTCTGGACGGTTTGGGCGCCGTCTAATAGACTGTAGTCTGAATGGTTGTGTAAATGGACAAACTCAGCGGACATAATTATCTACGAAAAAAGCCATTAATCCTGCGATTGTACTGAATTTTAATACCTCGGAAAATCGTTTTGCCTGATCAATTTCAGGCGATTTCAGGAATGAAAATACAATCATTAACAAAGGTATTTCTACTCCTAAAAAAAGGACAACCAAATAAGGGATATCGTAATAACCGTTTAAATAAGGGAAAAGAGCTCCAGCTCCAATAATCAATGCTGAAACAATTGCGAATTTTGCAGATTTTTCTAATCCGACTTTTGCAGGAAATGTATTTAAACCTGCTTTTGAGTCGCCTTCAATATCTGCCATGTCTTTAACAAACTCTCGGAGAAAGGTGAGTCCAAAGGCTAAACATGACGGTATGATCATGGTTTCTATTTGACCAAAAGCAGCTCCGGAGAAAATAAACGCCAAGCCCAAGATAATAGCCACAACGGCATTACCAATTAAAGGAGTACCCTTCAGGAATTTGCTGTAAATGATCATGGTGGGGAGGGCCAGGCCAATGGCGATAAACTGTGCTGATTTACTAAGTTCTAAAGTCAACACGCTGCCAATTACAAACAGTAATATGGCAATGGCCCTTGCCATTTTTATTTTTACTTGCCCTGTTACCAAGGGGCGCCGCGGACGATTAACCACGTCCGTTTTATAATCCATTACATCATTATAGGCATTGGCAGCGGCATTATAACAAACCACTACGAAGATAGTAACCAAAAGTATCTTCGTTTCATGCAGTCCATCCATAATGCTGGCGCAGACCACCATGGCAAGGGCCGAGGTAAGCAAGTTTAAGGGGCGTAAAAGTTCTATGTGGTGCCAGAGCATTTTCATACCACCTGCACTTTGAGGATGCGATCATCTGTATTAAAATCAGCAATAAGCTCCAATTGAGCAAACCCTTTAGTATCAAAACAAGCGGTGGCTTTTTGCGGGTGTTCACCAAGACCCACTTCCAAAATGAGCCAGCCGCCAGGATGCACCCATTTTTGAGCCGTGTCAGCCAAGTGCCTGTAGAACGTTAAGCCATCTTCATGATCCGTTAATGCCAGATCGGGCTCATAATCACGGACTTCTTTCATTAGTGTATCCATCTCATTTGTTGGAATATACGGCGGGTTCATGAGTAAGCCATCGTATACGGGCTCGGAGGGTGTAAACTGTAAGAAGTCTGTTTGTAAAAATTGCACATTAAATAGTTTGTTTATAGAGGCATTCTCTTCAGCTGTTACCAATGCTTCCGGAGATATATCCAACCCCAGAACACTCGCAGAGGGAATTTCAGCTGCCACAGAAATGGCAATACACCCAGATCCTGTACCAATATCTACGATCTGATGTTTTTCTAATTCCTGGAGTGTATAAATAGCTACATCTACCAATATTTCAGTTTCAGCTCGGGGTATTAGAACAGATTTGTTTACATTAAAACGGTGGCCATAAAATTCAGTCCAACCGGCTATATATTGTGCGGGCTCGCTCTTTATACGTCTGCTGATCCAATCTTGGAACAGTTCACATTGCTTTTCAGACAGTTCATTTTTCTGAAGATATAATTCAGATTTAGAACAATTTAATAAAGACGATAAAAGCCACTCGGCTTCCTGTTTATTGTCTTCTAGTGAATGTACAAGTTCTGCAGCTGACCAGTTCAGCCAGTTTGTGATTTGGCCGTCTTGGGGGGCAGTGACCATTTAATCGCCAGACAGCTGTTCCTGCTGTTCCGACAATTTTAACTGTTCAATTAATTCAGAAATATCTCCATCCATTACACTTTCAAGGTTATAGGCAGTATAATTGATGCGGTGATCTGTAATTCGCCCTTGGGGGAAATTGTATGTGCGAATCTTTGCTGACCTATCACCGGTAGAAACCATGGACTTTCGTGTATTAGCACGTTCTTGAGCTAATCGTTCTTGTTCTTGAGCCAACAATCTTGAGCGCAACACTTTCATAGCTAATATCCTATTCTGATGCTGCGATTTTTCATCCTGGCAAGAGACAACTAAACCTGATGGAATGTGTGTAATACGAATGGCTGATTCTGTTTTATTGACGTGCTGTCCGCCGGCACCGCTGGCCCGGAATGTATCAATTTTCAAATCGCCTTCATTTATTTCAATTTCTGCTTCTTCTGCCTCAGGAAGTACGGCCACAGTTGCAGCTGATGTGTGTACTCGCCCACCAGACTCTGTTTTGGGAACGCGCTGAACACGGTGCACACCGCTTTCATATTTTATGAGTCCGTAAGCGCCATTACCCGTAATTGAAAAAATAACCTCTTTATAACCGCCAATCCCGGTATCATTCATTGCCATCACTTCACATTTCCAGCTATTGCGTTCAGCAAACCGTGTATAAAGACGATAGAGGTCTGCCGCAAATAATGCTGCTTCTTCGCCACCTGTTCCGGCCCGGATTTCAACAATGGTATTTTTGTTATCATTAGGATCTTTTGGTAGAAGCATAAATTTTAATTCATTTTCCAATTTGACTTTTTTCCCCTTAAGTCCAGATAATTCTTCCTGTGCGATTTCTTTTAATTCATCATCATCCCCTGCAAGAATTTCTTCATCATCAGCTATATGCTGTAGTACCACTAAATATTCCTGTCCTTTGAGTACAATTGGAGCTAATTGACTATGTTCCTGTGCTGTTTCTTTTAACTTGTCATGATCATTCACAATAGCAGGATCTGCTAATAAATTGCTTAATTCTTCATGGCGGGCAATGACTGTTTCTATTTTATCTTTCACCCGATAGCCTCAGCTGTGTATTCCTTGCCAATCATTTCATTATATTTATCGCCAAAGGCACTTTGCAATGCAGTGATGGCCACATCCACCATATCATCTTCGGGTGGTTGTGTCGTAATGCGCTGCAACCACAATCCCGGCGCACGTAAAGACCTAAAGAACAATGATTCATCTTTACGGGCTGTTATTTTAATAATCTCATAGGAAATTCCTGCAACCAGTGGCATCAGCGGCAGATGAAAGGCCAAGCGATGAAAAATGGTGATTTCACCAAATATGGCCATGACAATTGTGTCTATCAAGGCAAACACAAGGATAGCTGATAAAAGTACAATGAACATAAAACTTGTCCCGCAGCGGGGATGATATGTAGAGAAAGATTGTGCGTTATCAACATTAACATCTTGTCCGGATTCAAAGTTGAATACAACACGATGCTCCGCCCCATGGTAGCGAAATAGACGTTTTACATCTTTCATCATGGATATAGCCAATAAATACAGAATAAAAAAAGATATGCGGAATAATCCTGAAATCAGGTTAAAAGCCAATGCATCTGTTTCAATATCCAAAAGCCATGTAGTTAGCCCTAAAGGAGCCACAACAAACATGCTGACGGCTAATAAAACAGCAAATAATGTTGAAAACAAACTTGCAAGTTTGCCAGGTTGTTTTTCTGCTTCCTCAGGCATAGCAATATCCGCTGACCACTGTAAAGTTTTCATTCCCATTTTCATGGATTCGAATAAAGCCATTATACCCCGCAGGATGGGTCTTTTCCAGAAACCTGACGTTTGCACTCGCGATGTGAAATCATGTTTATCCACGTGAACCTTTCCTTCAGGATCGCGAACAGCCGTGGCATAGGCTCCCGGCACGCGCATCATTACACCTTCAATGACGGCTTGACCGCCAACAAGGATGGATGGTTTCATTATGGTTAATATCAAGTGTTTCATAGACAAAAAAATGGCTCCAAAAAGGATATACCTGTTCCCGGAGCCATTATACTTTTTGTTTAGTTACTGGGCTGCTTTGGCGTATTTCTCTCTAAATTTTTCAATACGACCAGCTGTGTCTACCAGTTTCTGCTTTCCTGAAAAGAAAGGATGACAGACTGAGCAGATATCGATCCGCTGGTCACCCAAAGTACTGTATACTTCAAATGTATGTCCACAGGCACAATGTACCTTGCCAAGTATATAGTCGGGATGTATTCCCTGTTTCATTATAAAACCCCTTTAAATTAATTTTTCTAAAACGCTTGCCACCTTCGATAAACCTCGTTTTATCGTCTCTTTATCTGTGGCACACGAAAATCTTATATGCCCCGGTGCACCAAAACCATCTCCAGGTACCGTGACTACAGCCTCCGAAGTTAATATATATTCACTCAGGTCGAAAGAATCCTGAATAACTTTTCCATTTGCTTTTTTCCCAATATATTCAGAAAAATTTGGGAATGTATAAAAGGCCCCTCCAGGTGTTGCACAGGAGACCCTTGGTATGTCATTTAACAGCTTAACCATCAGATCACGGCGCTCTCTGAATTGTAAGCGCATGTCTTCTACAGGCTGCTGATCACCTGTTAAAGCAGCGATACCGGCCCGCTGTCCAATCGAATTTGCGCAGGACGTTGACTGACCTTGTATCTTACTCATTGCCTTTATGATTATTTCATCCCCAGCCGCGTAACCGATTCGCCAGCCTGTCATAGCGTAGGTTTTAGAAAGACTCAAACAGGTAACAACTCGAGCACCAATATTATGGTCACGATTAAGTTTTTCTATACTAATAAATTCTCCATCAAACACCAGACGTTCATAACATTCATCTGAAATCACGGTCCAGTCATGCTGCACAGCCATTTTCAATAAGCGGATCAAGGCCTTTACCCCCCATACCCCACCCGTAGGATTTGAAGGTGAATTGACTATCACACCTTTTATTGCAGGTGTTATCTTTTTTTCAAGATCGTCAAAATCTGCTTCAAATTGTTTATCGGGTAGTGTATCAATTAAAACCGGTTCAGCATCTGCAAGGCGTACAAATTCAGGGAAAGATACCCAGTAGGGAACAAAGATAATGACTTCATCTCCTTTATCAAACAATACCTGACAGGCATTATATAAACTTTGCTTTTCACCATTGGAAACGAGGATTTCAGAAGGTGTGTATTCTAAACCATTTTCACGTTTAAGTTTTTCACAAATGGCTTGGCGCAGCTCAATCATCCCGGGTCCGGCTGTATACTTTGTGAAGCCAGCATCCATGGCAGCTTTCCCGGCTGCAATGATGTGTTCCGGTGTGTTGAAATCAGGTTCACCAACACTGAAATTAATCACATCAATTCCTTGGGATCTCATTTCAGCAGCCTTCGTAGCCATTTCCAGGGTAAACGAAGGCTTTATCCGCGCAACCCGGGACGCCAGTTTTACAGTTTGGGGAGTCACTTAAAGTTTGTGCTGCTTTTTATGAAATTCGGGACTGTTAAATTTGTCGTCTTCAGGATTAATATATTCTTTTTTATCCTGCTTTGGTTCTGGAAGCACAGGAACTTTATTTTCCACAATGTCAAATTCCTCTGTCAGCACTTTTTTTGTTCTTTTTTTCGTTTTACGCTTTTTGGCTATGTGTCGTTTAGGTTTTGGAACATCTTCTACAGTTACTCCTTCTAACTCTGATACAGCCATACCTTCAGATTGAGATTGAGCTCCATCTTTATTCTGTTCTCGTAGGCTGGTTTCATCAAACTGAAACGATTGTGGGTTAAACATCCCGTACACAGCACCATAACCACGTGTAATACCGTTGCCAATACCCAAGTAATTTGGTAGAAGAAAATTAGTTCTAAATTCTCCAGAAAAAGCTCCCCAGTTACGTTCATCTACCGGTTTAGGAAACATAGATGTCAAATTTACTTTTGTGAAAATTTTGTCCTGAAGTTCTACTCCCATTTCCCGGGATAAAAAAACAATATTTTGTCCTAGCAAACGGTTCAAAAACCCGATACGCTCATTGTTATTCAAAAATCGATAGCGGCTGCCTGTCATCTGATTCAAGGCCACCCACGGTGTCAATAAGCGATAACGAATCAACCGATCAACAGCTCTAAACTGGTCATCTTTTACATTTACTTCCGTATCAAACACTTGAAAAGTAATGTTTCCAAAATCTAAAATATCCAACCGCCCAGCTAATTCAACGATAGGATCTACACCTTCATGAATTCCAATCATATATACTTGCTCATTCAGTATTTTAATCTGAACGCGGGGGTACAAAAATCGGTCTCTATACGTACCATCCATCATTGGCACAATCTCTAAATCAGGGAACTGGCGCATAAAGACACCTTTGACTTGATAAGGTGTTTTTCTAACTGGTTTATCAGTTATTATTCGAGCAATAACTGTCCGAATTGGAGGACTGCTATATTCCATATATATACCTCATAAGCTAAATATATTAAAAAGTTCTACACCTTTCAGTTGAAATTAAACTTACTGGCTCATTGTTTCCATAAATTCTTCATTCGATTTTGTTCGCTTCATCCTCGTCAGCATAAACTCCATGGCTTCAATAACATTCATCTCATTAAGCAGTTTTCGCAGTATCCACATGCGCGCTAATATTTTTTTATCCAACAATAATTCTTCTTTTCTTGTCCCAGAGCGGATTATATCAAAGGAAGGATAAACCCTACGATCGCTTAAGCGTCGGTCCAACACCAATTCCATATTGCCGGTACCTTTAAACTCTTCGAAGATTACTTCGTCCATGCGGCTGCCAGTATCAATGAGAGCGGTAGAAATAATTGTCAGACTGCCGCTTTCTTCAGTATTCCGAGCTGCTCCAAAAAATTGTTTTGGCTTTTTCAGTGCATTGGAATCCACGCCCCCGGAAAGAATCTTTCCACTGTGGGGAATAACTGCATTGTGGGCTCTTCCCAAGCGCGTCAAACTGTCAAGCAGGATAACTACATCATCGCCGTATTCCACCATGCGTCTTGCTTTCTGCAGGACCATGTCTGCCACAGCCACGTGCCGTTCCGGAGGTTCGTCAAATGTTGAACTGATCACTTCGGCATCCACATGACGTTTCATGTCTGTGACTTCTTCAGGACGTTCATCAATAAGTAAAATGATTAATTTTACCTTTGGATGATTTTTCAAAAGTGCATTAGCTATTTTCTGCAGTAATATCGTTTTACCCGTTTTAGGCTGAGCAACAATCAGTCCACGTTGACCTTTGCCGATGGGTGAAATAAGATCCATGATTCGAGTAGATAAGTCTTTCGGATCATATTCAAGGTTGAATTTTTCTTCAGGATAAAGCGGGGTCAGGTTATCAAAAAGGATTGTCTGTTTGACATGATCCGGACTTTTGTCATTCACAGTTTCCATTTTTAACAGTGCATAAAACCGTTCTTTATCCTTCGGTTTACGAATCTGTCCATATACAGAATGACCCGTTCGCAGGCCGAAGCGCTTGATCTGTGAAGGGCTTACATAAATGTCATCGGGGCCGGGTAAATAGTTAAAATCGGGGCTGCGCAGAAAACCGTAGCCTTCATTTAATACTTCTAGAACACCCTTGGAGTGTAAAACACCTTCTTTTTCATTTTGTGTTTCCAATATGTTGACAATCAATTCCTGTTTATTCAAACCGGAATAACCCGCGATTTCTAGATCCTGGGCCACTTTTGCCAACTCTTTTATGTTCAAGGATTGTAATTGATTAACATCCATATATAAATAACTCCAATTGAATATGTGTTAAAGTTGAATTTTAAAATTTGTCTAAAAAGTGATGCCCCTGCGGGAGCAGGCGCTTACAGCGTTGAAATTACTCTAAATCACTCCTGTGTCAAAGGGAAATTGAAAATGCTCAAAAACAGGTTTTGCCATGTAATGTGAACCAAATATGATACCGGGGTGGCCGTTGAGTAAATATGATGTAAAATCGTCAAATCGTTTCATCAGTTCTGCTGCGATACCATGTTTACTTAAGTTCATAGATAAAGTTTCTGATCTCATCAATAATCCCTGTTCGTCATCCATAACCAATAATTTTCCAAATTTCCCGTGTATCACATTCGCAATAAGTTCTAATTCTTTATCTTCCTTAAGTGCAAATAAACCTATGGGCTTTTTCTCAAATATATTATTTGCAGTTTTTAGTATAGACTTGATGCCCTGTTCATTATGTGCTACATCATAAATAACATGCGGGTCGTTGGATAAAACCTGAAATCGCCCTGGCCAAGTTGCATTAAGTAAACCAATTCTAATGTGATCATCATTAACTGGACTTCCGAATTCCCTTACTGCTGCAACCGCTAAGGATGCATTCTGTGCTTGATGTTCACCTATAAGAGTTAATTGATAATCTAAATCATCTTGACGAAAAAAAGTTCCAGCCATTGATATGGTGCAATCGGTGGGTGAATCAACAAACATTAAATACGCATCTACCTCTGCTGCTTTTTGCACTAGTACGTTTTTTACAGCATTTTCCTGATGACTACTGATAACCGGTGTTTTTTCTTTAATGATTCCTGCTTTTTCCCGAGCGATAGATTTTAGTTCATTTCCCAAGAGATCACTATGGTCCATGCTTATAGGTGTGATGACAGCAATTTTCGGTTCAATTACATTTGTAGAATCCAGCCGTCCTCCCAAGCCTGTTTCTATAACAGCAACATCGACTTTTTTTTGCTTAAAGTACCAAAAAGCCATGGCGGATGTCGTTTCAAAAAATGTGCTCTCAATACGTCGAATATCAGCGGAAAATAATTTCATATATTCAACGATCTTTTCATCAGCTATGGGAACCCCATTCACCCGAATACGTTCGTTGAACCGTACTAGATGAGGTGACGAATACAAACCAACTTTTAACCCAGTGGCGCGCAAGATAGATAAGATAAATGCTGCGGTTGACCCTTTTCCATTGGTTCCCGCCAAGTGGATAAATTTTAATTGATGATGAGGGTTTCCACATGCATCAAGTAATTGTTGCGTGTGTTCCAGCCCTGTTTTAATTCCTAAACGTTGTAAACTATATAAATCCTTTAGAAGTTTCTGGAAATCAGATGCCATGAATTGTCTGGACATGATCCATGGGGGCGCCTAAAAATCGCTGGCCTACTGATTCAAAACGCATAGGTATATCACTGACAAAACAAGTCAGTGCTCCCTTTTCATCGCTGTCATTCAGTTCATCAGAGTCCGACAGACTTTTCTTAACTGCTCTGGCAACTGCAGCAGCTGAATCAATTAATACTGTCCCATCATTTATCTGGCTTGCGATTACATCTTTTAAAAGAGGATAGTGTGTGCAACCCAAAATAAGTGTATCGATCTTGTTATCATTCAAAGGTGATAAATAATGATTCACAATGGTATTTGCTACATCGCCGTCCAACCAGCCTTCTTCGGCCAAGGGAACCAATAATGGACAGGCTTGTGAGCTCGTTTGAATATTCCCGTTTAATCCATGCAATACTTTTTCATACGCTTTTGAAGATATTGTTGCCACAGTACCAATGATGCCAATATGATTATTGCTCGTCGCTTTAATAGCTTCTGCTGCGCCAGGCTTAATGACTCCAAGCACTGGTATAGGGCTATGTTTCTGTAATTCATCTAACGCCAGTGCCGAAGCCGTATTGCAGGCTACTACAACCATTTTTGCATCATGTTTTATCAAAAAATCTGTGATTTCTTTGGAGTATTCCAGGATCAATTTTTTGCTCTTATTGCCATATGGCACTCGAGCTGTATCACCAAAATAAACAATGGATTCATTCGGTAAGAGAGAACATAAGGATTTGACAACAGTCAGGCCGCCCAGTCCCGAATCAAAAACACCAATAGGTCTTGAATCTGACATTATCCTTCAGCCAGCAATGCTTCTCTGATAGAGCGAAATTTTACAATGGCGCTGAAGATTCCTTCAGCAATCTTTTGACGGTATGATGATTGTTTTAAGCGTTTTTCATCGGTTGGATTCGTAAGGAATCCCGTTTCAATTAAAACATTCGGCATACTTGCGCCAACCAATACTTGAAAGCCCGCTTGTTTTACACCACGATTAGGTGAGTCCAGCCGGTTGCCCAGTTCCTCCTGAATCAAGTCAGCCAGCACCTCGCTTTCCATTATAAACATGGATTGTGCCATTGTAGCCATGATTAGATTTTCACCTGTTAATTCTTTATATTTATCCCCGCTATGTTCTTCTAGTTTAATTACAGCATTTTCCCGCGATGCCAGCTCAATAGCTTCATCTGATTTACTCTCATTCAGCAGAAAAACATCAAAACCTCTAGCTGTTCGATTAGGATTTCCGTTTGCATGAATACTAACAAATATTTTGCCATTGCTTTCATTAGCTTTTTTCGTTCTCTTCCACAGTGGAATAAATACATCTTCTTCACGGGTATAAACGACTTTAATATTGGTTTTTTTCTCTAACAGCATGCCCAATCGTTTAGTGATATCTAATACAATATCTTTTTCTCTTGTTCCACTTGTACCTATGGTGCCACCATCCTTTCCACCGTGCCCAGCATCCAGCACCACAGTGTCCAGCCGCCAGCGGTTACGTAGGGTACGGATGCGTCCTGCGCTTTTATCAAATGGTGTTCTAAGTGTAATTACAATGGCATTGGGGTCTGGGCTTTGAAACATTTCATGACCAATAATTCCTGACCGCAGACGGAAAGCTATCTGGGCAGATTCTGCGAATTGGTTAGCGGTAACCTTAGCTACAACACCCCGCGTGTCAACTTTGTTGATTCGTGTTGTGTCTACAATCCCATCTTGAATAGTTAAATAAAACCAGCCATTTCCATGTTCAAAAGAACTGATGTGTCCTTCTTTAAATTGTTCCCGTGTATAGATTGTTAAGATTGTGCCATTCGCTTTTTGTTCAATATCAAGATCAGTGATATTGAACTCAACAACATCAATATCCAGCCGTTGCTTATTGGGATCATAGGATAAACCGGGTAAAACAGTTTGTTTTAAAATCTTGAAAATAGGTACAGCGGGAAGAAAAATGTCATCTCCAACATCCTTGGCATGGATTGGCATATGATATACTTCTTCATCTACAAGGACAAAACTGGAATTACTGGTAATTTTTATGCGTGTATCTGAAAAATACAGAACCATTTTCATGCGTTCTTTGTTGACATACGGTGATCGTGAGGTCAGAACTTTGGATAGATCTTTAGCAGACACATAAGATGCTTTTGTATTGTCTAATACCTGCAGTTCATTCTCTTTTTGATCCACACTGTTAACAACGAGGATTGTTGCTGATAGGTTGGCACTCAAAAAGAAAAAAAGAATTAGGGCCTTATTATATTTAAACATAGGCGGAAAATTATTCTAATAAAGTTAATGATAACAATGATGCGTTAAAAAATTATTTGAATTGCTAACGCATACGTTTGCTCTGCTGTTCCAATGCAATTGAAAGAATATAGCAGAATTAATAATGAAAAGTTTACAAATAGGAGTATGTATAAACAACTACGCCCCGGCTTGCGGGGCGCAGTAAGTCAAATGGATATTTGGTTGTGGATTACTTTTTGTTGTATACGGCAACGAGAAAAATTAGTGCCAACAGGCCAGCAAGACCCGCGTCACCAAATTGTCCCATTATTCTACCAACTCCTGCAATCACGCCAAATGGATCATCAAACAGAATTCCTATGATGATGCCGAGGACCACCAGCGTTTTAAGCAGGTCGGTTATTTTGGCTATCCATTCATTTACGCTGTCGAAAGCACTCATATTTCCTCCTATGATGACGTTAACAGGATACAGGGCTCCAATTTCACAAAAGGAACCCTGTTAAATCATCCTGTTAATTATCCCACCATTGATACGAGAAATAGCAGCGCTAACAATCCAGCTAGTCCGCCATCCAGGAATGTATTTACCAAATCAACTACGCCACCAACAGGATCGAAACCTGTTGAGTATAGAATGTTAGCAAACACAAAGAATACAATTAAGCCTTTAATAAGACCTACGATTCCAGCGATGACACTATTGACAGTTGAACTCACATCAGCCATGATGTTCCTCCTTGGTTTGGTTATTCGTAAAAAAGGAGGCACTGAGCCCCCGTTTTGCTATTACTTCATTATTAAGATTTGAGTTATATATCTTCAAATCGTTTGAATTTAAGCACAATTCGATATTTATCAACATTTTTATTAAATAAGAAAATTTCGGGAAATAATTCTGTGTTACCGATGAGAAACTGACCTTGCTCCGCGAATCACTGCGTCAATGACTTGATACCTTGATAACCAATAACTGCTACAAATATGACGTGTTTTTGATACAACCAAGCGTATGATTGGATTAAACAGCATACGCCCTTTCATCGATTTTATCCATTCCCCCCCTAACTCTGCTGAATACTGGGGAAACTGTTCTATTAACGACGGAAAATTAGTTTTTCCGTATTGATACATAGAATTACAAAATTCATTTAATTCTCGAGAGTGATGATGTTCACAAGCAGCTGAAAATGAAAAACGCAACCCATCTGGATATGCTTCCCAAAGTCGAATTGCCAGCTCGGTGTCTTCTCCCCCATAAGAAGTAATATTTTCATCAAAAAGTTCTATAACATCAAATACTGAGCGCTTTAAGGATGTGTTATTAAATAAAAAATGTGAAAATCTAATTGGGATTCCTTCTCCAAAACGGCGTGCACCTCTATGTGAATTATACAAATAACGATCAAGCTTATTGGGCTGTTGTCCCTCTGGTAAATGGGAATCACCGAGAACACCGACTATATTATTTTTACCTAATATGTTTAGATGAGCAGAAATCCAATCAGAATTAACCGTCATATCGCTGTCCAGAAAACAAATGACTTCTCCATCTCCCGCTTTTATCCCTGTGTTACGGGCAGCAGACAAACCTCTATTTTTTTCATTATGAATAATCTTGACATGTCGATGATGTGAAAATGATTGCAAGATTTCTCCGGTTGTATCTGAAGAACCATCATTGACCAGATAAATAGTAATTGCATTTTTACTGTAGGACTGTTTGAGTAAACTGCTTACACATTGCTCAACAATATGCGCCACGTTGTAACAGGGGACAACAATATCTATTGTGGGCGACTCGTTCAAACTAGACCCCGTTCTTTGTAATAGCCGTACAAAACATCTGCTGTATTGTGCATATCATGATGGGTGACAACCCACTCCCGGCTTTTTTTTCTATGCTCCATAACTTTCTCCGGACTTGCGATCAGGTCTTTTAGCGTTTTTTTTAGATTGTCCCCATTTACATTTATAAATGGATGGTCAGGGATAAACTCAACATATTCATCAACCAGTTCCGTCACACAGCACAGACCCATGGAAAGGGCTTCCACTGAATTCATGCCATACCCCCAGCCGCCTCGGTTATGGACTTGGTCAATTAAAATATCACATGACTGTTTAATTATTTGGGTTTCACCGTGAGGCATGTTTTCAATCAAAATAAATTCAACATTGTTTTTTTCAGCTAATTCTTTACATACAGGAATAATCGTTTCACTGCCTTTATAATACCGGTCTGTAGGACTGTGACATATGCGAATGGTTTCATTTATTTTGAAGGTTGGATTATGCTGTTTTGTATCAAAAGGCAGAAACAGATAGTGTATGTCTGGATGTTTTTTTAACAAATCCAGTTCACTGGTCACATTTAAACTGCTTACTTTATCAATAATGGGTATAACACCCCTGGTGCGAAGATCCTGTCCATGGTACGTACACACAACCGGTTTCTTTGCCGCTTTCAAATTTTTCACAAACCGTCCGTCCCGATAAAATTCTAGGCCCCAATCCAAGTGATAAATATCGTAGTCAAGAAGCCCCAATTCTTTAATGGCCGACTCAACCTTGAAACTCCACAGCCAGTCACGGAACTGAAAATAATTCTTTTCCAGAAATGAGTTTGGTTCCCATGTTGGCGGATAGCCATCCTTTTCCTGGTAATCCCCCTGCCCACCCCGAGTAAATTGATAATAACGATGGCGGCCCTGCATATACCAGGGATTTGCTTTCACCAGTGGGAGGTTTAGGCAAATCCCGGGATCATAATCGTGTTTGGTGGGATACAAGGTGATAAATGTACATTCATTGCCGCGGGCTTCGTGGGCCTTCTTCCAGAGATTTAATGTGCCTACTGTATTTTCCGGTGCGATGTACAGTATTCTCATCGCGTCAAGTTTTTGTATACAGATAACAGTTTCTTTTCTGCTTCAGGCCAATTGTATTCTTGTTTAACTCGGACCATACTTTTATTTATATAATCATTATAAATATCTTCGTTCTGTAAAATAGTTAATATTCCTTTGTATAATGATTGCACACGGTTGGGTACAACCAGCTCGCCTGCTCCATCAAGAAAGTGACGTACAGGAGGCACATCCGTCGCCACAATGGCACATCCTGCAGCCATATATTCGAATAATTTTGTTGGTGTGTCCAACACAACTCTTGGTGTTTTCAATGAAGGTATAACGCCAATATGGGCTTCTCGTATATGATGCCAAATCTGTTCGTGGGGAATAAAATCTAGAAATGTAATTGAATTTTCAAACCCTGATAAATTTATTTTTTCTTTTAATATATCTTTAAACGATAAAGGCCGGGTTTGTCCAATGATTTTTAATCGTACCTCCGGGACAGTTTCTTTTAATTTTATAAACGCCTCCAAGAGTATCAGTATCCCCTGGTCTATACTAACTTGACCTTGATAAAGAATACACGGATTTGTTGAGAATTGTTTTTTTTCTCCTAGCGAATCCAATAGTGGAAAATTTTCTACAACCGTTGTGTTCAATCCCTTTTGCTTGTAGAAATTATCATCAAGTACCTTATTAGCCAGAATGACTTCATCTACATACATCAAGTGGGATACTTCGAAAAACGACAGTGATTTGTTTATCGCTTTTTTTAATAATCCTTTTTTGGATGAAAATGTCTCCCACATAGCTCGCAATGTATCATGAACGTCATAGATAACCTTAATTCCATTATTTTTCTTCATCTGTTTCGCAAGGGGCAGTAGATCAAATTCATGTATATGCAATATTTCTATTTGGCCTTTTTCGGCAAGCGTATTCTGTATGAAGCGAATATAATTTTTAATGGGTGTTGCGCTGCGGGACACATTGACATGATTTAGATGTTCTGCTGACAAATCCATATCATCATCCCAGCGCGTGCAATAAAGAATATTATATCCGGTATTCAGCAGAGATTTTATTTCTTTATGATAAATACGTTCATCATCGGGCCTATGCCCTGAGGTTGCTACAACAATCATAACTGTTTAATCAATAAATTCATTTCAATAAACGCTGCAATCTCTGTCGTTCGTCCTTTGTCATAAAACCGGTAAGATACAAAATAATTGGAAAAGCTGTTGATAAGATCAATTTATTTACCCAGGTATCCGTCATTGTATAACCCATGGCAAACACGAACATAATAGACATGATCACACGTATAATCCTGCCCCATTCATAGTTCATGGGAAATGTCTGGAGATTCATGTAAAATATCAAAAAGGCCATGGCTGCAAAAGATGAACAAGTTGCCCAGGCTGCGCCCATAGCACCGTATTCTGGGATCAAAATAATGTTGAGTAAAATATTTGTTAGTGCCCCTACTGCCCTTACTATCATAAGGTTTTTTGATTTTTCCTGTAAATACATACCCGGCACCTGTAGTATATATACACCATGAAACCAGTATCCTAAAGCAATGACCGGTACGATCGCAGTTGATGACCAGTATGCTTCGCCATAAAATGAAATGCCTCCGATCTGGAACCGTACAATATCATCAACCCATATGTACAGCAATAACCACAAGAATCCCAGAATGGCCAGCACATAAGTTGTAATCCGTGCAAATACTGTCTTTTGGTCTGAACCGGCTTTTAAGAAAAATGGCTGCCAACCCATGTTAAAACCCATGACCGCCAACATTATTAGCATACCAAGCTTATAGCCGGCGCTGTATAAACCGACCGTTTCCATATCTGTCAACCATTTCAGCAAATATCGATCTGCGATCTCCATGAACATAGAAAAAATACCCGCAGGTAAAAAAGGTAGTCCAAAGGTCATTAATGTTTTCCAGTGTTTTCCAGATATATGTTGCAGGCTTATTCGTTTCAGCACGATAGGAAAAGTCATGATTAACAAACTTCCAGAAACGATCAGATTGCTTAACAACACACCTTCAATCCCTAGTTTCATCACTAAAACAAATACAAGGTTCAACGTCATTGTGGCAATTACATTGGTTAAACTGAATACTATATATTTAGTTGGTTTTTCTTCTGCGCGGAGGATCAATTGAGGCAAAGACCAAAGAATATCACAAAATATGATCCAACCAATATAAACGATCAATTTGGGATAATTTCCATCCAGAATTACGGGCGCTAGAAAGTCACTGCCCAAGGAAACACATATAGCAAAGATCAATGAGGTAAGCGCTAGAGACACATAGGCGCTAGAGAAAAAAGAAGTTCGTTCTTCATCTTTAGTTTGGACATATTTTTTCATCAATGCAACGTCCAGACCGTAATGGAGCACCACACCCATGAAACCCATAAATACATAGGCAAGGGATATTACACCATACTCCTCCGCTGTAAATACATTAGTGTAAAGGGGTAATAGTAAGAAGGTCACCAGCCTGGCCATGATGTGACCCGTGCCATAAATCAATGTCTGGCCAGATAGTTTTTTTATTTGTTCAAACACAGGGTTTATAAATGCAATTCCAGCGTATCTCTGAATTGACCGCTGGCGCCAAAATTTTCCTTAAAACGGGCCAACCCCATATTGGGTTCTTCATTGACAGTAAAAATGCCAAAATCAAATACACGAAACTTTTCCTGTATCGCCCACTCAAAAACCTTATAGAATAATAAGTTAATGGGGCGCGCTTCCTGGAAATCTTCATCATGGCTTATATAAAACGCTAATACCACATTCTCCGTTGCAATGAAGTTCACTACACCGGCAACCATCTTATCTTCCATGTACGCACTAAATAAATAAATTTTATCAGGAAATAATTTTTTTAAATGCAGCAATTCTGTCAATGTATGCGTAGGGCTTACGTTGTGGCGAATACTCAAGTTCTTTTTTAGTATATAGTAAAATTTTTCAAAATCCTCTGATTGTCTTACAACAATGCCGGCTTTTTCCGCTTTTCGTACTGCTGTGCGGTGGGTTGACTTAAATTTAGACAAATTGTCATCAATGGTCTCTTCTAGAAAAAGAACACTGGAAATTTCCCTCCGTAAGTATTTATATCCATTTTTTTGGAGTGCAAAATCGATATAGTGGGATAAACGCCGGCTATAGATTGTGGGCGGCTGTGTTAGTCGAATACCATCGAAATTATTTGCTTTGGCATATTCTGAAAGTTGTTCTACCATTGCCAAGGCATCCGCAAAAGCCAGATCTTCCGGAACAACAAACGAACCTACAGAAGCACCGGGGTGGGATACAAGTTGCCGGCGGCCATCGTTTGCAATGATTGCTGCAGGTAATACACTAATCAATTTTCCTTTCTTATAAAATTCAAGGCTATGGTCATTGAAGCGCCCTTCTGGATGATAGCTTAAAAATCGGCGTGTATGGAATAGGGTGCCGTTATTTGCTAAGGAGACAAAGCTATCCCACGCTGCAGAATTGTTATTAAATCGTTTTACAGTTATCATAGGGTTAAATGAAACGAAAAATTAGGGGGAGAAGTTTCCAGAAACAATTCCTGAATGATTTACGTTTGCACCGGTAAAATCGACTCTCTAATTTGCTCCCTTGATTTATGGATAATTAATGTCAGATACATTCATAGCACACATACACGCCCGGGAAATTCTTGATTCCCGCGGTAATCCAACCGTAGAAGTTGATATGCAATTAAACGATAGTAGCTTTGGACGGGCAGCCGTTCCTTCCGGAGCATCTACGGGTGAACACGAAGCAGTTGAATTGCGCGATGGTGGTAATCGTTATTTGGGTAAAGGTACACTGCAGGCGATTCAAAATGTAAATGATACAATAGGGCCAGTATTGATTGGAAAAGACGCTCTGGATCAACGTGGAATAGATAATCTGATGATTGAATTAGATGGGACTGATAATAAATCCAAACTTGGCGCCAATGCTATGCTAGGTGTTTCCATGGCCGCGGCAAGGGCAGTTGCTGATCATAATAATCTGCCGCTGTTTCAATCTCTGGGCGGCAATGATGCTATAACTTTACCGATTCCTATGATGAATATTTTGAATGGCGGCAGTCATGCCGATAACAGTCTTGATATCCAGGAGTTCATGGTTTTTCCCATCGGCGCGGAATCTTTTTCACACGCTTTGCAGATGGGGACTGAAATTTTTCATAACCTAAAATCTGTACTAAAAGTAAAAGGATTAAATACAGCTGTGGGCGATGAAGGCGGGTTTGCTCCTGACTTAAACAGTAACGAAGAAGCTGTTGAGGTTATCTTGGAAGCGATAAATAATGCGGGCTACAAACCAGGGGAAGAAATATATATCGCTCTGGATGTTGCTGCCAGTGAACTCTATAAAGATGGGGCTTATCATCTGGAATCTGAAGGGCGAACACTTTCTGCAAATGAAATGGTGGATTATTATAAAAGCCTCATTGATAAATATCCCATTGTTTCTATTGAAGACGGCTTGGCGGAAAATGATTGGGAAGGCTGGCAGCAGATGAATAATGAATTGGGTAATCGTATTCAAATAGTCGGGGACGACCTTACGGTGACCAACATTAAACGATTGCAGAAAGCCATAGATATTAAAGCCATGAATGCTATCCTGATAAAGTTAAATCAAATCGGCACAGTCAGTGAAACAATTGATACCGTTGCTTTAGCTAAAACCAACAATTACGGCACCATCATTTCCCACCGTTCTGGCGAAACAGAGGATACCATCATTGCTGATTTTGCAGTGGCCATGGGCGCCGGACAAATCAAAACAGGTTCAGCCTCACGGACAGATCGCATCGGCAAGTACAACCAGCTGCTGCGCATTGAAGAATCCTTGGGGAATAAGGCTAATTTCCCGGGACGTGAGGTTTTGGGAATATAATGAGACGCTATTCCTCCATGCAGCGCAGGCGCAAGAAAAAACGTCCTGACCAAGCACTCGAACTGCAAAAAAAACTGGTACGTTTTGTATTGATTCTTGGTGCTATTGTACTGCTTATCATTTTCTTTTTCGGGGATCACGGTGTATATCAATTGTATCGCTTGAGAGAGGAAAAAGCTGAAATACAGCAATCCATTGTACAATTACGAGAAGAAAAAATACGTTTAGAAAGTGAAAAGACACGGTTGGAGACAGACTATAAATACATTGAACAGCTCGCTCGGGAACGCTACCGCATGGCTAAACCGGGGGAAAAGGTTTTTAAGGTCGTCCCAAAAGAAGAATAATTTTTTATTATACTAGGGGAAACGTTTACTAGAAAAAAACTATCTATATAAAACAGGGAAGCTTATGGGCAGATGGGGATAAGGTAAAGGTAATAAAGGATGACTACATTACTGTTTCAGTGACCAAAGATGGTCCATTACTTTTGAATATTTCAGCAGTGCTTTCACTTGCGGCTGAAAAAAGTTTATTTTATTTTCATGAATAATGAAAACAATTTATTAAATCAATTTCAATCGTAGGATTACCTGATTTCATACTTAAGTGATTTCCATGAATCAATCAAAAAACCAGAACAGTTCTGGTCTAAACAAGCTGAAAAAATCGATTGGTTTAAATCCCCGGAGAAAATCTTTTCTCAGGATGATCATGGATTTTACAGTTGGTTTGAGGGAGGAACCCTAAACACATGCTATTTAGCACTGGACAAACATGTAGCTGATGGCCGTGGAAATCAACCTGCGCTCATATATGATTCTCCTGTAACAGATAAGAAACAGAC
>SCKQ01000029.1 GCA_004124535.1 Fidelibacterota bacterium
TACCGTGCATATCGATGGCGAAGCAACCCGGTCTTGCATAACCGCCATTGAAAACATGCAGGGCAGCGAGATTACCACCATTGAAGGATTATCCCAACATTCCGATCATCCGGTTCAAAAAGCCTGGGTGGCAGAGGATGTGCCACAATGCGGTTATTGCCAGTCTGGTCAGATCATGACAGCTGCTGCCTTTTTAGAGAGAAATAGTAATCCCGATAAAGACGATATAAATGCTGCTATGAAAATGAATATTTGCCGTTGTGGGACTTACCAGAGGATCCGTAAGGCAATCGGACGTGCTGCAGAGGAATTGCAAAATGGCTGAGAAATCAGTTATAAACCGCCGGGATTTTATCAAAGTCGTATCGACTACCGGAGCTGGTCTGGTAATTGGCTTTCATTTACCCTTTAAGAATAGAGTCCAAGCTGCTGCCCTTGGATCCGTTATACAATTTAAACCGAATGCCTGGGTTACTGTGCATCCTGATGAATTAGTTACAATTACTGTTAGTAAATCGGAGATGGGTCAGGGAGTTTGGACATCCTTACCGATGCTTATTGCCGAAGAAATGGAACTGGATTGGACCAAGGTACAGATTAAACAGGCGCCAGTAGATAAGGAACGCTATGGTAGGCAGGGGACAGGCGGTAGTTTTTCAATACGCGGTTCATGGGAAAAATTGAGAAAAGCCGGTGCAGTTGGTAAGGATATGCTCAGGAATGCTGCAGCTCATGAGTGGTCTGTTCCCAAGAATGAATGTTACGCAGAAAAGGGTTTTATCATTCATCAGCCAAGTGGAAAGAAACTGAGCTATGGCGATCTATCCGGGAAAGCAGCAACACTTGATATTCCAAAAGAGGTGGTCCTTAAGGATCCCGATAATTTTCGCATCATTGGTAAAAAATTACCGAGGAAAGATACACCGCTAAAAGTAAATGGCACAGCCCAATTTGCCATGGATATTGACCTACCGAATATGGTTTATGCATTCATTGTACGTTGTCCAATCTTTGGCGGGGAATTGAAATCGATAAACGATACCAGGGCAAGAGAGATAGAAGGCGTGCTTGATGTATTTGCGGTTGAAAATGGTGTGGCTATAGTAGGAACATCCACTTGGGCAGCTCTAAAAGGACGAAAAGCATTGGCTATCACTTGGGATGAGGGACCAAATAAGGATGTAGATAGTAAATCGATATATGAGTATTTAAAGAAACGCAGTCGGAAAAGAGGTGCTACTGGAAGGAATAATGGTAATGTAAAACGTGCGTTGAACAAAGCGGACACAATAGTTGAAGCAGTTTATGAACTTCCCTTCCAAGCTCACGCCACCATGGAGCCAATGAATTGTGTGGTAGATGTCCAATCCGATCTCTGCCGAATTTGGGCACCGACCCAGGCTCCCCAACAGGCCAGAAAAAGAGCCGCAGAAATCTCAGGGTTACCACTGGACAAAGTTGAAGTAAATGTTACCTTTCTTGGGGGAGGATTTGGTCGTCGAACTTTTAATGATTTTATTGATGATGGCCTGGCAGTGTCGAAGCGCATGGGAAAACCAGTTAAATTGATCTGGAAAAGGGAAGATGATATGCGCCATGATTACTACCGTCCTGCCAGCCGACATGTATTAAAGGGTGGATTGACAAAAAGCGGCAAAACAACTGCCTGGACTCATCGAGTAGTTGCACCATCCATTATTTTTGGACAAATGTTTAAATACCCTATACCATTTAAGGATAAGCTGGATGGAGCACTTGTGGCACTTGAGGGCGCCAAGAATCTGCCTTATGAAATCCCTAACATCCGTGTAGATTATAAATCAGCAAATACTGCTGTACCAATTGGGTGGTGGCGATCTGTCTACAATTCTCAGAATGCCTATGCCAATGAATGCTTTATGGATGAACTCGCCCATGCGGCCAATATGGATCCGTTACAATATCGCTTGCAATTGCTTGCTGATGCGCCCCGGCACGGTAACATCTTGAAATTAGCGGCCGAAAAAGCTGGCTGGGGTGAGTCAACACCCGCTGGTCATTATAAAGGATTATCCTGTCACGAATCTTTTGGTTCATATGTTGCCCAAGTAGCGGAAGTATCCATCGGGGAAGACAATGTTGTACATGTCCATCGGGTAGTTTGTGCAATAGACTGTGGGCAAACTGTTAATCCTTCCATTGTAGAGGCGCAGATGGAAAGTTCTATTGTCTACGGTCTTTCGGCAACTTTGCATGGGGAGATTACCATCGAAAATGGCGCTGTGGTTCAGAGCAACTTTCACGAATTTGAAGTACTCCGGATGGATGAAATGCCGGAAATAGAAGTACATAATATTAACAGCACTGCTACCCCTGGTGGAGTTGGAGAACCCGGGCTGCCTCCTATTGCGCCAGCTGTTGCTAATGCGGTTTTTGCTGCAACTGGTATACGCGTGCGGAAGCTTCCAATAAAACCAGAAGATTTACGTTCTTAAATATTAGTCGACTTCATTTTTAATAATGATAATGAAGTTAACATAATTCACGTCATGGTGATCTAACTTTGAAAAAAGCTGTCTCAGGTTTTAGTTCTATCACTGATTCGTTAAAGATCGCCTCAAAAGTTGGATTTGGGAATTTCTATCGGTCCATCACTTCAAGAAACACCTGCAAAACCTGCGCACTGGGCATGGGCGGGCAAAAAGGCGGAATGACCAATGAAGTCTCCAGCTTTCCTGAAATATGCAAGAAAAGTATCCAGGCCCAACTGAGTGACATTCAGCAAGCGATACCTGAATCCTTTTTTCAAGATAACACTATCGCTGATTTCAAACAGATCACTCCGAGAAAACTGGAAAGATTGGGCCGACTGAATACACCATTGTACAAAAAAAGAGAGAGTAACCAATATATACCAATTAGCTGGAACAAAGCCCTGAAAAAGATATTTGCTACACTGCAGCAAACAGATCCAGAGAGAACATTTTTCTATAGTTCCGGCAGATCATCCAATGAGGCAGCATTTCTATTACAATTATTCGTAAGAGTCTATGGCACAAATAACATCAACAATTGCTCATACTATTGCCACCAGGCTTCCGGGGTCGGCCTAAGCGCTACCATCGGCAGCGGGACTGCCACTGTTGTTTTAGAAGATTTACGACAGTCGGATATGATTTGGGTTATCGGAGCTAATCCATCGTCAAATCATCCACGCTTACTCACGGAACTGCTCCGCTGCCGCAGGCGGGGTGGTAAAGTAATCATTGTTAATCCTATAAAAGAGCCCGGTCTGGTTCGATTTAACGTCCCCAGTGATTGGAGATCGATGCTTCTTGGGGATAATGAAATTGCCACAGATTTCGTACAGCCGAATATAGGTGGTGACATTGCATTATTTAAGGGTATTGCGAAGATACTGATCGAAAGTGGAAATATTGATATGGCATTCATCGAGGACCATACGTCAGGGTACCAAGGTTACGCACAAGATATCATGGAAACTTCATGGACAGATATAACAACATCGTCTGCTATTGACAGGGCCAAGTTCAACCACCTTGCTGATCTATATTTATCTGCTGAGAATGTTATCTTTAGCTGGGCTATGGGAATCACGCATCACGATCATGGGGTGGATAATGTCGAATCAATTGTAAATCTTGCTCTACTCAGGGGTATGGTTGGGAAGGAAAATGCCGGTCTTCTACCGCTAAGGGGCCACTCAAATGTACAGGGAGTTGGTTCTATGGGGGTTACCCCAGCCCTGAAGGATACTGTGTTGAAAAAACTCGAAAAAAAGATGGGATTTTTGGTGCCCCAGGCAAATGGTTTAGATACAATGGGATGTATTGAATCAGCTTATAACGGTGAGATGGATTTTGCCTTTCTAATGGGCGGTAACCTATATGCTGCTACACCGGATGCACAGTATTCTGAGCAAGCCCTAAGCAATGTTCCATTTAAGGTCTTTCTAACCACTACCTTAAACCAAAGCCATTTTTTCGGTGTGGGCGAGGAAACAATCATATTGCCTGTAGCAGCACGGGATGAAGAGAAACAACCAACCACCCAGGAATCCATGTTTAATTTTGTGCGTATGAGCGATGGTGGTATCGTCAGGCTAAATAACGTTAGGTCAGAAATAGATATTATTGCAGATATTGCAGCGGGAACTCTGGGCAACGACAAGATTGATTTTTTGACCTTCAAGAAACACGCTAATATTCGCGATGCAATTGGGCAGATCATTCCGGGATTTGAGAATATTAAGGAAATTGATCGTACGAAGGAGGAATTTCAAATCGGTAATAGAACCTTTCATAAACCAGAGTTTGCTACAGTAGATGGAAATGCTATTTTCAAGACAATAAAGATTCCGCCATCAAAGGGAAAAAATGGACAATTCAAAATGACCAGTATCCGCAGTGAGGGACAGTTTAATACCATTGTTTATGAGGAAGCTGATACTTTTCGGAACATTAATGAACGTTGGGTAGTGCTGATGAATGCGTCCGACATTCAGAAACTCGGATTATGCCAGGGGGATGCAGTGGACCTGCATAGTGCAACAGGAAAAATGGAAGCAGTCAAAATACAGTCATTTAATATTGCTGAAGGAAATGTAGCGACCTTTTTCCCCGAAGGAAATAAATTAATATCCACAGTCATTGATGAACGCAGTAAAACACCCAGTTTTAAATCCACGGCAATAAACATTACGCCTGTGTACAGTAATTAGTTGGATCTTTTCGTATTTAACTGGATCGGGTTTTCAAAGAAACAACAGTTTTATAATCATCCGGTGTATTCATATTGAAAAAAGCACCCTTATCCGAGTCCATGGTGACTATAGTAAAATTTTCATTTTCAATTAAGCTCTGCAAACTAAAATCTTCATTGTCAAGTCTGGAATCAAGTAATAACATTAAGCGACGGTTGTAAAACCCCGCTAAGGGTTCTAATCCTTTCCTGGTTTTGGGTATAACACCATAACTATTTTTATGTTTTTTTCGCCATAGTTTTTCAATTACTGTTTCGGTCAACAGCGGTAAATCACAAGACAGAATCAAATTCCATTCACTTTGAGTATGGTGCAGGGCTGTGTATAAACCATTAAATGGCGCCCGCAAAATTAATTTGTCTGCGATAAAAGGCTTATCCAGTTCAATAGGCTGATCCTTGCCAACCACCCACCTAGAGCCAAAATCGCTACATTTTTCCCAAAGATGATCTAAAACAGGTTTCCCATCAATTTGAACCTTCCATTTTCGAGATCCAAAGCGTTGGCTTTGCCCACCAATGAGAATGTATGCTGATGCATGGATCATGGGATATACGATTACTAGAGTGAATTAAATTTTCTGGTGTATCGGCCAATAATTTCCAACGTAGTTAAATCAGTGTTATACACCGAATACCAGCCTTGATGCTCGTGGGGAGGGTCACCAGTGAAATCATCACCTACATACCAGATAGCTTGTGGTTCACGAGGCCGGCCCGCACCGCCCCAGGCCCAGAAATTCAACCCTGCCAGCGGCGACCCGGCTGCTGCTTTATCCAGAATATGAGTAAATATTTGACTGTAGTATTCATCACGTAGTGTAACACTTGCTGTGACAGCATGGTCATTATCATCTCGGGATATACCGAATTCTTCGAGGACAACGGGTTTATTCAATTTTTCAGCTAACACTTCATGTTGATTTATATAAGCAGTGGCTTTTTCGACTGCAGAGGATAGTGATACTTCATCATAGGGGTCAAACCAGCCCCAGTTTTGTACCCATACGTGGATAGTTGTATAATCGATATAACTGCTTTGGTGATCCGCAAAAAAATCATTGCCTGAGGAAGGATGGGCAGTGGCGCCTTCACTGCCAATGGTGACCAAGTGGTTGGAATCCATCGATTTGATATATTTTGCTGTATTTTCGATCCACTGCGTGAAATCTTCGCGATTATTGATACCGCGCGGTTCATTCCCAAGCTGCCAGGCCATGATCGTTGGGTCATCCCGGTATAATGTACCTGTATATGGATTCTCTCGTAAAACGGTGAAACGTAAATGGTTGAAAAAATCAGTAACGGCATTTTCATTGGAATAAAAAGATGCGGTGTATTCCTGATAGGTTTGCCAGTCACCTTCGCCACAGATAGGCGGGTAAGGAATTTCTGAATCGTCCTGCCAGGATACATATTGGGCCATGCCGCCAGACCAGGGCCAGAAATTATTCATACACATGATGGCCACCATATCCCGCTTGCCCATTTCTGCCAAAAGAAAATCCAGGCCATCCAGCACTTCTTCATTATATTCTCCAGGCGCTACCTGTAGAGCGGGCCGCATTCGCCATGGTTCTGTATCCGGGCCTTCGCTGGCCCCCATAACACGCAGGTTTTTAACTCCGATTTTTTTTAGATGATCAAGTTCACGCAGCAATCGATCCCTATCACCGCCTTGCCCACTGGATCCAAGGTTCATGCCGTACCAAAAATTTGTACCCAGGAAGTAATACGGTTTGCCATCCCGAATAAATTGTTTACCATTTACATTAATAAAACCTGGACCTTGCTCCTGTGACTGTTGCAACATAAGCACTCCTCCAAAAATGATTAGGATGAATATTGCCTTCTTCATTAATAATTCAAATTCTCTATAAATCTTGAATTAATTTATTTCACTCCGACTATATTAAATACAAAATTAGATTAATTGAATATAAATTGGCTTGTTGATTTGGGGAGGCTGCAATAATAATAAATATATTCTATCATGCTCATATATTGTATTAATAGCCTGCATAAATGTCCATCCATCCCCTAGACATAACAATTGTTGTTCTATACCTGATCGCGGTCGTATCGATCGGGCTTTACTTAACCACGCGCGCTTCCCAGAACCTCGACACTTATTTTCTTGCTGGTAGATCAGTTCCATGGTATATCCTCGGCGTGTCAAACTCCTCATCGATGTTTGATATTACCGGGACCATGTGGCTCGTACTAATGTTCTTGGTATATGGGGTAAAGGGTGCCTGGATACCGTGGATATGGCCCACCTTTAACCAGATATTCCTAATGGTCTACCTTTCCATATGGATCCGTCGCTCCAACGTACTCACTGGATCTGAATGGATAACCACCCGCTTTGGAGATGGCCAGGGTGCGGAACTATCAAGGATAAGTGTATTGGTATTCGCTATGGTCAGTGTGATCGGTTTTCTGGCCTATGCATTTCAAGGGATAGGCAAGTTTGCCAGTGTCTTTTTTCCATTTGATTTATCCCCTGAGCTATATGCGATAACTTTTATGAGCATCTCTACGATTTATGTAGTGCTCGGCGGTATGTACAGTGTTGTCTTTACAGATCTGATTCAATTCACGCTATTAACCATCGTATCGTTTGTAATTGGCTTTATTGCTTTTACCAGAGTTACGCCGGAAGCGCTCCATGCTGTCATACCCAATGGCTGGCTGGATCTGGCTTTCGGCTGGGAATTGGATCTTGATTGGAGCGCCTTGATCCCAGCGGCCAATGACCAGATTATGGCCGATAGCTGGAATCTATTTACCATCTTTTTCATGATGATGATATTCAAAGGTATTTTAATCAGTTTAGCGGGCCCAACACCGGGGTATGATATGCAGAGAATTTTAGCGGCCAAAACACCCCGTGAAGCAGGTCTTATGAGCGCTATTGTATCTGTTTGCCAGATTCCACGCTGGTTTATGATCGTGGGTATTACCACACTGGCCCTCGTATTTTTTAGCAATGATCTTGTAGCTCTTGGTGATGGTGTGGATTTTGAACTGGTATTACCCTGGGTGATCAGTGAATTTTTACCTGTTGGATTAGTGGGTTTTGTTTTAGCTGGAATGCTTGCTGCCTTTATGTCAACATTTGATTCTACGGTCAACGCCGGCGCAGCTTATCTGGTCAACGACCTCTACAAACGCTATTTTAACCCTGATGCACCCATGGATGTATACATTAAAGCCAGTTATATCGCTTCCTTTCTAATCGTTGGTGTAGGAATTGCCTTCGGCTTCATGTCTGAATCTGTTAACAGTGTCACTCAATGGATCGTTTCCGGATTATTTGGGGGTTACACGGCTCCAAATATTCTTAAATGGCACTGGTGGCGTTTTAATGGTTTCGGCTATTTTTGGGGCATGATCGCTGGTGTCCTGGCCGCGCTGATCATGCCTATGGCTTTTCCAGAACTGTCTCCCCTGAGCGCTTTTCCTTTCATCCTAATTATATCGGGTATTGCCGGCATTGGCGGCAGTCTTGTGACAGCACCGGATAATGAAGCTACTCTGCAGGAATTTTATAAAAAAGTACGACCCTGGGGGCTTTGGAAGCCGATCTTGAAAAAAATACAATCCAATGAAGGTCATATTAGAAAAAATGATAATTTTTCTAGGGATATGTTGAATATTTTTATCGGTATGGTTTGGCAAATTAATATGGTCCTGGTGCCCATTTATCTGCTTGTCTATGAATACACTGCTTTTACTGTTTCATTAGGACTGGCAATCGGCACAACACTCATCCTCAAAAAAAACTGGTATGATAAACTTGACCCTGAATTTTGAATCAACTTTAGAAATAAGGAACGTAGTAATTGATAGATAAAAAAGTAACCATTGGTATTGTGGGTTGTGGAAACATCGCTGAAACATACTTAGAGCAGATCGCAGATTATGATAATGTGCATTTAATTGGGCTGACAGATATAATTACTGCGCGAGCCCAGAAACTTGCTGATGCACATAACTGTGCGGTGTACCCAGACCTTGAAACAATGGTCGCCGATGAAAAAATTGATTTAGTGGTTAATCTTACAATTCACCATGCCCATGTCGAAGTAATTGAAAAAATTCTTCATGCCGGCAAACATGTGTATACAGAAAAACCCTTAGCTATGAGTTATAAAGAAGCCCAACGTCTCGTAGCTCTAGCCGAAAAAAAGAAACTTCGCTTAAGCAGTGCTCCCATAACGTATATGGGGGAAGCCCAGCAAACGGCAGGCAAGCAAATAGCCGATGGTGTATTGGGCCAGATCAGGCTAATCTATGCGGAAATAAACCACGACAGAATTGAAACATGGCATCCAAACCCAGTGCCGTTTTTTGATGTAGGGGTGCTATGGGATGTGGGCATTTATGCCTTGACCGTTTGTACCGCACTGATGGGACCCGTAAAGCGCGTCACTGGTTATGGCAAAATAATTGTACCGACACGCAGAACATTGGACGGAGAAACTTTTCAGGTCACTACACCGGATTTCATTCTCTCTTTGATTGAAATGCAAAATGGCGGGTTGCTCCGGTTAACCTGCAATTTTTACGCCAATGATTCCAAACAGGATCATGCTATCGAGATCCATGGGGATGGTGGTATGCTTTACCTTGGCAGCGCTTACAAATACAGCGCACCGGTAGAATTCATTGAATTTGGCGGTGAACCATCGCTCATACCACCGCTTCGCGAGCCCTACGATGGCACTGAATATGCACGCGGCCTGGAAGATCTTGCCGAAGCTATCCTGCAAAATAAGCCCCACCGAGCGACTGGGGACCATGCGGCACATACTATTGAGATCATGGAAGCCATTGATACATCGATTGCCACCAAACAAACTGTTGATGTGCATTCCAATTTTAGGCAACCGAAAATGATGGATTGGGCATCCTGAAAAATTAATGGTTAAAAAATTATTACTATTTATTTTACCGGTTACACTTACTATTGGCTTTTCACAGCAGCGTAAAATGGGACTTGATGAACCAAATGAAAATGAAATTGATTTGAAATATCTATTTTTCCTGCCCAAGGACTTTTATAGCGATAAAAATACACGCTGGCCGCTGATATTGTTTCTTCACGGCATGGGCGAAAGAGGTGCTGACCTAGAATTGGTAAAAATACACGGCATTCCCAAGATAGTAGAGGCTCAAACAGATTTTCCGTTTATTACTGTATCACCCCAATGTCCAATTGAATATGTGTGGCAGGACGATGACATGCAGCAAGCAGTAGAGGGCATCTTGTTGAAAATAATAAAAAATTATCGGGTAGATAAAATGCGGGTCTATATTACCGGATTAAGTATGGGGGGGTACGGTACTTGGGCGCTAGCTGCCCGCCGTCCTGATCTCTTTGCCGCGGCTGTGCCCATATGTGGCGGCGGTGATCCGGCAACTGTTAATGTATTGAAAAATTTGCCAATCTGGGTTTTTCATGGAGGTCTCGATGAGGTAGTATTGCCCGAAGAATCGGAAAAAATGGTTAGAGCGCTGGAAAAAGAAGGGGGCAAGGTCCGTTATACATTATATCCAGAAGCGTACCATGATTCGTGGACAGAAACGTATGATAACCCTGCACTGTATGATTGGTTACTAAACAATAGAAAAGCAGAAAATTAAGGAATGACGCTTATAATGAAGGTACGGGATTTAGCCAAAATGATTGATCATTCGCTTTTGCACCCTACCATGACCGAGCAGGATTTACGGAATGGTTGTGAAATAGCGAAAAAATACGGTGTTGCGGCTGTATTTATAAAACCATATGCAATTCCTATTGCGGTGGAAATTTTACAGGGTTCAGATGTGCTGGTCGGTTCAGTTATTGGCTTTCCTCATGGGGCTACTCCAGTCAACATCAAGGTATTCGAAACAGAACAAGCTATACAAGCAGGTGCAGTTGAAATTGATATGGTTGTCAATGTTGGTAAAGTATTAGATGAAGACTGGGATTATATCCGCAATGAATTAGCGTCCATTAGGGAAGTAACCAAAAAACACCGTGTTATTTTAAAGGTTATTTTTGAAAACGATTACCTGAATCAGGATCGTCACAAGATAAAACTTTCCAAACTATGCAGTGAAGTCCAGGTTGATTATATCAAAACATCTACAGGATATGGATTTGTGAAAGGGGATGATAGTAAATATTCCTATACGGGAGCAACTGACCACGATTTGAGATTAATGCGTAAAGCAGCTGATCCCAGTGTTCAGGTAAAGGCAGCTGGCGGTGTAAAGAATCTTGATGACCTTTTGCGGGTTCGTGAGCTTGGCTGCACCAGGGTCGGGGCAACGGCAACCGTTGAAATACTGGAAGAAGCTAAGGCGAGGTTTGGCTCGGAATACTGAAATTTTGAAGGAATGAATAGTATGAAAGCCTACGTATTACGCAAACACGGTAAACCAACAGTTTTGCAACCAACAGATATTCCTATTCCTGCACTGGGGCCAGAACAGGTCAGGGTGAATATTGAATGCATTGGTTTGAACTATGCAGAAATTATGGCCCGGAAAGGTTTCTACGGCTGGGCACCCCAAATGCCCTATACTTTGGGTATGGAAGCTTATGGGAAAATTGAGGCCATCGGTGACAATGTGTCAGCTAGAGCTGTAGGGGACAAGGTGATCATTGGTACACAGTACGGCTGCTACGCAGAAAAATTTGTCGGTCACTGGCAGGCTACGGCCCCTGCGATCGAACAATTTACGCCTGAAGAAAATGCAGCTTTTTTCGTCAATTTCTCCACCGCATGGGTCGGATTATTCGAAATGGCAAAACTTGAAGCAGGTGAATCTGTCTTGATTCAGGCTGCTGCCGGTGGTGTTGGGACCGCTGCACTGCAAATGGCCAAAGCCTTGAACTGTACTGTCTACGGCACGGTAAGTAACCCGGCAAAAGTAAAATTACTCCAGGATTTGGGAATTGACTATGCGATTAACTATTTGGAGGAGGACTTTGAAGATTTGGTAAAGAAATTAACGGATGGTCAGGGCGTAGATGTAGTCCAGGAAATGGTTGGAGGCGATGTGTTCAAAAAGAGTGTACGGGTGCTTAAGCCTTTGGGTCGGATCATTGTAATGGGTTATGCCAGTATGGACCTAAAGAAGTGGAATCCATTATCATGGTATAAAACCTGGCAGGGTGTACCAAAAGCAAACCTTATGGATATGTCCAAACGTGTATATAGCATGATGTCTTTCCATTTGGGTTACCTCATGAAGGATGAGGCTATCATGGATCGCATTATTCAGCGATTATCCGAATTTGTTATTAAGCATAATTTGCGTCCTGTAGTAGGACAGACTTTTTCCTTTGACGAGATCCATAAGGCCCATGAATTAATGGAATCACGAAAAAGCATGGGCAAGATCGTTATTACAGTCTAGTTTATTTTTATGCAGGTTTACGAGTATATTGTAATTGAATCAGGATTTGAGGGCTCTGTAGCTGCCCTTCGTCTTGCTGAAAAAGATTACAAAGTACAGGTTTCTGAAAAAATTTAATCTATTAATTACATTGACAATTAATACACTGTAATGGCTTCATTGGCTGATTGTTGTGCCCCCGGCACGATCATAGTGGATAAGTTCATGCCGGTGGCTGAGGATGTGTCATTACGCGTAATTACTTTTTCACCTGCAGTTGATTATAAAAACCCTATTATCTTTATTATACCTGGCTGGATATCAACTGTTGAGGGGTGTAAAACGATGCTTTCTGATTTTACCAGAGACCATACAGTTATTTACATGGAGACTAGGGAAAAACCATCAGCGAAAATATCCAAATATTCAGATCTAGGTGTGGAAAAAATTGGGGAAGATATTGCTGCGGTCATTCACAAAAAAAATCTATTAGAAACCGAATATATTTTACTCGGCAGTTCCCTCGGTGCTACTGGTAATATTGAAGGGTATCATTTATTTGACTCACGACCTAAGTGTTTAATTATGATCGGACCGAATGCTGCATTTGGTTTTACCTTCTTGGCGAAAATTATCATAAGGGTATGTCCGGTATCTTTATATCAATTTGCAAAACCATTTATCAAATGGTACATGAAAAAAAATTATCTGGATGTAGGTGCGGATCCAGACCAATATAAAAATTACAGTGATCTGTTGAATGACATAGAACCAAGAAGAGTAAAAAGATCTGCTTTAGCCAATTTTGACTACACAGTGTGGCAGCGCTTGAGCGATATTGATTGTCCAGCGTTGATATTAGGTGGCTCTAGTGATGTGATGCATAACCCGCTGAATGTTGAGTTGATTGTTAAAGAAATGAAGGATGTACAGTATATTGATCTCGAAATCAATTCAAGAACCTATGGGCAAGAAGCAATAGATATAATGAGATCATTTATGGATTTAGGTGAGGCAAAGGTTTAATTGTTTTTAATGTAATGGATAATTGCTGGTCTTCTTCCTAAAATTCGTTTACAACTTATAGCGTTTTGAAAGAGTAATACCATTTGCGATCGTATAATTATATCAATTCGTTGATTAAAATATTGATCTTATTACCGCTGTGCTTTAATTATGCACGGGGTGATGAGACTAGTACAGATATCATAGTCAAATTAAAGGTTGAATCGAAATATGAGTTCCATAATCGCTTTGGGGAATATCTTGAGATCCTGCAATATCAAATAAAAACCAACTATGATAAGCTTGGCAAAGTGTCCTCGGTGATACATTATGATGGAGAAGGCAATTTGCAGAGCAAAGATATTTACTATTATAACAATGTCGGTTATCTGGTGGAATTATCTAGTTATGGCCCTGATGGGTTACTTGTATGGAAAAACATATTTGCATATGGTGATCATAACAAAATAACCCATGAAGCATCCTATAATCCTGATGGGTCACTGGCTTGGGAAGACAAGTACAAATATGATAAGAATGATCATCTTATAGAGAAGGTTTCATATCTCATAGAGGAAGAAAACGAATATGTCAGCCGGACTTTTCGGTATGATTCACAAAATCAATTAGTAAAAGAGACTTCTTTTTACCCTGACGGCAAACGCAGCAGTGATTTCATTTATACGTATGATTTTGATGGCAAACTGGTCGAAGAAAAGTTTTATGATTACTACAAAAAGCTTACCCTGAAAGATCAATATAAATATGATCGAAAAGACAATCTCAAAGAATGGGTGCTAATCGATAAAGATGGTAAATTGGTCGATAATTACGAAGGCATCGCCAAAAAGTTATATCAATATAATAGGAATAGTGATGTCATTAACATAGAACTGAAGGATGATCGAGGCAGTGTAGTGAAGAAGGAAATATTTCAATATGGGAAAGATGGACGATTGATTGAGTCCGTTAAATTTTATGTGAAATTTATGTTCGGCAAGGTACATGAAATACCCATAGAAAAGACCACATTTCAATATGAGCGGTGGTAATTTTTACTATGGGCAGTAAGTCCTTTTATTATTTTATTGTGTTGCTAATATTGGTCAGTTGCTCTGATAATTCACCAGCTATAAAAAAGGTCATTGTAAAGGATAATTCTGCCAGACTTGTTGATAATCCTAGAACAAAATCTCCCATAACTTTTATACCAATTGGCACCGAATTAGAAGTACTAAAAATAAAGGATGTAAAGAAAGGCTTGTTCAACACGACCTGGTTCCAGGTGCCTTACGAAGATACCATAGGGTGGATCAATATGTTTTTTGTAACAGTTGATTCAAATGCCACTATAGAGGATATGAGAAAACTTACCAATCGCAGTCTGTCAGGTTCCGATGAGAGTACTGATTATGAGGATTATGATGAAGATTATGAAACAGATGAAACTTTTGATTACGATGAATATTATAAGGATGAAGAAATTACTCAGGATACGGATGTATTGACTGCAGGCCAGCGTAATGTAGTTCAAGGTATTGGACACGGTAGTGCAAGTATCTCCATCATATCATCATCAGGTAGGTTGTACACTGTACAGATTACATCCGGTAAAAACCTTGCAGCCGCGGAAGAATTGGTCCGGAATGCTAAAAATGCCGCTATAGATGCCTATATCCAACGAGGTTACGTAGATAACAGCGGTACATTGTGGTATCGTGTGCGGGCAGGAAAATATACATCCATAGATATAGCCAGGGCTGCCGCTGGTGAAATAAATGAAAAGATGAATACAAATTCCTGGGTGGATAATTTCCGGGAAGATGAAGCGGTAGAGCAGGAATTGATTCCAGCGCTCGGCGAACCATTAGAATCCTTACCCATGTTTGGTGTAGTTGATCCTTGGATGCGAGAAAATATTTCAAATTCTGGTTCTATAAAGTATATAAAATGGTATGATCCATATATCAGGGGTAATTTCCATTTACAGCGAGTTCGCTATAGTATATTGACTAATCAAGACGAATTATTGATTGATGAGCGCGAGTTCAAATTTTGGGATGGAAAGCTCTATTCTGTTTTTGATAATCAAGGTACCCAACTGCAGTAAAACCCTTCAATTTATATAGCTGTTGTTGGATTACGTCACTTACCTTTACAATAACTTTCCCACAATTAACATTGTTTGATTCTGCAAAGTGAAAATTCCTTTCATTTTATTTTTAATACTTACATTTGCCGTAGCTGAGGTCCGCATAAATGTTGACAGCTTGGTGGTTCGCGAAGACCTTGACAGTGAAGGTCGCAGGTATCTGACGAAAACCAAAATCCCCTTTCAGGGATTGGTATATGGTGAATATCCTAATGGACAAGTAGAATTTGAAGGATCACTTGAATCTGGTTTACAGCATGGTACCTGGGTATGGTGGTATCAAACCGGTGAGAAAAAATCAGAAATTACTTTTTCAAATCACTTAAAGCATGGGCAGGGGCAATCGTATTTTAAATCTGGGCATTTGCAGGAATCCGGTAATTATCTGGAGGATAAAAAGGAAGGCCTCTGGACACAATTTTATGAATCAAACCAGAAATATTCAGAGATGAATTATAAAAATGATAAATTGCACGGCCGGTCGACTATTTGGCACGAGAATGGCAGGAAAAACAAGGAAGTATTTTACACCAGAGGAAAGAAACACCAATGGGAGCTTGGCTGGTACGCAGACGGCAGTCACCGACTTAAATTATACTGGTACCTGGGATTGCAAGATGGCCAACAGATTGCCTGGTACAATAATGGACAAAAGGAATATCATTATACATTTGATAAAGGTACCTTGATTGGTGATATTAATGAATGGTATGATAATGGTGGCCAGCGAATCACAGGATCTTTTATCGCAGGGAAACAAACTGGAACCTGGATATGGTATTTTCCCAACGGTAATCTAGCGCTGGAAGGAGAGTATGTCGATGGATTCCCAAAAGGTTATTGGCGATCATACTCGGAAGATGGTTTAATGATATATCAAGAAGAGGAATACGGTGTATGGGTGGAGGAGGAACTGCAATGGTGGAGAGAGGCCTATGCTGGTGCTGCGAACCCCGAGGATATGTCTGTTATTCAATATTAACAAATACGAGGAACTTCATTCAATAAGTTGAGCAATATTGTTATTAAACAACTGTCCAGTGATGAAATAAGTAATATGGGAATTTTCAACTGGCCCATCTGGACCTGTGAGATCTCAGAATTCCCATGGGAATATGATGTGGAAGAATCTTGCCTTCTTTCGGATGGAGAAGTTTTTGTGACTACCGGTTCGGATACAGTGCACATTAAAGCTGGGGATTTTGTTATTTTTCCAAAAGGATTAACCTGTGTCTGGAAGGTCACTAAACCGATCAGGAAACATTACCAATTCGGTGAATGACTAATATAATATTTACTGCTTGAAAATTTATGCGCGAATCTGTCGCTGAATACCTGGATACGTACGATCCCTTTGTATTATTTGGACCAAGTCATATTGCAGCGATTATCGTAGCATTATTCCTGGTCATTTTTCTACCCATTTATGCCCGGCAGAAACTCTCCGAGCAGCAGCAACTCATAGTGGGGAGCGTTATTGGTTATTTGGTGATGAGCAGTTACCTGATATGGGTAATTTTGGAATTAATCGCTGGTACATTTGACGTAAAATTACATTTACCAATCCATCTCTGCCGCTTGGCCAATTTGCTTATTCCTCTTGTGATGGTCAGACGCAGTTATTTTTTCTATGAAATTCTGTATTTCTGGGGTCTGTCGGGCTTGTTTCAGGCTGTCATTACCCCAGATATCGCCGCCGGATTTCCCCATTTTCAATACTGGCGGTTTTGGTTTGCTCATCATGGCATGATCCTGGCCTTGATTTATGCCACCGTTGTTTACGATATGCGACCAACAATCGCCAGTGTCTGGAAAGCGATGCTGGCCATGAACATCTTTTTGATCATTGCAATAATAGCCAACCTTTTGCTTGATGCGAATTATATCTGGATCTGCGGAAAACCTGTCAACGAATTGGGAGAACATGGGCCGAGTTTATTGGATTATTTGGGACCATGGCCATGGTATATTCTTGCAGCTGAATTCGTTGCGTTAGCGCATTTCTTGGTATTTTTTGTGCCATTTATTTTTCTGAACAGAGGGGGGAGAGCAATATGAACCGAAATTTCACGTGGTATGCCGTAATCGTAATAATAATGGTACTCTACTATTACACAAAACAAACTGAGAGATATGATATGAAACCACCGATCGCACAGCAAAATTCTTATAAGACAGACCTTAATGGGAAAGAAATGGTTGATTATTACCACTGGATACGTCGAACGGATGAACAAAAATTGGAAAAAAAACCAGATGAACAAACCGTGCAAGTCGTGGATTATATAAAAAAAGAAAATGATTACACCCAAGCTCAGCTTAAGCATACGAATAATTTGCAGAAAAAATTATACAATGAAATTGTTGGTCGGATCAAAAAAGATGACATGTCTGTCCCTTTCTTGTATAATGGTTACTGGTATTATACTCGTTATGAAAAAGGTAGCGAATACCCCATCTATTGCCGCAAGAAAGAATCCTTGCAAAATCCGGAAGAGGTTATGATCAATGTAAACGATTGGGCGGAAGGGCATGACTATTTTTCATTAACGAATTTATCTGTGAGTCCAGATAATAAATACTTGGCATTTGGTGTCGATACGTTGAGCCGTCGCGTCTACACTATTAAAGTGAAAGATCTAGAAACTGGAGAACTATTGACCGATGAACTCCATGGAACGCAAGGTACTGTGGCCTGGGCGAACGATAATGCAACTTTTTTCTATACGGTAAAAAATGAAATATCGCTGTTATCAGAACATATTGACCGGCATAAACTGGGTACACCCCAAACAGATGATGTCCGGGTTTACACGGAAAAGGACGATTCATTCTACATTGGTGTTGGTCGTTCAAAATCAGATAAATACATTATCATCTACAACAGTAGTACGCTGGTTAGCGATTATCACATCCTAAATGCTAATGACCCGGTAGGGAAATTCAGACAATTCTCCCCCAGGGAAACAGAACATGAATATACAATAGATCACTACAATGATAAGTTTTACATCGTAACCAACTGGAAGGCCATGAATTTTCGATTAATGGAAACACCTGAGAATGCCACAGCAAAACAAAACTGGAAGGAAGTAATATCCCATCGCAAAGATGTAATGGTAAGCGGTATCGATGTATTTGCGGATCATCTGGTCATCAGTGAGCGCCGAAATGGTTTGCGCCAAATTCGGGTAATTGACCAGCACAACGGGAATGAACATTATCTGGATTTTGGTGAAGCAGTCTATTCTGCTTATCCATCTGTGAACCCATCATTTAATACCAATATTCTCAGGTATCAATTTTCTTCGCTGATTACACCCCGATCAACATTTGATTATGATATGGATATGAAGGTATCCACTTTGTTGAAACAGACAGAGGTAGTTGGCGGGCATGATCCTGAAAACTATCATTCTGAGCGATTATATGCCAGGGTAAGAGATGGGAAAAAAGTCCCTATTTCAATTGTCTATAAGAAAGGATTTGAAAAAAACGGACAAGGCAACCTGCTATTGTATGCCTATGGGTCATATGGCAGCACAAACGATCCGTCATTTAGTTCAAACCGGCTGAGCCTATTGGATCGCGGTTTTGCTTATGCCATTGCCCATATTCGTGGAAGCCAAACGTATGGACGACCTTGGTATGAGGATGGGAAAATGTTTCATAAAATGAATACCTTTAATGATTTTGTGGATTGCAGTAAATATTTAATTCAGAATAATTACACTAATCCCGGGCATTTATTTGCCATGGGGGGCAGTGCAGGTGGATTATTGATGGGTGCCGTTGTCAATTTAGCCCCCGAATTATATCGTGGTGTGATTGCGGCAGTACCATTTGTGGATGTGATCAGTACGATGCTGGATGCCTCAATACCACTCACTTCAAATGAATGGGATGAATGGGGCGATCCGAGGAAAAAGGATGAATATGAATACATGATGACATATTCACCGTATGACAACGTATATAATGCAGCCTATCCCAGTATGCTGGTGACAGCTGGCTATTTTGATTCTCAAGTCCAGTATTGGGAACCGGTAAAATGGGTAGCCAAATTGCGGGATTACAAAGTTGGTGAAAATGTCTTGTACCTGCATACCAACATGGATGCAGGGCATGGTGGCAAATCGGGTAGATTCCGCCGTTACAAAGAATTGGCCTTGAAATATGCTTTTATACTTGATTTAGCAGGGATGAAATACTAGTATTTTTTACCTCCCATGACACTTAGATCGGTGAACCCTGCCACAGGGAATACTCTACAATCGTTTGTAGAAATGACGGAAGATGAAGTTAATGCTATAATAGAATCTGTTCACGGAGCTTTTAATGGATGGCGTAAAACAAGTTTTTCATTTCGCGCAGAACGAATGAAAGAAGTAGCGCATCTCTTGCGGGCCAGGAAAGAGGAATTCGGTACCCTGATGACTGAAGAAATGGGTAAACCCTATAAACAGAGTATAGCGGAAGCGGAAAAATGCGCCTGGGTTTGTGAATATTATGCGGATAATGCAGAAAAATTTTTGGCCAATAAGGATATTGCTACAGAAGCCTCCGACAGTTTTGTGTCCTACCAGCCTATTGGTATTGTGCTGGCTGTTATGCCTTGGAATTTTCCATTCTGGCAGGTTTTCCGGTTTGCAGCGCCGGCGCTGATGGCAGGTAATGCCGGTATTTTAAAACATGCATCCAATGTGCAAGTCTGCGCCCAGGCGATCGAAGATATATTTACTGCTGCAGACTTCCCAGAAAATCTCTTTAAAAACTTAGTGATCGGGTCAGATAAGGTTGAAAATGTTATTAAGAATCCGCTGGTAAAAGCAGTGACCCTTACTGGCAGTACTCCTGCCGGCAAGGCTGTAGCCTCATTAGCTGGTTCAATGCTGAAAAAGACTGTTCTGGAACTGGGAGGAAGCGATCCATATGTAATATTGGAAGATGCAGATCTGGATCAGGCAGTTAACGCCTGTATTACTGGAAGAATGCTGAATACAGGCCAAAGTTGTATAGCTGCAAAGCGTTTCATTGTGGTCGAACCATGCCGGCCTGAATTTACCGATAAGGTAGCCAAGAAGATCAAGAATATGAATATGGGAGATCCGCTTGACCTGACTATTGATATCGGCCCCATGGTCAATATTTCAGCTCGAGATGAATTGCATCAGCAAGTAATTGCTAGTCTGGATAAAGGTGCCGTATTAGTAACAGGGGGCATCATTCCTGAACCACCCGGCTCTTTTTATCCGCCCACGCTGCTTGTGGATGTGACTCCCGGTATGCCCGCTTTTGATGATGAGCTATTCGGCCCGGTTGCCGTAATTATCACAGCCAAAGATGAACAGCAGGCCCTTGAACTTGCCAACCAGACAAAATTTGGGCTTGGTGCGGCTGTATTTACCGCGGATGTAAAAAAAGGAAAAAAAATTGCCGTGGAAGTGCTGGAAGCAGGTTCTTGCTTTGTAAATGATTTTGTGAAATCAGATCCGCGCCTGCCATTTGGCGGTATAAAAGAATCAGGTTATGGTCGTGAATTATCGGAATTTGGTATTCATGAATTTGTAAACATTAAAACAGTGGTAATGCAATGAAACTTGGCACCTGTATTTTATTAATATTTATTACATACTTACCGGCACAGCAAATGGATCGCCTGTTTTGGAATGGTAGTGATTGGCGCCGGTTAGAGAAATTGGCAGATTATGATCCAGAACTGACCTACATGATGAAGATAGCCTATATAAATGGCGTATTAGATGGCAGGTTATTTTATTACCTGAAAGCATGGATAATGGAGCCGGCTTTTGCTGATAGTTTGTATGCCGAAACCGTTGATTATCTTTCACCCAGAGAATTAGTGAAAGTTCTTGATAATTTTTACGCTGACCCGATCAATGGTTATATCCCCCTACCTTCAGCAATAATTATCTCTAATATGTTCGGTGAACGGATTCCAATGAATACAATTGACGAATATATACGTCATTCCAAAGAGTGGATTAACCGAATGATCCTCGAACAAAAGCAGTAGTGTAAACCATGTTCTCCCGCCTATTAATTATAGTGGGATTTGCTTTTGTATTACTATGTGGCCAGAGGCAAAACCGCATCTTTTGGGATGGCAGCGATTGGAACCGCATTGCGATCCAGATGAATCAAGAGTCTGAATCGATTTACCGCGTAAAAGCCGCTCACATTAATGGACTTTTAGATGGAAGATTATATTATTATTTAAAAGCTTGGGAGGTAGAGCCAGTTTTGGCAGAAGATGCCTACGATGATCCGCTGGACCTCTTGCGGCACAAAGAATTGATTAAAGCACTGGATAATTTTTATTCCGACCCAAAACATAATACTATTCCAGTTATTTCAGCAATTATAATTGCCAACATGCGTATCGGGGGCATTTCCGAACCAGTTGTATACAGATATATTGAGGAAACACGATTCTGGGCCAATAGTATGAAAGCAGATATTGATTCAATATCAGTTGAAATCCTTGCAGCAAAACTCGATAAACATTTATCAAAACCGTTTGATATAAGCGAAAAATATGGTCGTGGACCAGATTATGAACGCAAACGAGTAGTGTTGAAGCCGAAGTATCCCCAAGCAGCAGATAAAGGTGATAAAGATATGGCCTGGTATATGCGACTACTCCAAGGCTGGAAGTTTGGTATAACAGGTGGGACTAATCGATGGAGTGCAAGTGACAGCGCTTTTGCATCTGGATCAAGTTTTAATCTTGTAATTAAGACACCGTTGCATTTTACGACAGAAAAACTCGAAACTCGCGTTCGCTTGGAAACAGGTAGTATAAAATTCTCAACTGATTTGAAGGGCAGCCAGACTGCCGCATATGTCCAATTCGGATTACGGGATTCAAAAATTCCACTAATAAACCGCATGATGTTAGATATTGGAGTGGGCTCCACATTAGGTAACATTTCTTTCAGCAGCGGGTTATTGATCACGCTAAGGAAGAAGAGGCTAGATCTGATTACTCGCTATGTATCTGCAAGTTCTACACCAGATGCGCAATTACCACCTAATTGGATTTCTATTTCACTGGGGTTTAATTTTTAATCGACTCGGTAGAAACCAATGGCCGGGTGGTATGTATATACACGGTAGTCATTGGGGAACCGTACTTTAGCGACATAGAATTCATAGCGGTCAGGTCGCCGATGGTTTAGCGGAAAGACTTTATCTTTAGAGACTGATTGTTTTGGTTGCAGTACACCATCTGCAGGCTCTAAAAAAGTGATCCGCTTTTCAGATAATATATCACCTTTGCTATTGATGCGTAATAGAAAACCATCAAGTTCACTGATATTTCGTTGGGAATTATTATCGATTTGAATGACGATGCGGATCTGTTTATCATTCATGATTCGTTGACGAATATCGACGGCCAAAAGATCTTTTGGCTCATCGCTATAAAGGGCCGAAAGGAATAAGCAGAATAACAGTATATTCATATGTAAACTTCGCCACCGTATGAGAAAAACAAAAGGAAAACTAATCATTGGGAACCAAATATTTTATCTAACCGTATTATTGAAACAATTATTCCTTACCGCACATGACAGAAACTGAATTCCGTAAATTATTGAACAAACTTGATGGTTATTTTCTCCCGCGCAAGATCGAGTCTACTGCTAGAGAGTGGATCACGGCTGGATCTTTGCTAGGTGAAACAAGTGTTGCTGACATAAAACGAATCCTCAGTAAAGAGCCAATTAACTGTCATTTTAGTGAATTGGGGGATGAGCTTCGTATTCGTGTATCCAGCCATGATAGTGTAATTTTACGAATACCAAAAATTTCCAAGACCCATCAGATTTTATTTATTCTGACAGTAATTACAACATTAATGGCTGGTGCTTTAATGCAAGGTGGACAACCATTTACAAATCCAGCAGAGATTCTAATGGGTGTTCCTTTTTCACTGACTCTGTTGCTGATCTTGGGCTGCCATGAATTTGGTCATTATTATTATGCCCAGAAGCATAAAGTAGATGCGACACTGCCTTACTTTTTACCTGCACCGCCATTTCTATTTATCATTGGTACTTTCGGCGCATTTATTAAAATAAATTCTCCAATCTATAAAAAAGATGCATTGTTGCAAATTGGCGCTGCTGGACCCATTGCCGGTTTTATCATTGCTGTACCGGCTTTGATAATTGGTCTCATGTTATCAGAGGTCATCGCAATTGATGGGGGAGAAGCAGGTATCATTCTAGGGGATTCCTTGCTTATGAAACTACTTACTGAAATGTTGTTTCCAAATCTGGCTGATGGGCAAGATGTTTTACTGCATCCTGTAGCATTTGCTGGTTGGATTGGATTATTAGTGACCATGCTCAATTTATTGCCGATTGGCCAATTGGATGGTGGGCACATTGCTTATGCAATGTTAGGTGAACGGCAAGGATTGGTGGGACAGATAGCACTTTTTGCTTTACTGCCGCTCAGTTTATTATCGCTAAATTGGTTGGTTTGGGGTATTCTAATTATTGTATTAATGCGCACAGCAAAGCATCCTCCTATCCAGGATATACACACACCCTTATCCAGAGAAAATCAGCTCATAGGATATGCTTGCCTGGTCATATTTATATTATGTTTTATTCCTACCCCTTTTCAAATTTGATATGAATCGATTACCAGTCCTTTTCATCCTATTGGGAGTGTTATTTGGACAAGCCAGAATAGGTGAGTGGCTGGCGTATACTGCACCCCTCCATATCAATGATATTACTGGTTTTGAACAGCAAGCTGTTTGTGCGACGAATGGCGGTTTACTGATATATGATCAGGATGAAGATACCTTTAATACGTTAACGGTTATTGATCAACTTGCCGGCACTGGGATCAATGTGGTTGAAATTGGACAGTATGGCCATTTGTGGCTTGGCGGTGTGAGTCCGAACGGTTTTGTTCAGGTTTACGATCTTAAGAAGCAAAACAGCATCGCAGAATTTGATTTTGGTTTAACTGAGATTATTGACATATCTATAACAGACTCTATTGGTTTTGTCGCGTTTCTGGAAAATCAGGACTGGGGCCTATTGGAATTTATTTATCGTGATGAGAATTGGATTTATCGTGATGTATATCGTAATTGGCCGACAGACTTTGAATCAATTAATGCAATAGAGGTCTGGGACGATGATGTTATGGTGGCCACAGAACAAGGATTATTTGTTGGTGATTGGCGAGGATCAAATCTGAAGGATCCAACAAGTTGGGGACAGCCATACACAGCGCTGACCGGTAATATCAGCAGCCTGCATGCAAATGGCAGTAATCTATTATTGGTACATGAAAGGAATGTATACCAGTTAACGCCAAATACATCGATGCCATTGACTTTACTTTGGGATTATTTTTCCGATACGGATCTATTCATTGATATAACGCAGGACTCAGATGGATCCCTCTGGGGTATACTTGACCGGAAATTCATGAAATTGAGTGAAACGGCAATTGATTGGCAACTGGACGTGCATTCTAGGTATTCATTCACGTGTTTAACCGAAATGCCTGATGGCCAAATAATTGCTGGATCGGAGATAGGTATTACATTGATTGATCAGGACAATCAAACACTGACCCGAGAAATACCGAACGCGCCGCTGACAAACCAGATATCTGCAGTAACTGTATTGAATGATGGTCGGCTTGTTGCCGGTTCAAAGTATGGTCTTTCTATCAAAGAAACCTGGGGCTGGCGGAATATCGCTGAATCGGACGAGATAATTCTTGCACCAACCTATAATGAATCACGCTTTGCTGTAGATTATATACCCGTTGATTTTGGCGGTTTTGTAGCTGATATGGAACAGGGGCCGGATGGTCTACTGTATTGCGCCATCCGTGGGACATACCCTGAACCACGTCGCCATGGAGGGGGTATCATAATAATTGATATAGATAATCCTGAGAATTTCACTTTGATAGATACTGCAGTGTTGGATTATTACGCCAATGAATATATGGTTGTAAAGGATCTTGAATTCGATGCCTCAGGTATTCTCTGGGGAGCGAACGCTTATGCTACAACGCGAGGAAACCCGATTACGGTACTGGATGCAAATAAATCCTGGGGATCATTTAGTGTAACTAACTCTGGAAATATCCTAAGCTATACGCCCAATACTATTGGGTTTGATTCATTCGGTCGTGTTTGGATTGGTTCATTTGAGGACGATTTGAATACATCACCAGCACGGCATGGTGGTTTGGTATATCTGGATTATGAGGGCAGTGTAATCAGTCCTACCAGTACAGAATGGGGTTCAGTTGATGTCAACCCTGGCTATACCAATAATACTGTATGGTCATTGGCGATTAATGATGAAGATATACTATATGCGCTCACCCCTATTGGTTTACTGCAATTGACCTTACAATTCTCAAATGCTGACCCTGTCAAAAAATATGGTTATGTATATTTTCCAAATATTTCTTACGGAAAAGGATCAAAGGTTCGGCTTGACTCCAGAAATAATGTTTGGACCGCCTCGCCAACACAAGGTGTGCATGTCCTAACATCAGGAGCAACGTATTGGCCGGATATAAACGGTTTCAAACAAGATAATAGTCAATTGCTCTCAAATGAAGTGGCTGATATTGCGTTTGATAATGGTGAAGGTTTGGCCTATATAGCGACCAGTCAGGGAATTAGTGTATTGCGTATGCCTTTTGCAGTCCGGAAGGATAGCTACAACCAAACACGGGTGTTCCCCAGCCCGTATCATCTGCCCAGTATTTCGCCACTAGTTATTGATGGCTTAATGGATGAAAGTACCTGTAAGGTAATGACCATTACCGGGAGAGTGATCCGTACGCTTTTGGTTAGTAGCGCAGGGGTAAATGGGTATCAGGCCTATTGGGATGGAAAAGATAGTAAAGGTCGATGGGCTGATACAGGTGTTTACCTAATAAGTATTTATAGGGATAGCGGGGAGTCAGAGTTCGAGAAAATTGCTGTAATTCAGCATTGAGTACGAATCAATATTAGTTCTTTCGCTCAATAAACTCCGGCATTAAACCGAATTCCTGCTCTAATTCATCGGCAATATTGCGAATCATTTGTTTGCGCTCAGCATAAGGTATAAACGCACTTTTCATAGCCATAATTATCATTTCTCTAAAATCATGCAGTTTGAATCCGAATAATTTATGCGCGAGCAAAAACTCTTTCGTCAAAGTGGTACCGGACATTAAACGGTTATCTGTGTTTAATGTGACTCGGATTCCCTGATCATAATAATACTTCAGAGGATGATATTTCAGAGATCGAATGGATCTTGTCTGCCAGTTAGATGTTAAACAAATTTCAAGAGTGATGCGGTGGTCATTCACATAGTTCATTAGGTCTTTATTTTCCTTCAGTCGTGTGCCATGACCGATCCGGTGTGCGCCACAATGGTGAATTGCCTGATGTATAGAGCTAGGTCCATACGCTTCTCCGGCATGAATTGTAGCATTGATATTATTATTCAAAATCATATAGAAAGCTTCCTGGTGGTCCTTTGCTGGAAAATTTTCTTCTGCACCTGCCAGATCAAACCCAACAACACCTTTATTTTTATACTGCACAGTTAAGTCGGCAAGTTTCAGCGATGCTGCTGCGGAGATGTTGCGTATTCCGCAAACAATAATACCAGACTTTACCCCAAAATCTTTTTGACCACGCTTCAATCCTCCTCGAACCGCTTCAACAGACTCACCCATGGTCATTCCTTTTTCTGTGTGCAGTATGGGTGAATAACGAATTTCTATATACCGTACATTTTCCTTGGCCACGTCCTCGATCAATTCATACGCAGTTCTGTCAAGTGCCGCCGGCGTTTGCATGACGCTCAGAGTTATATCAAATCGTTTTATGTAATCTTCTAATGATCCACGAGTTTTCCCTATAAACAGCAGCTTAGATAATTCCTCTGCGCTGGAAGCTGGCAGAGTAACCTTATCCTTTTTGGCCAAGTCTAGAATTGTTGGTACACGCAAAGAACCATCAAGATGGCAGTGGAGTTCAACCTTAGGTAGCCGTTGCAGCAGGGACGTATTTATCTTCATTTTTTACCTGCTGTATTAAATAGCCAGTAGATAATGCCAAGAAAAGCAGCAATCCCCAGAAGATCATACCCGGGATTGGATGGCCACCAATCTTTATTTCCCGTAACAAATATCGGTACTGCAACCAGAATACCCATTAAAGCTTCCCCGGTGATTAGGCCGGAGGCTAGCAGTAATCCTT
>SCKQ01000030.1 GCA_004124535.1 Fidelibacterota bacterium
GTGCATCATCGCCTGATTTTGGAATCAAGGGAGTGCTAGATCGCTTTTCACAGATCAAACCGAAATTCCTTTTCGCCGCAAATGGCTATTTCTATAATGGTAAATCGTACGATTCATTGGAAAAATTACGGGGAATTTTAGAAGACCTTCCCAGCGTGGAAAAGGTGATCTTGATTCCCTACACTGAGAAGGACTTTGATATTTCCAATATTTCCCATGCCGTCTATTACGAAGATTTTATTGATCGAAACAATTATGATGACTTGGTATTTGCCCAATTGCCTTTCAATCACCCTTTATATATTCTGTATTCATCAGGAACAACTGGCTTACCTAAGTCTATTGTCCACAGTGCCGGCGGCACACTTATCCAGCATCTGAAAGAACTTAAACTGCATGTGGACCTCGATCGGGATGATACGATCTTTTATTTTACCACTTGCGGATGGATGATGTGGAACTGGCTGGTCTCTTCCCTAGCTACAGGTGCAACAGTTGTACTCTATGACGGTTCACCGCTTCATCCAGATTCCAGCACCATGTGGATGTTGGTCCAGGATCTCGGGATCACCGTTTTTGGTACCAGCGCAAAGTTCATCACCGCTAGTGAAGCAGCAGGTGAAAAGCCAAAAAACAATGTTGATCTGAGCAATTTACGGTCCATACTCTCTACTGGCTCACCTTTGGTAGAAGAAGGTTTTGATTATATTTATCGCGACGTTAAAGCCAATGTATTACTGGCATCCATATCCGGCGGTACAGATCTGATATCCTGTTTTGCACTGGGGAATCCTACACTACCCGTTTATCGTGGTGAACTCCAATGCCGTGGTCTTGGCATGGCCGTAGATTCATTTGATTCTAATGGTCAAAGTCAACTTAACCTGAAAGGTGAGCTTGTCTGCACCCATGCTTTCCCTTCCATGCCAATCTATTTTTGGAATGATTTAGACGGGGAAAAATATCACAACGCCTATTTCTCCGTATTTCCTAATGTCTGGTGTCATGGAGATTATATCACCATCAATGACCATGGTGGTGTAAAAATATATGGACGCAGTGACGCTACATTGAATCCAAGCGGTGTACGTATAGGCACAGCAGAAATTTATCGAGTTGTAGAGAACATGGGTGAAATAGATGACAGTTTAGTTGTGGGGCAGGAATGGCATGATGACGAGCGGGTAATTCTTTTTGTAAAACTTGCGGCGAATATTGAATTAACAGATGAATTGATTTCCCAATTAAAATCGACGATAAGAAAAACGTGCTCGCCACGACATGTACCAGCATTAATTTTACCTATTGACGATATTCCCTATACAATCAATGGGAAAAAGGTCGAAATTGCAGTAAAGAAGATTCTGAAAGGCGAAGATGTACTGAACAGGGATGCGCTGGCAAACCCCGAATCCCTTGATCTATACAAGAATATTCCCGCTTTAAAATCCTGACCAATAATCTCTGTAAAAAATAATCCAAACAATACTTTAATTAAGGTGTTTATTGGTAATTAAATTCCCCGCTGTTTGTGATGATTAAATGATGTTCTTACGTGATCCCAGTGCTTACCATGGGGGAAAAAATAAAAGACCATTTTTTGAAGGATGGTACCATAAACTGGTCACGGATGATGGTCAATCACTGGCGATAATTCCTGGTATTTATCGCAGCGGGTTAAATAATAACCAAACAGCTTTTATTATGATTTTTGACGGTGGAAATGTTAACGTATTCTATGAGCGATTTGAAGTTCAACAATTCAGTTGCAGTACATCCAGTTACGATTTACACATAGGATCAAACTACTTTTCATCTCAAAAAATAATCTTAGATATTGAATCAGAGACTCTTACAATTAAGGGACAGGTCACTGCAGATAATTTGAAACCCTGGCCGGTAACTCTATTTGAACCCGGCTGTATGGGTTGGTACGCTTATGTGCCCACTATGGAATGTTTTCATGGCATCCTGAGCATGGATCATTCCTTAGATGGCAAAATTGAATTTAATGGATCTAATTATAATTTTGTTGGTGGTCGAGGCTATATTGAAAAAGACTGGGGCCGCAACTTTCCTGAAAACTGGATCTGGGCACAATCTAATCATTTTTCAAATAATGATTTAAGCATCACTGCATCATTGGCAACTATCCCCTGGAAAAACACAGCATTTGCTGGATTTATCGTTGGTTTATACTATAAAAGTAATCTTTATCGTTTTACAACCTATAGAAATGCGGTTACCAAAGAAATCCATTACGATTCTAATAAATTTTACTGGCAGTTAAAGCAGAAGGATCTCATGTTGGAACTAACCATTGAAAAAGGGCATGAAGCAGGCTTGCTATATGCACCTGATAAAATTGATATGGTTCCCAGAGTGCATGAATATCTTGATGGTAATATTTATCTAAAGTTATATGACCATAAAGGAACGATCTTAGAAGACCAAACATCGTCGGCAGCTATAGAAATAATAGGTGATGTCAGTAAATTGATTAATATGGTAGGAAAATTATAGATTAAATTTTTAAATAAATGAGTTATCGCAAAGTTGAAAAAATAATTAAAGGAATCCAAACAACTGATGGTGCAGGAGTAAATCTAACTAGGATCATTGGTAGTCCTGAACTGAATATGCTGGATCCTTTCTTGCTTTTAGATGAATTCGGCAGCGCAAATCCGAACGATTATATTGCTGGTTTCCCATCCCATCCACATCGTGGCTTCGAAACCATTACTTATATGCTTAATGGAAGATTTCGACATCAGGATTCAGCCGGTAACGAAGGGATTTTAACAGATGGATCAGTTCAATGGATGACTGCGGGAAGGGGTGTGATCCACAGTGAAATGCCAGAACAAACTGAAGGTTTGGTGCGCGGTTTTCAGTTATGGATGAACTTGCCGAAAAAACTTAAAATGATTGATCCAGCTTATCACGATATCCCGGCCGAAAAAATACCACAAGTGGATTTTGAGGGTGGAAATGCCAAAATAATTTCCGGGAGTTATCAGGGTATAAAAGGACCGGGAAAACCACACACTGGTATGCTATACCATAATATATATTTAAAGCCCGATGCACTATTTGAAATTAAGATCGAAAATGGTTGGAACGTTTTCATATATATTTATGAAGGTAGTATGGAACTGGACCAAACGATACCTAAGGGTTGTCTGGTTGTATTTGAACAGTCTGGTGATCTTATTTTAGATGCTGGACCTGATGGCGCCCAATTTATTGTGGTCGCCGGAGAACCTATTAATGAACCAGTAGCTAGAGGCGGTCCATTTGTAATGAATACTAGAGGTGAAATTTTACAGGCATTCGATGATTATCAAAAAGGTGTCCTGGATAAGCCTGTATAGGTTCATTAATGAAAGTATACAACATTGAGTTTGAACAAACGATTAACTGCTCAAGTTTTGGTTAAGAAAAATCCGGAAAATATTTTTTCATACCGAAAAATGTTATTGCTGACCTTTTTTGAACGATAATTATAATATTTATATGAAAGACACAATCGTGGATATTGCACCATGAAAGTAGCATTGTTTGGTGGGACTGGTTTTGTAGGTACATATATCACTGAAGAACTATTGAATAATAATCATGATCCTGTTTTACTTGTTCGCCCTGGATCGGAAAACAAAGTTTATCTACCTGATAAGTGCCATGTTAATATTGGAGATATAACAGATTTCGAATCAATTGAGCAGACAATTAATAATACTGATGCAGTGATATATAATATTGGGATCATAAGGCAATTTCCAAAAAAAGGAATCACTTTTGAAGCAATGCATTTTGAAGGTGCACGACACTGTATGGAAGCAGCTGAAAGATTAGGCGTAAAACGTTTTATTCTGATGAGTGCCAATGGGGTTAAATACGATGGGACAGGGTACCAATCGACCAAATTTTTAGCAGAACAATACTTAAAAAACACGGAACTAGAATGGACTATATTTCGTCCATCATTAATATTTGGCGAACCAAAGGGCAGGCAAGAATTCTGTTCACAGCTGCGAGATGATATGTTGAGCCTGCCCTTACCTGCGCCACTTTTTTATGAAGGTCTCATTCCCCGGAATGCAGGTCAATTTGCAATGTCACCGATTCATATTAAGGATGTAGCCGAGTTATTTGTCAAAGCATTAGACATCAAAAAAACAATTGGTAAAACCTACGAGCTGGGTGGTCCAAGACCATATACTTGGATAGAATTGATTGATCTTATATCCGCAGCTTCGGGAAAAAAGAAATGGAAAATCCCTGCTCCGGCTTTACCGATTAAGCTAGCAGCTAGTTTATTAGGTCGGTTTCCATCATTTCCAATCACAAAAGATCAGTTGACCATGCTATTGGAGGGGAACACTTGTGATTCAACTGGTACATTTAAATATTTTGAGGTTGTTCCCACGACTTTTTCTATAAAAAATCTAGGGTATTTGGCACCCAAATAATTTTCTAAGCACCACTCGAAACATAATACTCCATTATAAAAATGTATAACACCAACTTAAAATTAATTAAGTCAATCCTGTTAATTATGATGGCTGGTTGGAACTTATATGCACAAGGTGGGAAGCTGTCAGGCTTCATTACCGATCAAGAGACTGGCGAAGCACTTATTGGTGCTAATGTATTTCTCATTGAAACTGGGAATGGTATGTCGACCGATAAAAATGGGTATTATGTTTTACAAAATATACGTCCCGGAAGCTATACTCTTATGGTTTCATACATAGGGTATGCCACACTGCAAAAAAAAATAACTTTCGGAGCAGATGAATCTATTAAAATGAATTTGGGACTCGGGATTGAAGCTGTAGAAATAACTGAAGTGGATGTATCGGCAGAGAAACTACAGCGAAAAAATAATATCCAACCCAGTCGTGTTAATTTATCCCCGCGCATTATCAAAGCAGTACCTGCCCTTGCAGAACCGGATATTTTCCGTACTATTCAGGCTCTGCCCGGTGTGCTTACCAGCAATGAAGCGAGTACTGGTCTGGTTATTCGTGGTGGCAACACTGATCAAAACCTAATTTTACTTGATGGAATCACCGTATATAATCCAACTCACTTTGGTGGAATTTTTTCCAATTTCCTTGTTGATGCGGTTAAGGAAGTGGAATTAATCAAAGGCGGATTTAATGCAGAATACGGGGGCAGACTTTCAGCTGTCCTCAATGTTCTGAGTCGAGAAGGGAACCGTAATTATTTTCAAGGAAAAACAAGCATATCATTACTATCTGCCCAAACCACCATGGAAGGACCTTTTTATAATGGCGCCTGGCTTTTATCAGCGCGCAGAACGTATTTTGATTATTTATTGCCAAAAATATTACCTGCCGAAACAGCTGAAAAGATACCGCCTTACTATTTTTACGATCTGCAAGGTCATGTATTTTCTGATCTAAACGAAAAAGATCGCATATCGGTCAGCATCTATCGGGGCATTGATGATCTGATTTTTGATAACCTGGGTCTTACAGCTGATTGGGGTAACAATACCTATAGTCTTTCTTTACGCCGAGTATTCAATGAAAAACTGGTTGGTAATTTTCTGGCCGCTTCCAGTGAATTTTTTACCAATTTTAATTTAGGTGGTGATGATGGATTAAATAGTGAAAATAAAATACTGGACCAAACCTTATCGGCTAACTTGACATTTTTCCAATCTTCAGCATTAGAGTGGAGAACCGGTGCGCAAATCAAGCAACTTGATTTCAAGTACCTTAATACGTTCTTGGAAGATACCTCTTTCTATATTGGTGAGAGCCCCCTAGAAGCTGGGTTTTATACAAAACTGAAATGGAAAGCAACACCTCGCTTTATTATCGAACCTGGTATGCGGTACAACTATTACAGCGTTTATTCCAGCACCCCTTACATTGATTTTCGATTGGGTGCAAAATATTTACTGACTGATGATCGCTATATCAATTTGGCATTTGGGAATTATCACCAATTCATCCAAACCGTTCAGGATGATTATAATCCAACTATTCTAGATAGTTGGCTTGCTGTTGATAATTCAGTTGATCCCGCAGAAGCACAGCAGGCTGTTATTGGGTACGAAGAGTACATTCGTGACATTTACAAAATTCAGATTGAAGCATATTATAAAACAATTCAAAATATGCTCACTTTCGAAGATTCCCGTTCCTCAACAGATGCGGATATATCGGATGAAAAAGTCAGTGATGCTTTCACTCTTGCAGATGGATACGCATATGGATTAGAACTATTTTTTCAGAAGACATTCGGAAAACTTACCGGATGGGTTGCTTATACTAATTCAGTTTCCCGAAAAATTATGACCAGCCAGTTAACCGCTAAAGAAGAAGAATATTACACCAATTGGGACAGGTCACATGTAATTAATATTTTAGGTAATTATACCGTAAATCCAAAATGGGAATTAAACTGGAAATGGACCTGGCAATCCGGTCAGGCTTTCACACCAATTTTAGGATATTACGTAGAAAAGCTACCCGGTGATCCTGGATCTACATTCAGCACTATTCCTGGAGCACGGAATAGCGGCCGTTATCCGGTCTATGACCGCCTAGACATTGGTGTTGTGAGACATGGGAAATTCTTTGGACGGGATATGGATATCTTCTTTCAAATTATCAACTCATATAATAAGAAAAACATCTTCATTTACATTTACAAATTAGGCAGTACCAACAATGGCAAGGATGATGATGGTGACTGGATCGAAAAGGATCATGACGCTAATGGAAATGGTCAACCAGATGTAGGGGAAATCAATGTTGACGAAGAAGATGAAGGTCGGATCCAAGAAGATCCTTTGAGTCTTTTCCCCATTATTCCAAGTATAGGCTTCACCATATATTTCTAGCTATGAAGAAAATACTTATTATACTACCTATTTTGTATCTCGCCTGCTCAATCAATGAGGACCAAGTTGAATATGAAGAGAAACTTGTACTATGGGCCAATCTGCGGGCAAACTTCCCTTTGATTGACACTGTATTCGTGGCTCGATCAGCAAACCTGAAGGAGAACGTTAGTTCAAAACAATTATGGATCGATGATGCACAAGTCCATATCATTGGTGATACTATTGATTTATTGCTAGATCCAGTGTTGAATTCACCAGGGAGGTATTTCACCAGTTCAAATTATATTTTTCAAGGCGGTGAAACCTACCAAGTACTTGCAATCCATGGAACTGATACAATCTCAGGAATAACTGTTATACCAGATAAAATGGAAATCAGTCCCGTGCCGGAATCAATTTATACGTGTAAAGGTAATTCGTTTAATGTCCCGGAGATAAACATCAACAATTACGATCCTGCTATGTGGCCACCTGTTATCGGGCACGTGGACACTTTAAACTTAAAACAGGGTGAATGTTTTACAGAAAGTTTTGCCAGCTATCCATTATTTAAGATCGATTTTAACGAGGACGATTATGAAACCGTACGCATCATGACACTGGCTCTGGATGCTGATTCCGTGGACCTGGAACCATTTACAGATGAAAACAATGATGGCACATGGGATGAAAATGAATATTTCGATGATTGGAACCAAAATGGAATACGGGATAGCTGTTTGATCAACCTGATCTACGACACAACTTACAAGGATATTTACGCTTTGTGGAAAGAGCCTTACCCTCGTGGATCAGTACAGGAAACAGACTGGGTAAAAAACAGTCCCTATAGATATAATCCCTGGCTCTGGAATGTAGAAACAGCTCCAGTGAGTATGTCCTGGTTGTTTTTTGATTATTACGGATTGCAACTGATGACATTCCAAGCCACAGATGACGCTACATTCAATTATTTTCAAGGACTGCCTGAATTCAATCAATATGTAATGCCAAACTCAAATGTAGTTAATGGGTATGGTTTGGTATCCAGCTCTGCATCTAGTTCATTTCTTATATACATCAAAAGAGATAAATCTGTAGACGACTAGTCTGCTTCCTACGAAATAACACATAGCGACAACTGCCACTTGCAGGCAGTACTCTGAACTTGAAATGGCATTATAAAGTGTATTCTCAGGTTTTGATGGAACTCCAAATAGTTATTATCGTTTATAGTTGTGATCAAATAAATAACATGAAAGGAGTTTCTTATGAGAAACATCGATAAAAATCGTACAGCAACAGTTATAACTACAATCACATTTTCTGTTCTGGCTCTTGCAGCTATTATTTATCAACATAGTTCTACAGAGGTATCGGAACTCGAAGCACCCGCAGTTGAAACAGTTTTTGAAAATACACAAGAATCAGATCAGTTTGTGAGTACACCAGTAAATGAAACTATTATGGAGCTAGAATCTGAAATTGAAATCCTAGGTACTGTAGAAACAATAATATCATTCAAGTCCGCCTTTTCCGCCGCTCGAAAAAAGTACGGCCCAGGTAAAACATTTGTATATAAAAGCAATGAATACAGCACATCATATGCAGAGGAACTGAATATTGACAGCGTCAATTTCGCTCAAGATCAGGAAGAAAATATCACTGCTGAAGAAATCCTTGCAGAAACATCAGGTACAATCAGTACGGATGTATTCTCTCACGCAGATAAAACAAACGACTAATTCAGCAAGGTGACGCATTCATGCTGCACTTGCCAATAACCCAGGCCCGTTATCCGATGGGCCTGGGTTTATTTCAGCAGCAATAGCTTCTTTGTTTCTGTTATGTCAAAAGAAGACAGTCGAACAAAGTATACACCACTGGGTACTGAGTAGGTGATCCAGGGAATAGTATGTTTTCCGGCATCGTATTCATTATCAACCAAATTATCTACTACTCTACCCGTGATATCGATGATATCAATTTGGATACGGGCATTACGATTTAGTGAAAATTTGATATTTGTTACTGGATTAAATGGATTGGGATAGGGTGCATGAAGTTTGAAGTTAACAGGCATAATATCCTGGGCAACCTGCACCACAGTTTCTCCGAAAAGCTGATCCTTAAATTCCCACGCAACATGCAAGGGCCATTGGTCATGCATGTGGGAACTTTGTGTCCCGTTCAAACTTGTGAAACCACTTTGCCCTGGAGGATTAATATTAAAATCGATTACACCTGTACCGGTTAGTTCCAGTGCCTGCTGATAAGTGCCATGATCATTAATCGCAAATGGTATATTCTTCACATCATCCAAGGTAACGCCGTTCAACGATCCAATATAATTGGTTATTAGGTCATTACGATCGCACAATGAGATCCCATTTATCCAGGGCCCGATATCGCCATTATTCCACCACGTGGCAGGTTTATTATTATAGTTTGTGAAGTAGCCAAGTGCAGAATTATCTCCTTGGGGAAGATCCTCAAAGGCAATAAATCCACCCCACTCTTCCGTACCGTCTCCTTTGTGCGGTAAATATGGATGCACACCGTCACTTCGATCCTGAAACAGGCCTCCATGCCAATAACCAATGTTCCCATTCTGATCCACAGCAATATAGTTAAAAGACATCGCAGCAAGTCGAATCTCATCCTCAAATTCTTCCAGGCTAGTCGCCTTCATCGCGTTAAATATATAATCTGCGCTCCCAAGCTCTTTTTTCCAAAATGTCATCTTATAAGAATAAACCTGGTTAGCAGGCATATAAGCACTAAATACAGGACCATGGATGGTGCGATAATGCGTGAATATCTCATATCCAGCATATGTATAGATGGTATCAGTAATCACTTCAAATTGGAGCCATTCGCCATTGTGCCAGTAACCATCATCAAAATTAGGACTTTGGGTGGAATCAATATATACGTCCACATTATCACTGACACCGCTGGTATTGGTCCACCCCAGATATTCTGAATGTCCGATGACAACGCCTGGAAACCCAGGGATGCTTAATCCGCCTACGTGGAAATCAGGACATTGCAATTCTACTTCCATCGTTCGGGATGTTTCATTATAGTTCGGTCCACCCATCTGGGGACAACCAAGGATCATCGCATTACCGTTGGCTGAACTTGTAGAACTTATTGCGGCTGCAAAACTACCGAGCTTGAATATCAGTCCGTTTTCTTCAGCAAATGCTCTTATTGCCGTTCTATGATCTGCTACTTCCTGGGCAATATGATCGGGTATTATCATCCCCGAGTAACTCCAGTCCTGCTGCGTGGCTCTACCTTCATCCACCAAGGTGGTTGTGCAAGTGGTATCATTCACCGGTAAATTCTCATCGAACCAATTCCAGCCATTATCCTGCAATTCAGTCAGGCGTGTTAATTCCTGGCCACCAAACATACCGAATAACCTGCAAAAATAAACTGCGAATGCCAACGAATGGTGCACTTCCCATGGTTCAAATTCCAAAAAGGCATAATCAATAGGTTTGTATTTGGAAGGATTGGCTGTCATAGAATCAACATATGTATTCACGCCAGCAGCATAGGAACTAATAGCTTCTTGGACCTCAATTTCCAGTTCAGCGAACATTTCATCGTATTCTGATTTTGTGTAACCCAGTCGGCGAATATCTTTATCCATATTCAGTGTCAGATCACCATACAACTCACTCAAGCGGCCTAACGAACCACGGCGATTCAGATCCATCTGGAATAAACGGTCTTGCGCTTCCGCAAACCCCTGGCCAAATGAAACCGCATTCTGGTTATCTGCAACTACATGGGGCACACCATATTCATCCCGATGGATGAATACGGTGGAACCATCAGGTGCTAGCAATGTCATATCTTCAGCCTGCAAAAAGGTAAGCAAACAGAAAATCAGATAACGATACTTCATATATGATTTATTCCTTTCGAGCTTCACGCTCATGTTTCAAACGCTTATTAATCTCGGCAATTTTCTTATTGCCTTCATACCATGGAGGTACATTATCATAATCTGGGATACCATCATCGATCAACGCTCTGGATTTTGCGCTCTTCGGGTATTTACCCGTACTCACTGCACCTGCACAAATAAAAATCAGATCGGAGTCATCTGCCGCTTTCAACGCTCGTTTACTTTCCGGGACAACATTTACAAAATCGCCCTCTCGTAAGGAAATATCTTCACCATCTATATGAATAATACCCCGACCGCTGAGTACCATGTAGACTTCTTCCTGTTCTTCATGCTGATGCATAATGGTATACCCTTTACCCGCAGGCAAGCGCGCGACTGAAAGCCCAAGTGCCTTTAAATTAAGATCTTCCTTCAGGAAAGTCAGCCAATTAGGGAGATTCTTAAGATCCAGCCTCGTCTTTGTATAACCCGGCATTAAAGAAAATGCTTAATTCAAAATTAGTCGGTCATCCACGAAAACAATATTCAATTTTTGCAGCATTAACATAGATTTAGACTCTTTCTTTTTACGAATATATTCAGTGAATGGTTCGATGAGAATATCGATTAGATAAATATTTGGATTATCCACAAGATCTTCGAGCACTTCAATATCCATGCGCCGTAGTTTTTTCAATTCTTCCCACAACTTATCATAATATATTTCAAAACTTGTTAGCATTGGTTTGGCATATAAGCCAAATCGGTCATATTCATTTATCAGCCATAATTCCTCATCATTGGGATCATACATGTTATCTTTGATCATTTTTTTGACCAAACTTTCAACTTTGGATCTACTTCCTTTATAAGGTTCGCGCTTTCCCATAATATTTCTAATTTAAATTTCTTCTTTAGCTTTACAAGCTATACAGCTATATAAACTATCCAAAGAAAGATATTTGGTCAAGTGTTTTATCTACAAAAAACATCTATTTTATCTACTTTATAGTAATAAAAAGATATTTCTCGTTATTAATTCAGGAAATTTTAAATTGGCTTGAGGGAATAATTTCATTATGAATAAGATCATCTTAATTACGGGTTGCTCCAGTGGATTTGGTATGCTCACTTCTGCCAGGCTAGCTGCTGCAGGCCACACCATTTATGCAACCATGCGAAATATGCAAAAACAAGACACCCTCAAACTGGAATTAAAACGACGCAATACTGAATGTCATATATTGCCTCTGGATGTCACAAATGATAATTCGATTAATAAGGTGATAAATACTATTGAAAAACAAGATAGCCGTCTGGACGTATTAATCAACAATGCAGGTTATGGCATTGGTGGTTTCTTTGAGGACCTATCGGAAGATGAGATACGTTCTCAATTTGAAACAAATTTTTTTGGTGTACAGAAAGTCACCCGTTCCGCCCTACCCCTTATGCGCGCCACTGCTTCGAAATCAGGTAAAGATTTTTCCACCAAGATCATAAATATTTCCAGCGCCCAGGGGAGATCAACGCTACCCGGACTCGGGGCCTACGGTGCATCAAAATTTGCGCTCGAGGGGTTCAGTGAGAGCTTGTATTTTGAACTCCAGCCTTTTGGCGTCGAGGTTGTTAATCTTGAACCGGGAACGTATTCCACTAAAGCAATTGATGATAATAGTCACGAAGCAGATGCTGGGCTAGAAGGAGACAGTCCATATGCAAACTACACCAAACGACTGAAGGAGTTACACAACAATATCCTGATTACAAAAAAAGGGGTGGGTGATCCAGAGAACGTGGCAATAATGATCGAGGATATAATTAATAGGAAAAGAAATAAACTGCGCTATTTGGCAGGAACACAGGCAAAGATAAGGGTACTAATGCGAACTATATTACCATTCAGCTGGTTTAGCCGCATAATTAATAGTTTTATTATAGGTTCCAAAAACTAACAGAAGGCTAATCTTCAGGTGGTTTTTCAACTTCACCGAATAATTTTTCTAAGCCAGATGCTACATTCTGCATAAACTGATCCATTTTTTTTACAATATCATCTCCGGCCTCATCCATAAGCCGGCCGATTTTGGGCAGATCCTTATCAATATCTTCTTTTATTTTTTCAAGCATAAGTTAAATATAAATTAAAAAATCAAAATAAATCAGCCGCATTTCATGGCAAGCGTCAGACCATCACCAATCGGGACAAGGCTAAGATCAATTCGTTCATCCCGGTGTAATTTGTCATTGAGTGCTCTTATGGAAGTTGTATCAGTATCATTAATACTATCATCCGCTACAGCTCCGCCCCATAGCACATTATCAACGGTAATGAGACCGCCAGGACGAATCAGCTGCAAACAGAGTTCATAATAATGGTCGTAGTTGACCTTATCGGCATCAATAAAGGCAAAATCAAAGGTACCAGCCAAGCCATCACTAATTAACTCTGAGAGGGTGTCCCTGGCAGGTCCAATTCGTAAATCGATCTTTTCCCTGACGCCTGCACTGACCCAGAATTTTTCGGCTACACTGGTGTATTGGGGATTCACGTCACAGGCCACAATACGGCCGTCTTCAGGTAGTGCAAGAGCAATAGCCAGTGAACTATATCCAGTAAACACACCGACTTCGATGGTATTCTTTGCCCCAATCAGTTTGATGAGCATTTGCATGAATTGTCCTTGCTCAGGAGCGATCTGCATGGCCCGTTCTTCCATATCATAGGTATGATCACGTAACTCCTTCAATATAGGATCTTCACGAAGCGAATGATCGCATAAATATTGATAAATAGATTCAGAAATTGCTAAAGTACGGTTACTCATATTATTTCCTTTGAGGCAATATTTTCAGTTTATCTGGAAATTCGTAAGTTAAAGTAAAGAAACAATAAAATAATAATTTAACTTTATTTCTTTATTAATAGTCAAAAGGCTAAATTCAATTGAGGAGAAAATAATGAAACAAATACTACCACTGTTATTCATCGGCCTACTGTTTACGACAGGCTGTGAAAATTTCTTCGGGGCTGGAAACGATTCTGGTGACCCCTACGCCTATGATATGCTGATCAATGATCTCGACCAGGACCTTGGTTTTTCTGCCAGGCAATTGTCTGATAGTAAAGATCGTTTACGCAATGGCGGTGATTATTACCCCGATAACTCATCCCTATGGCGATTGGCTTTGTACCTGCAGGAGAACCTCACCGAGGAACAAAAGGAAAGATTACTTTCTCCCCCTGATGATCTAGATCCACAGGCGTTTTCAGAGGAAAACGATTATCATCACAAACGGCTTCGCCACCATCAGCGCATGGATGAATACATTCGCTCTATCCTTACCGCTGAACAAGAATCAGAATACGACGAAATGATCGATTATAAGACAACGGTTATGGATGAACTCTTTACGGCATTAAGAGCTGGTACGTTGACAAAAGAGGAATTACATCTGGAAATGATGGGTCTTATGGAATGGTTCAGGGCAGCTATGGATAAACTGCTTACGGATGACCAGAAAGCAATACTGGAGGCAATGCATAAGGAAAAAGACGATCACTGGCGCAGAGGAAAAGGTGGTTTTGGCAAACATGCTGGCAACCATGATAAGATTCGCCAGGAGATGTATGATGTTCTTGGTATGACCGCAGAGCAAATTCAAACCCTGGAATCATTAGAAGAATCATTCAAAGCAGCATTGGAATCACTACATAATGATTTTGTGAATGGTATTATAAATCTTTCAGCAGAAGAGTATAGGACAAATGTTGTGGATATAACTGCTTCATTTCATGAAGAAAAACAGGCGGTATTCACTGATAAACAATTGGAGATCATAGAAATACACCGTGCTCTGGTTCGTCGTTTCATGCGACATACTCGCTGGGGAAAAGGTAGATAATACAAGAAAAATAATATTGAAACAGAAAGGGGCGCTAGCGCCCCTTTTTCATTTTTTCCTTCTCCCTAATTGCGGCTCATAATATTCCAGTGAATACGTTTTAATATGTTTTATTATAGCTTTTGATACATCATCAAATGATTCTTGGATCAACCAGTGACCAGCATATAATTCCAAAAAATTATAGGGGCCAGCCATATATTGTTCACTCAGTACGACAGACTTTCTACCGATGGCCATATCCATATTACCCCAGATTAGTAACGTTGGTACTTTTACATTACCAAAATTAATATTATCACTGGGATTCCTGCGTCTGCCAATATTGGCCCTGTACCAGTTCAATGCTGAGCGCAGGGCACCCCTTTGGCGGAACACAGATAAATAGGCTTCTTTTTCCTCATCATTATGGGCACGCCAGATATTTTTAAGATTATTATAACCATTGAATGACAAATACAATTCAGGGAAAAAGGGCATATTAAAAAAGCCAATGTATTTACTTCTTCTCTGTTGATCATAATCTGATCGATATGCTTCCTGGAATGCTTTCATATGGGGTATAGATAATGATGTCCAGCTATATAATCTTTCAGGGTGCTCAGCAATAAATGCCCAGCCAACGGAGGAACCCCAATCATGGCCCACTAAGTGAAAGCGCTTCAAATTATATGCATTTGCGATCGCGAGAACATCACTGGAAGTATGTTTGAGTGAATACTCCTTGATAAAGGTTGGTCTGGCATTCGGACTATAGCCCCGCTGGTCGGGAGCGATTACACGATATCCTTTTTCTGCCAATCCTTTCATCAGGTTAATCCACATGTAGGAGGTTTCTGGAAAACCATGTAGTAATATAATCGTTTCACCATCATTCTCCAATCCGGCAATCCGGCAATTAAACGTGTATTCGCCGGTTTGTATTTCTGCAAACCACTCGTCATTGACAATGACTTCTTTAACGCTATTCGGATTATTCATTGCAAACAGTAGAGATAAACTAACGCTCAAATTTATGATTATTATTTTGAATGATTTTCGATGATTTTGGATTAGATCCACTAGCCTAGCCAAATGTTTACGAAAATAAATGGCGATTCCTTGCTACCCAGCTATAAATAAATTCTGTGAAAATCCTAAAAATGGGTATTCGCCTATAACAGGTAAACAAAAACGAACCTTTTTTTGCTGTGTGAAACAATTGGAAAACTGCTTCGGCACCTTTAGAAACACGATTATTCCCATCAATATATTGTACGGATTTAAGACAGGCTGCTCGAGTCACGTATTCATAATCTACCGGCAAATTTTGTAGGGGGATGAATGTAATGAACTTACCGGTCATTGCTTTGAATTTACGGGCCCATTTGATGCAAAATTCGCATTCTCCATCATAAATGAGCAAAGGACGTTTTTCAAATTCTTTCATTATTAACCAGGTTTTATTCATCTGGGATTCTGCTGAGAAAATTCAGAATAACCACCATTGAGACTAAAAACAGATTGAAATCCATTATATACAAAATATTCAGCCGCGTCTTTACTGTTGATACCATGATAACAATAGATCAGTAAAGGTGCTTTGCGGTCTGTGGAATCAAGAAAATCAACGATATTCTCTTCGGAAAGGTTGATGGAACTGTGAATATTGCCAGCCTGAAATGATACCTTATCTCTAATGTCGACAATCACCGTACCAAGATCATTTAATAATTCCTGTGCTTCCTGTACATGAATACATTTGTAAGGCACTGGTTTATCAGTCATAGTATATCATTAATCTTTGGATAAATTTTGCTTCATTCAATTTAATAATAATTTCTCTACAAGTGCTTGCCACTCCTGCTTCAGTGATGCATCGGAAAATGGTTTATTGGCTCTTTCATACCAATAGTTAGCATTCCATTTATCCCCTTCTTTTCTATGCAAATAGGCATGTACTTCTGCAGCGTTTTCAGAGTGTATTTCCTGAGTTATCTCATGAGCCTTTTTCCAATCACCAGAACCATCATACCAGAGTGCTTCCAATAATTTTGTTAAGCCATTCGGTTTACTGTTATTGAGTGATTCCTTGAATTGTGAAAGGTCCATATTATTTAAGGACAATTCTTGAATTATATATAAGAAAGAAGCTCTTTTCGGTAAGGTTAACTACGGATATATACCAGTTCTTTATCATTGGATAGTTCAGGCTGAAATTCATAACCACTATCGTTAAAATCCTGTAGTTCATTAACATTATCGACCTTGTTTTTGATAATGTAATTGGCCAACATACCTCTGGCACGTTTGGCAAAAAATGAAATTACCTTTGGTATACCGTTTTTCACATCCTTAAAGACAGGTTTTACAATAGCCGTATCCAAAGCGTTCAGGTCCACCGCTTTAAAATATTCATCTGAAGCACAATTAACGATATACTTGCTGCCATGGTCTTTTATTGCTTTTTGCAACCCATCAGCAATTTTACTACCCCAAAAGTCGTAGAGATTTTTTCCCGATGGATTGTCCATTTTTGTACCCATTTCCAGACGGTAGGGCTGGATCAAGTCCAATGGTCGCAGCAACCCATAGAGACCGGATAGAATTCGTAAATGGTCCTGTGCATAGTCGAAATCATCTACACTGAATGTATCTGCTTCCAGTCCAGCATAGGTATCGCCGTTAAATGCCAGCGCAGCCTGTTTCGCATTATTTTCAGTGAATGGTAAATTCCATTCGTTGAAACGCTGGACCGTCAAATTTGCGATATTTTCACTTACGCCCATCAAATTCATGATCTCATCGAAGGAATAATCCTTGGCCTGGTTCACAAGTGTCTTTGCGTTATCAAGAAAATCACATTCTGAGAATGCTTTTATAGGCGATGCTGCATCAAAGTTAAGTTTTTTGGCGGGGGATATGACTGCTATCATGTTTTACCTAAATCGTTTTATTGTTTCTAGCATAAAAATTACAACAAAATGCTACATTTTAGACGCAATGTTTATATAAACTACGTTACAAATTGAACAAATTTAGGTAATGAATATTTGATCCCAGTCCTATTATAAATAAATGGTAATAACTAAGCTAATTAACTTGCACTAATTACTTTATTAAAACCATTTTATTAGTCTGTATATATCGTCCAGCCTGTAACTGATAAAGATATATACCTGCGCTTACGTGCTTTCCATAACCATCTTTACCATCCCACCTAACCGTGTGATAACCAGACTCTTTATTGCCATTATCCAAGACCCTTATTTCCCTTCCAAGCGCATCAAATATTTTCACAATAGCAGCATCTCTTTCAGGGAGATAATACATTATATTTGTTACCGGGTTAAATGGATTGGGGTAATTCTGATACAATCGGAAGTTTTCCGGTAAAGTACTAGCCGTTATTTTACCAAGATAATTACTATTTACTGCCCCAGGGGTGCCATTACCAGTAGATGCTGACCAGTAAGAAAAATGTCCGTTATCCTGCAATGGGTTGGTTAACTCAAGAGTGGGTCCATTACCATCAGGTTCCAATGGCCAAGGTTCATCATCATCATATGTTAACGAGTCAACTAAAAATCCACCATTATCATACAAACGAATCAGTTCCCCGCCGCCACTGAGACCATAACCAAAATCACCTATATAAGACTGAACTTCTGGAAAGTGATTTTTAAAAGCAACGGTATCTCTGCAAATTGTAATATATTCATTGGGTTCTAGCAGCGTACCCTGAGGTATAATAAAAATATGGTCATCCGACTCATCCTTAAATTCCCAAGCGCCCATGTCAAATGTTGAATCCGTAGGATTATAAATTTCAACCCAATCATCAGGATTAAAGTTATCAGATGAATGATAATTTATTTCATTTATCGTTGGGGTGAGTCCAGTAAGAGATGAAGATCCGATTGTATAATCAAAAAATACTCTTTCTGCTTTTTGTGGTTCAAGTATAACTGCATCATTATCCAGTGCCCTAATATAATATTTTACATGAATTCCATTAGAAAAATAGGGAATGTAGGCACCGTAGATCTGATCATTTTCCCCTCCGTCTTGATGGAGCCCATCATCATACATCTCCACACTTTCAAAATGAGCGCCATAGGGGCTAGTAGTTACCATCAATTCCACCAGGGTGGCATTTTCGACTACCGAATTGATAAACACTGTATCACCCGGGGCTGGCGTCAGATTATCCTGGGTAACACTGGAAATGACAGGCGGTGTTTTCGCGATTTCTGCATGACTCGATAAATAAGCCAGTCTTGGTTCCACCGTGGAGGTTATACCGCAAAATTGAAAACCCCACGAATCCAGAAAATTATCGACATTGAATCGAAAGTAATCACCAAATAAAAACGGGAAAAAGAGATTTGGATCAGCATCAGCATATGATTCTATACTATCCTGAATCTCTGTGGCCCAGTTATAAATATAATCCACATTATATATATCCTCAATAATCGTTCGCAGATGGGCGGTATACAAGAGCTTATATAGTGGGACCTGCATCAGTTTACTGAATAAAGGCCGTTCGGTGTTATTTTCGAGATCGAATGGATCGTAATAATAAATCCAGTAAATATTTCCCCCTACATCATTAATTACATTTATCAAGGCATTCCCAAATGTGTGATCCTTATCCCAGGGAATGATTTCAAACTGGCCGCTGGCATTTTTATACAAATAGAAATTATGCGGTACAAACCAAAAATAATTGTCCATATCGGGCATTACCGTTGAGACCGCAAAAAACCAAAGGACACGGTCCACATTCAATATTTCTTCAATATTGTCAATATTGTAGTTAAGCGTATAGATCAACTCCAGTAGATCAGTCCAGCCATGGTCTGACTTCATTTCATACCCTTTCTGGTAGGCATAGGCATTGGAATCGGCACCATACCATTTCAGATCAGGCCCAGCTAAATAATCCTCACCAAAATGAAATTGCGGCTCACACTTAAAAAAAGTGCCTTGATCGTTGCCAAAATGTTTGCGTAAAAACTGTTTGTTGATCGACTCTACATTCACGTAAAGGCCCATAAGTGTGCCATTAACAGATACATTCATATATCCGGCCTGGGGAGTTGGTAAATAAAGTCCCTCTAAAAGATAGCCAAGGGTCTCCTTAACGAAGGTGACGTCAAACAAAGCGTTAGATAATTTCAGTTTTTCATAACCCATTACATCCTGATCGTTATGAACATGCTCTACATCAATATTGAAAGGAAATTTGGGGTTATCTGTTTCCCTTGCTAAAAAGAAGGTGGAATTTCCTTTATACCTGGCGCCTACGCTATCGTAAGTCACACCATTGACAGTAATGTCAGCCAGTTCGTAAGTCTTATCATCCACATCCCACCTGGCTTGCAGAATTGAATCATAGCCAGGGTTGTAAAATTCAATATTTATAGAATGAACTTTATAAGGATCGTACAGTTCTTGAGGATATAAAATAGATAATAATACGAATGAAAGTGGCAATGACTTCAGCAAAGTGTTGTTTCCTGACTTAGGTTTGACTTAACCGAATATATTAAACAAGAGCCTCCATATCCTATAATTCGTTTTTCTACCGATCCAGGACCAATTCTTATCAGGCAGGGTAGGCGGAATACTACTTACATTTTTTTCATGCCAATTATTGCTGTAGCCTGTCACATCCCAAAGTAAATCAGCTCCATCAAGCCCCGATTCAACAACAATTTTTGCCGGTTCATAGCCATTATTCTGATAATCGTTATCATGAACCCAACAGGCATCAGGTATAGGATCCACATCATACACATTATCTTCTCCGAAAAATAAATCCAATCCTATCACTGCGGCACCAAAGGATTGGTTATCATGAAATCTATTGCCCGTTACTTCAACACTATCACCAGCCATGACCATCAAGCCGGTGCCCTGTGGAACATTACTCACAATTGAACCGGGTTCACCGAAATTCACATGATTATTTTTATAGATATAATTATTCACGATCTTGCAGTTTGATGAAACTTTTGATGGGTTATTTGGCAGCAGAAATACCAGTATACCACCTGCATTATCATACACCTCGTTATTCTCAACCAAAACATTTACCGAATTTTCGATCTCAATGCCGGTAACATTGCCATAGGCAACGTTATTACGAACTACAATATCCTTGGATTGACCAACATAAATTCCGGCATCACTGATTCCAGTGACACTGCATTGCTCAATCAAGACACCGACACACTCAACCGGATAGACACCGTAGAGGCCTGTGTTATCACAATGTATATTTCGAAATGTGACTGCCATGGATCGATTCAGCATTAAACCATTGGCTGTATAATCCTTAATCACAAAACCATTAATCTCAATGTTACTTCCGGTACCTACCGCCGCATCCGGTAACTTATTCTGACCATTCAAAATGGGCCAGGCACCATTTTTCTGTTGGCCCATAATGGTGATATTTGATTTGTCGATCATTAGCGTCTCAGAATACTCCCCGGGCAAGACCATTACTGTATCTCCCGCTTGAGCCATTTCAATCCCATCCTGTATTGTCTGCGACGGTTTCACGATTATGCGTTTACCTACACGTTTGAGATTGACTTGCTCTGGTTTCACAAATTCATCCACATGACCAGCTAATTGGAACGACTGGTTTTCCAATGAAGGCACCACTGACAATCCAGAAGGGACTTTATCTGGAATAACTGGTTTATTCGACTCATCTGTGAGCGCGTGCAAAAATGCGACCATATCCTGCCGTTCATCAGCACTTAGTTCAAACTTGCGGATCTTATCATCCAATGTTGCCGGTTTGAACCCATGAGCTGCGCCGCCGCCGCCGGCATAAAAGTCAATGACCTCATCCAGTGTCTGGAAAGCACCATTATGCATATAGGGTGCCGTCAGAGCTATATTTCTCAGAGTGGGAACTTTGAAGGCGCGTTCATACCCTTTGCCAACAATTTCCGCCCGCCCCAAGTCCGGTTCTTGGTCATTAATATCTGGTACACCAACCACCTTGAAGTCGGGGTTGTTAAAGGTAGGGAAATTGTGACATTCGAAACAGCGTGTTTTTAAGGAACGGAATAAATTCAATCCGCGACGTTCTGATCTGGATAATGCTAAATGATCGCCCTGGGCATATTTATCGAACCGGGAATTATTGGCGATGATGGTACGCTCAAAAGCAGCAATAGCAAAGGTTACATTTTCAAATGTAAGTACCGGTCCTGCGTTATAGCCAAACACCTCATTGAATAATTGCACATATTCAGGTACCTGCAGTAATTCCTGAACCAGTTCATCTTTATCCTGGGCCATTTCCTTCATGTCCTGAATTGGGAAAGAGGCCTGATGTTCCAGGTCATCTGCTCGACCATCCCAGAACTGGAGGTGATTATAGGCAGAATTCCAGATTGTGGGTGAACCGCGACGAAGTACTTGCCCGCCCTTACGATCCTGTCCTATACCAGAGCCGCCCTGACCCATAGATAATGCTCTATTATCAGTAAAACCCAGATCCGGATGGTGACAATGAGCACAGGAGATGGTATTATCAACGGATAGAATAGGATCGAAATATAACAATCTTCCTAATTTTACTTTCTCTGGAGAAGTAGGGTTATTTCCCCGAATTAGCATGGTTGGATAAGCCCTGTTCAGATTTACAGAAGCAGTAATATTTCCGAAAAAATTATCAATAAAATCATGCTGGGAAATCGTACTATAGGCACCGCCCATATTCTTATCCAGCGCCGAAATGGGGATGATCAATAGCACCAGAAAGATAATGAAAACAATTCCGATGATTTTAATAAGCCGGTTCATTTACAGTGCCCAACCTTTGCGATATTTCTTGTCAATATACCGATTGGCCTTATCCAGGTTGGTAAAGCGCATATTGGGGCCATCCCACTGCAAGGTGGTATGTTTATCAGCAATACGGAGCGCAATACAACCAAGCAACATAGTTTCGGTCAGTTTCCCAGCATAATCAAAATTGGATGTGGTCGGAGAGCCTGTCTTGCATGCTGCGATCCATTCTTCCCGGATCCCAGGTGACCTGGGTATTGTTTTTGGCGGTGGATCGAAATCTTTCATTCTGGCCTTCGGAAGCAGTACTGGATCCCGGCCATAAGTACCACAAGATAATTTCCCCTTTGTACCTACAAAAAGAACACCGCCGCCACTATCTCCCATACGCTGTCCATCTTCCAGTTCTTCTGGCCGCAGAGGTCGAAGACCACCATCATACCATACAAGTTTTACCGGAACCATACTTTTACGCGCGGGGAATTGATACGTTACCATAGATGACTGGGGGTAGGTTTCATCATTTATCGGACTTGAACTGGCCTGAACACTAACCGGGTCACCAAGTTTCAACGCCCAGAATGGCTGGTCCATCAAGTGCGCACCCATATCACCCAGAGCACCAGTCCCATAATCAAGCCAACCACGCCAGCTAAATGGCAAATAGGCTGGGTGGTACGGCCGTTTCGGTGCCGGTCCCTGCCATAGATCCCAATCCAATGTGGAAGGTACTACAGGATTTTCTTTTGGGCGATCTATACCCTGTGGCCAAATGGGTCGGTTTGTCCAGACATGCGCCTCATAGACGTCTCCGATGGCCCCGCTCCAGATCCATTCATTGATCAACCGTGCCCCTTCGCCAGCATGCCCCTGGTTACCCATCTGTGTTGCTACTTTCATTGCCCTGGCCGTTTCGCCAAGTTTTCGAGCCTCTTGAACTGTGTGAGTCAGCGGTTTCTGCACATAGGCATGCTTGCCCATCTTCATGGCTATCATTGCTGCAACGGCATGAGTGTGGTCCGGTGTACTGATAGTTACGGCATCAATCTCTTTTTCCTGGTCAAGGAGAACACGAAAGTCCTTATAACGTTTAGCCTTGGGGAATTTTTTGTAGGCCTTTGCGGCTCGTTCATCATCGACATCACAAAGAGCATAGATATTTTCAGAATTAACGCCGACTGTGTCATTATAACCCATGCCGCCAACTCCGATACAGGCCATATTCAATTTATCACTTGGTGCAGTATAGCCATTACCCCCCAAAACATAGCGCGGCACAATAGTAAAGGCTGCGGCTGCAGCAGTTTTGCCAATAAATTCCCTTCTGGTAATAGACCGTTTTTTCTTTTTATCGATCATGTTTTAATCCCAGATAGAATTTTATGACTAATTTCTTCGGTCTTCGCCAGAACGCCTTTCTGCACCAATTCTATGATCACTACCTATTGATTGATCCTTTTTTCTGCGGTCGTCAGCTCTACGATCCTGTTTCTTTCTTTTTTCTTCCATTTTTCTTCCCTCTATTTACCAATTAATATACCATTATTTCCCCAAATTTATGGACTGTATCGTATTAACCAGCCATCAGAATCATATTGGTTATGCTTCGGATATTTGCTGTCCATTGGTTCCAAAGGATACCATAGACATAACACCAGTGAAAATACGGCTAATAACCTTCAAACGCTGATTTTCATCATTTGTCTCAATAAGCTTTTGCTTTATTTTGTTAGGCAGATTGATTAACTCGACAAAATCAAACGATTGATTTTTGGCCATATGGCGCTCCATATCTTCGTTCAACCCTAGTTTCAACAATATGTGCAGGTATTGATCTCGTGTCTTTTCTAATAAATCTGTTGTAGCAGATTCTTGGTCCTCAAGGTATGTAACGTTACCAATCCAGAGCTTATCGTTTTCTTGCACTTTGTCTTTGATACGAAAGCACCGCTGTCCTTGGACGATTATATCATATTCGCCAGTAGGGTGTTCTTTTAATACCCGGATTATCTTCACACTGCAGCCAATACTTTTTACTCCCTTTTCATCTCTTAACACAATCCCAAACGGAGCACCCGTTTTAATGCGATCCTTTATCATCCGCTTGTAGCGCGGTTCAAATATGTGTAAAGGAATTCGCTCCCTGGGCAGGGCGACGATGTTTAAAGGAAATAGTGGGATATTATCCAAAAAATAAACTCATATTATTCATCTATTTTTGACAAGTATCCCCACAAAGACTGGCCATCAATTTCCGGGTCGTCGTTGATCTCTATTATTTCCATATCATGAAAATATTGATCGTAAACAGTCTCCCGTTCATGGGCTAAGGGTGTTTCGCAAAAACAGGTTTCACACCATTCTACGACCATTGGTTTAGTCAATTTCGCCTTTCGGATCGATGATATGATCTCTCGGCCATTTGGTTTCTGGCCCGTGATGGTTCCGTCACTCAATTTCTGGTAAAATTCACCCATTTTTTCTTCCTTCATTGTCGCTTTTACATGATAACGCATAGGACTATTTAATATTTGCGATGTCTTCCCGGTTTCACTGGGGCAAGTCTATATCCATATCTGCTATAACATAGGCCATAACGGCTAAGGCAGCAACACAATGATTGAATTCATTAAAATCAATTTTATCGAAAGTATCAGCATTGGTGTGGTGGTACCAAAAGTATTTTGTTCCATCTACCTTTAAGGACATAACGGGGACACCTTCGTCGTTGAGCGGTGCCACATCAGCAGCCCGGCCACCAGTAATTATTTCGTTTGCCTTTATTGAGATCAATAATTCAGAAATAGCATCAACAATTTCTCTTCCAGCCTGACTTCCAGTAAATCCAAATCCACTAGGTTGAAATACACCACCATCCGATTCGATCGCAACCATATGTTTATCTAATTCATCACGATGAGTATCTCGATAAGCTTTACTGCCCTTGCCGCCATTTTCCTCATTCGTCCACAATACGACACGCAGGGTTCTTTTTGGTCTTAGGCCCAGGTCATGAATCAGTTTCACCGCATGCCAGGCAGCTACACAACCGCCGCCATCATCGTGGGCACCCTGACCCACATCCCAGGAATCAATATGACCACCTACAACAACAATCTCATCTGGATTTTCAGAACCTTTTAGATCAGCCACTATGTTCCTGGACCAGCGATTCGGTTCTGTCCTGGCGGCCATTTTTAATTGAATCACAATCTTTTCACCACTTTTCTGCTGGTGATTGAGCATGATGGCATCCTCTATAGTAAGGGCAGCATGGGGAATACGTGGTATATCTTCGGTATAAGCCATCATACCGGTATGTGGTGTATAAAGTGTAGACGAACCAACGGACCGTATAAGGCTGGCCACAGCACCGTATTTTGCAGCCTCACTGGCACCTTTATACCGGTATTGTACAGTTTCACCATAACTTGTGAATGGTGCATTGAATAATACGATCTTTCCCTTAACCTTATCTTTGATCGTTTCAAGCTCAGCGAAACTATCAACCACCACTACCTCACTACGAATACCATGTTTCGGTGTACCAACACTGCCACCCAAACCAAGCATTGCTAGATCTTTTTTAAATGGTTTGATCAATCGGGCTGATTCTGCGCCCCTGACCCAGGCCGGTACCTTTACCGGCTCTCCTTTGACTACATCAAAACCATCCTGGTGCATTTCGCCGATAATCCAATCCAGGGCATATTCTAGGTTTTTCGAACCACTCAGCCGGGGGCCAAAAGTGTTGCAAAGATAACCAAGCTGCTTATATGCGCCGCTGTCTGTGAGCGCTGCTGTAATCAGTTTATTTGCTTGTGCGCCGTAATCAGCGACAATGGAACCGCCTAAAATATGGTGTGAGATTAGCAATAACACCATTACGCTGCGGATTAGTTTTATCAAATGATTCTTAATTATGCGAATACTCGCGATTCTAATCACTATTATTATTGATAAAGTCTACCACAATACGGGCAAGTTCCGGTCCTTTTTCTTCCTGTAAAAAGTGCCCTGCGCCCTTAATGGTTGTGTGCGACTGTCCCTGAGTGCCTGGTATTAGTTTATGGAAATAACCATCACCACCTGCAGTTATAGGATCAGAATCACTGAAAGCAGTCAAAAATGGCTTCTGCCATTGTTTCAGGACATCCCAGGCCTTGCGGTTGGGCTCGGAAGCAGGGTCATCAGGCCGGATCGGAACCAGCATGGGAAAGCGCCGGGCACCAGCCTTGTATTCTTCACTTGGGAAGGGAGCATCATAGGCGCCCCGTACTTCTGCGCTCATTTCTGCCACGCAGCCCGATGCGATGATCTTTCCAACTTTGAATACGGGCGTATGCTGAGAGAATTGTTGCCACTGGATGAACGCCTCCGGCGTTTTATATTCGCCAGTGGGCAAGAATGTATTGGCCGCCACAATGCGCTTGAATCTATCCTCATGTTCCGCAGCAATGCGCAGGCCGATCAAACCACCCCAATCCTGGCAGAAAAGTGTAATATTCCTAAGATCCAGTTCCTGAACCAAGGCTGTCATCCAATCTACATGTTTTTGATAAGTGTAATCTTCCTGATTGGCTGGCTTATCCGATTTACCAAAGCCCACCAGGTCCGGAGCAATCACACGATAACCTGCGGCAGTAATTATAGGTATCATTTTGCGATAGAGATAGGACCAGGAAGGTTCCCCATGGAGCAGAAAAACCGTTTCATTATCACCTTCCCCTTCGTCCAAGTAGTGAATTCGCACTTCGTCACATTGTGAATAATGCGGTTCAAAAGGATAATCAGACAGATCGGTAAATCTGTCATCGGGTGTCCGTAAAATTTCCATTGCCTTAATTGCCTCCTTCTTTATGCCAAAAGAAAACTATGCTGATACCAGCCAGTATTAGTCCCAGCCCTTCCCGCTGGTGCTCCCACAGACCAATCATACGGTCATCGGGCTGGATAAACATAATATCATTGAGTACCTCTGCAAAAACAAATAATCCAAGCACTAGAAAAAAACAGCCGGC
>SCKQ01000031.1 GCA_004124535.1 Fidelibacterota bacterium
TTGCCAGCGGAACATATTTCTGCAGAATGATTACTGATGCATCAGTAATCTCTAGAAAAATTCTGTTACTGCGCTGATGATTAGAATTCTTGCACTATTAGTGATTAGTACTCTGCTGATAGCGCAATCTTTTGTACGTGATCTGGAAGATTTAGCGAAAGAATTTGCTCAAGAATTTAATTCTGGTAAAGCTGCTGCAATTAATAAAGCAAATGCAAAGGGCTGGCCAATCATGGGTAAAAATAATGGTCAGTCTTATGAACTAATGGAATTAGCACCCAATGGTATGCCTGTCTATTATGTTACGGACAATATTAATTCAGCGCGGACTGTTTCCACGGATAATGTTTGGCCCGGAGGAGATGGACAATATTTTTTAACAGGGCAAGGAATGACGGTTGGTATTTGGGATAATGGTAAAGTCCGCAATACTCACCAGGAATTAATCGGTCGCGTACAGCAAATGGATGGTGCCACAACGCTTGGAGGCCATGCGACCCATGTTGGTGGGACAATGATTGGTTCAGGCTATATTAATAATGCCCACGGTATGGCTAATGAAGCGCAACTCCACGCCTATGAATGGGCGAATGATAATAGTGAAATGGCTACGGCTGCTGCCAATGGATTAGGCATTTCTAATCATTCTTATGGATCATATCTTGGCTGGACATGGGATTATTTTGGTGATGATCGCTGGGCTTGGTTTGGAGATCTGGATGTGGATTCAACTGAGGATTACAAATTCGGTTTCTATAGTAATGCTACACGAAACTGGGATATTATTGCTTATAATGCACCCAATTACTTAATTGTGCATTCAGCAGGAAATGAACGTAACGACGGCGCAGCACCCGGAGCAGAACATTGGATATATTCACCAGCGGATAATGACTGGATCTTATCAACAGATACTCGAGAAAGTGATGGTCCCTGGGATTGTCTTGGACATACTAAAACAGCTAAAAATATATTAACAGTTGGAGCTGTTGAAGATATAGTAGGAGGGTATGAATATCCCAATCAAGTACAATTAGCTTCATTCAGTTCAGGTGGGCCTTTGGATGATGGACGTATCAAACCGGATATCGTTGCCAACGGTGCTGGATTATATTCATGTCTGGAGCAAAGTGATACAGATTATGGATCCTATTGGGGAACATCCATGGCTGCCCCCAGCGTGGCCGGTTCTTTAACCCTGGTGCGCCAACATTACGAAACGTTTATAGATACCAGTATAAGAGCCGCCACACTCAAAGGTTTGGCCATACATACAGCCGATGAAGCTGGTTCTCACAATGGGCCTGACTATAAGTTTGGGTGGGGATTAATGAATACAGAAAAAGCAGTTACATTAATTACTGAAATAGGTGATGGCCATGATCTCATTGAAACTGAACTACCTTATCTGGATAGCCTCGATTACCAATTCACGAGTTTAGGTGCCGATCCTTTCCGGGCAACATTGAGCTGGAGTGATCCGCCCGGTACGCCAGTTACACCCAGTATAGATCCTGGTGATATCATGCTGGTTCATGACTTGGATCTACGGGTTATTGATCCAAATGGCCAGGTTCACTTTCCATATAAATTGAACAAATTTGATCCGACACAGGCAGCTTTTACCGGTGACAATATTATCGATAACGTTGAACAGGTGTTTATTGGTTTAACGACACCGGGAAACTATACAGTACGTGTAAAACACAAAGGTATATTGCAGGCTGAACAATTTTTTGGGTTAATTGTTACTTATGGAGCAAGTGTTCCTGAAATGATTCATGTTACACCTTCAGGGAATGATGACACGGGCGATGGCTCAACTAACAATCCCTTTGCATCTATTCAGGCAGCTCTGGATTTTGCGGGAATGGGTGATACTATCCTGGTTGCCCCTGGAACGTATATGGAAAATGTTGAGCTTGAAAACCAAAACCTTGTGATCGCATCATATTATTTGCTGGATGGTGATTCGAGCCATATTGATAATACTATTATTGATGGTGATGGTCAGGGAAAGGTTATATCCATGAATTTAGCCGGACCTAACACAAAGCTTATCGGATTCACTATAACAAATGGGTATACGACCTCTAGCGGTGCTGGGTTATATTGTTTAGATAGTTACCCGACAATTTCACATTGCATATTTAAGGAAAATAACGCAGGGATTAGTAATACATCGATTCATGGAGGGAGCATTACCGCAGACCATTCTGAAATCACTTTGGATCATGTAATGATCTACTCCAACTTTGCTGCGGGGCATGGTGGAGGGGTTTATGCTACCCACAGCCAAATAAATGCATCAAACTTGCTAGTGGTTAATAATATTGCAAATGTAAAGGGTGGGGCGTTTTCATTCTACAAATCATCAGGAACGTTTGACCATGTAACTATTGCGAATGATTCAGCCCAGGTTGAGGGCGGTGCACTATTTATGCAGGAAAGTGAAGTAACGTTTACCAATTCCATAATCTGGGGGAATCGACCCCAGCAGATCGCCTTTTCTGAATATGGTGATCCATCTTTAGTTAATATATTTTATTCTATCCTCGATGAATTTGTAACCGGAGTAGAAACTCATAATAATGGAACAGTGAATTTTGGCCTTTTTGATGTGTTCGATGATAATCCATTATTTTGTGATCTGGATAGCGGCAATTATTATTTAGCCGAAAATTCACTCTGTGTCAATTCAGGTGAAAACGGAACACATATGGGTGTTTATGGAATAGGATGCAATGCAATATTAAAAATTGATGATCAAGTGCATATTGCTGAATTATTTACTCTGCGTAATCCATATCCAAATCCGTTCAATCCCTCTACGACAATTATTTACTCTATTCCAGTACAATCCACTGTATTATTGCAAATTTTTGATATCAACGGTCGCTTGGTAAAAACACTCGATAATGGAATAAAGCAACCTGGAGAATATAAATGTTTTTGGAACCCGAATAATGTATCCAGCGGTTTGTATTTTGTGCAGATGAATTACGGGGATCATGTGCAAACTCAAAAACTCATTCTATTAAAATAATGTCTGCAATCAGACCATTTCACTTGGCCATACCGGTTCATGATTTGGAAATCGCTCGTGAATTCTATGGAGACATTTTAGGCTGTTCCACAGGCCGTGAATCCGAAAATTGGATTGACTTCAATTTTTTTGGTCATCAATTGGTTACCCATCTGGATAAAAGTATGAATATTTCTGATTCCACAAATACAGTAGATGGAGATCGAGTACCTGTTCCTCATTTTGGCATCATTCTAAAGAAAAAGAATTGGGATACACTGGCCAAAAAACTTTCAGCAGCGAATGTTGAATTCATCATTGAACCGCGCACTCGATTTAAGGATAACACCGGTGAACAATCCACCATGTTTATCAAAGACCCCAGCGGAAATGCGCTGGAGTTCAAATCATTTCAGGATGATGGTCACATTTTTACAAGATAATGTCATGGAAACAAAACATAATGAAAAAGACATTACTTACAATATCATCAATTCTGTTTTATGCATCTTTTGTATTTCCACAATCCAAGGTAAATGTTTAATAGCCTAAAAGAATATGGTGGGAACACCTTTAAGGTTGATGATGACTAACCACCTGAATCAAAAACCATTACCAATATCAGGAATACCTTGGTTTTGTTATGTCATATTGATTGCCTCTACTTGTATAGCAGTTGGACTTCAATGGGATATTTCCTGGCATATGACAATTGGCAGGGACACATTCTGGACTCCAGCCCATATGGTCATTTATCTGGGTGGTGTTCTCGGTGGACTTATCAGCGCCATATTAGTCTTTAATATGACGTTTTTTGATAAAAATGAAGGAATGAATTCAGGAGTAAAATTCTGGGGGTTTACGGGACCAATGGCAGCTTGGGTATGTATCTGGGGCGCCGTTGCCATGCTGACTTCTGCACCCTTTGATGATTGGTGGCACAATGCTTATGGACTTGATGTTGAGATTATCAGTCCGCCGCACATGGTCCTTGCAGCAGGATTCATCGCTATTGTATTTGGTGCGATGCTGTTGACTCTTGTCCAGCAGAACAGAACAAATGTCTCAAACCTCAAAATGTTTAGCTGGCTTTATACTTACACAAGTGGAATATTAATATTATTGATGGTTATCCTAACCACTGAATACAGTTTCACCAATAAACACCACAGCTTAGAATTCTATAAAATATCGGCAATAGTCTATCCCGTAGTTTTGGTCGCTATCTCTAAATCCTCAAAATTAAAATGGCCGGCAACCATAGCAGCATTAATTTGCATGCTTCACAGGTGTATTATGGTCTGGGTTCTTCCACTGTTTGAAGGGCAACCGCTCTTGGCTCCAATATACAGGGAAATTACTCATTTTGTCCCGCCGCCGTTCCCTGTATTGTTGTTCATTCCTGCGATTGCAGTTGATCTCATCATAATCAAATCAGATAAAATGAATGACTGGGTAAGATCTGCAGCAGTCGGTTTTACCTTTGTTTCGCTGTTTTTTGTTGTCCATTGGTATTTCTCTGAATTTCTGTTATCTGAATCTGCACGGAATTGGTTTTTTTCAGGACACTTTAATAAACCCTATTGGGCACGCGTGGGACCCTATGAATATAAATTCTGGGAATATGATTATAGGGGATTCGGACCTCCTATTCCTCTAACACCTGTATCAGCTGCAGGATTGTTCTCTGTTACATTAATTGCTGCAATATCTGCCAGAGTCGGTTTCTGGTGGGGTGAATGGATGAGACAGGTTAAAAGATGAAAAAAAAATTATTATTCATTTCCATCCTTCTAGGATGCTTTTCCTTCAGTTTTGCACATGTCGGAAGTTTGAATGTTTTTTATGAGGGGAAGGCAGGCCCCTTTCCCATAAGGGTAATTATCCGGCCTCCCGGAGTTGTTCCGGGACTGGCTGAAATTACGGTTCGTTCACTTGGTGAAGGTGTGGAAAAGGTGATGGTTCAACCTGTCAAATGGGACACCGGACCTGAAGGTTCACCTCCCCCTGATGTTGCAATGAATATATCAGGTGATGAAACTCTGTTTCATTCTGAATTGTGGCTAATGGATTTTGGATCCTACAGCGTGAATGTTGATGTTTATGGTGAACAAGGGCGAGGCAGAGCTATCGTTCCTGTGAATTCTGTCGCTACGAAACAACTGGAGATGTCACTTCTTTTGAAGGGAATTTTAAGTGCCTTAATGGTATTTCTTGTTTCTGGTGGGATTACCATCGTGGGAGCTGCAGTAAGAGAAAGCACATTAGAATCGGGGTCAAAGACTTCGAAGGAGAGAATTAAGAAAAGCAGAATCTCAATGTTGCTTGGTACTCTTGTTTTTATTGGATTATTGTATGGCGGAAGAATGTGGTGGACAAGTATTGAAAATCTATATCAGGAAAATCTGTTTAAACCTATTGAAGTTACATCGGAAGTCGTAATTGAGAATGATACTCGTATCCTTCAGATTTCAATTACGGATGAAAATTGGAAAAAAGGTCTGTACACCCCATTAATCCCAGACCATGGAAAAATGATGCATACCTATTTAATACGAATTCCAGAATTGGATGCCTTTTCCCACATTCATCCTGTTTCCATTGATAAAGACCAGAATACCTTTCAAGTTATTGTTCCACCACTTCCGGGAGGTAATTATGTTTTCTTTGCTGATATCACCCACGAAAGCGGATTTGCACAAACACTGGTTGATACAGTACTTGTACCTGAATTCTCTGGAGTTGAAAAATTAGATAATTTAACCATTTCAAGAGATGCAGATGATTCATGGAGAATGGGTTATTCATTGCCTGAGCTTGAAATAGATTCAGCGGTTCAAGCAAGCAATTTGGTTAATGAAAAATACCAGATGGAGTGGATAAACCTGCCTGACCGCATTATCGTCGGAACAGAGGTTGAGTTTTCTTTTAAGATCAAGGATATTGAAGGAGGACACTTGTCACTTGAACCTTATATGGGCATGCTGAGTCATGCCGGTATTTTAAAAACAGATGGATCCGTATTTCTTCATCTGCATCCTATTGGTTCAATTTCAATGGCGTCACAACAGCAATTTGAACGGCAGGCGGGGATAAAACCTCAGCATGGTTCTGAACACAAAGGACACTTGGATATGGACCATTCGCAGTACATGGGAGATGGAATGCATAAATCCTCGGAGATTGTTTCTTATCCACCAATAGAATTTCCACAGCCGGGGCAATACCGCATCTGGATTCAGGTGAAAGTGAAAGGAGAAGTGTTGAGCGGGATATTTGATATTTACGTTCACCCTCAAATAGTTTCTTAGGTTAGGTATCCCCAGAATGGGATAGGATTTAAGCAAGAGCCCTGCAGTAGCGGGGTTTTTTGTTTATAGATATTAGGACTGGTGGGGAATAATATTGTCTTAATGGATCAAATTGAGATTGTCGCTGATTAAAAGTAAATCCATGATATCAACCTCGTCATTATAATCCATATCACCAGCATAGCTGTTATACATATTATAAAATGTATTATTCATTATTATTTGTATTTCAGTCATTGTATCCATTGGCGTAATAATTCCATCACCATTTAAATCACCCAGGATATAAGCAGGATCACCAAACGCATTGTTGTGATGTATCAAAGAGAAAGCATATCTACTGTCAATGTCAGTCCAATGGTATCCTGAATAAATATGGTATTCATGATCAAAGTTGAAACTATCCAGGAATGCATGAAAATCCATAGCATGCTCTTCCAAATAATATTCATCCTGGTCGCCGCAGTCTAAATAATAATCCAGCAGGGGTAACACATCTATGCTATCCTGGGCTATCCGCTGTGGATCATGAGGCATCCACAGATCCCACACAGATTGGATGACATCACCATTATAATCTACAGGCAGGTCAACATACCAAGGCGGAAGGTCAAGATTAGGGCTAAACGCTCCAGACGCACCAAACATGAATAATGAAACAAAACCATTCGTCGGCATGAACAAACCCAATGGACTCCAGGATGTTTCATTCATTAAATCGGGTATTAAATCTGTTAGGTTGTCAAACACCAACGCACCGCTGTGAGAAGAGATTGATCCAAATAGATCATAATATTTTATACCAAGTTTTGTTGCACCATATCCTCCCATGGAATGGCCGCTAATACCGCGATATAGACGGTGATCGATCGTTCGATAGGTATTATCTATATGCTCGATAAGGTCATACATAATGTAATCTTCAAAATCACCATATAAAGCTGAATTCGTGTAAAAACTCCCTAAATATGGACTGGTTGATCCATCGGGCCTTACTATTATGAATGGATCCACTTGACCTAAGGAAACAAGAGAATCCATTATATCATGTATTCCACCATAGATTAAATAATGATTCGCTCCAAACCCATGCAGAAAATATAGTGTAGGGTAATGTTCATCACTATCGTCGTATCCCTCTGGCAAATGAATCGTATATCCGCAATCGACTTGCAGTGCCTCAGAATAAAAGTAATTTATTTCAACGGTACCTTGGGCAGAAATTGCTGACAGAATTAGCATGTGGCTGTAAATATAGATTTTTTTCATAGAATTGAAGGGCATTGTGTCTCTTTAGCGAACAGTAATTTAGAGTTACATATGATTAAGGTTTAAATTCAAAATTAAATTTGACTAAAAGGGATGGGTCGAATCCTATAAACATTAGAATCACGTTTTTTTGATTCAATAATTATAATAGAACCCATAACACTTATCTATATTTATCACATATTTCTCTTTAGGTTAATTCTGGTGTTTTTGTTATATAAAAAATATCATTTGTTGAAACTCATGTATAGATCATTAATTTCCCGTTCTGATATCAATGATTATCCATGTCTGACGGTGAATTAACACTATTACAAAACGTAAAAAATTCTGATAAGGCAGCATTCAAGCAGCTGTTTCATCAGTACTATCCTACTTTATTCAGGTTTGTTGTATTCCGTCTGCATGATGAAGATCTGGCGGAAGATATAGTACAGGATACATTTTTACGAGTCTGGAATAATCGTGCAACCTTGGATCCAAAAAAAAGATTTTTCTCATTAATAGCTAAAATCAGTACCAATTTATGCTATGACCATTTCAGGTATCAGGAAGTTCGTTTTCGTCATAAAGATACGGTTCCTAAGCCAGAGCAATCTCATTATGATGATCCTCAAAAATCCCAAGAATTAAATGAGTTACAGGATGAAATAAATCGTATTGTAAATGAACATTTGCCTGAAAAATGCCGGGTAATTTTTATCTTGAGCAGGATGGAAGGATTAGTTAATAAGGACATCGCTGCCATTTTGGATTTATCGAAGAGAACTGTAGAAAATCAATTGTACAGAGCGCTTAAAATTTTAAAGAAACATTTGCAGGATTATTTGTGAGTGAGTGTGTTGGAAAAAACGTTATATAAACAGAAATAGAGATGTTTTTAGAAAACAATAAAATTATTGGAATAAATATTTAAATAATGAAACACTTTGAAAATAAACTTGATCGAATTATGCAGCGCATCTGGGAAGAGAGCGCCAAAATTCGGTTGCCAGAAACTCCAGATACAAATGATGCCTGGATGCGAATGGAACAGCTGATGGATATACAGAACACTGAATCAATTCAAAAAGTTGCTGTAGAACCAAAAGTACTTTCTCCTTTTATAAAACCGAAACTCGTTTGGGCTGTAGCTGCTGCTCTGGCATTAACATTTATTTCCCCCATTGTATTTAACGCATATACAACAACATCAGTCGATGTAGAACGTGCGCAAATCAAGAATGTGACGTTAGCAGATGGTTCAACCGTGAAAATAAATGCGGAAAGCGAACTTTCTTATAAAAAAGGATTCGGAAAAAATCATCGGAATGTGATTTTATCTGGTGAAGCATACTTTGATGTTGAAAAAGGGGATATTCCGTTTATCGTGGAATTTGGTTCAGCATCCGTTGAAGTACTGGGTACCGAATTTAATATTCATACCAGAGGAACAGATATCAATGTTTCAGTTTTGGAAGGAATTGTAAAAGTATCTGGAACTGAAGATAAGCAAGATATTGTTTTAACTGCTGGACAAAAAGTGAACTTTATCCAAGGTTTTAACCCCGGTACACCGGAAAAAATTGATCATAAAAAATACCCAGGCTGGATTTATAACAGGCTAATCCTTGATCAAACAAATCTGAGGGCCGTTTGTAAAGAAATTGAACGTAAATTTAACGTTAAAATTGAATTTGCGAGTGTTGACCTTGGTAACATTACTGTTACAGGAATCATTGAAGCTGATGAATTCAATCCTGTAATGGAAACACTCGCAACTTTAGCACAACGGTCTTTTAAGTTTGAAAAGGATACTTACATTATCTACTAATGGCTGCCTAGTTAAGATACTTCTAGTCTTTCTTGCACAAAATCCCGTTTTGCCTCAAGAGCAAAACGGGATTTTTTTTGATGTAAATGATCAACCGCTCAATGCTGTTCTTGATTCATTAATCAATCAATATCATATATCTGTTGTTTATCAGGATAGTTATCTAGAGAATATAACTATCTCTTCTAAATGTTCAGGCTGTACAGAAGAAGAAGCAATTTCAATGCTTTTGAAAAATACGGTTTTGCATTGGGCAAAAAAAAATAATCAATACATTATTATTTCTGAAAAAGGATGGAATGATCCTTATAGGATAACCGGTTATATCCTTGATGAGGAAAGCGGTGAGTTTATACCCCACGCTAATATTAGTGTTTTAAACACTTTTTCCGGCAGCATTTCAAATGAAAATGGTTTTTTTAATATATCAGGTATCACTACTGAACAATGTACTTTAAGAGTTTCTTATATTGGGTATGAATTGGAAAAATTATTAATTCGTAAACGTGAAGCTCGAAATTCCATCATCAATATCAATTTGACACCAACAATACTTTCCAGTAAAAATGTTAATGTAATTGGTAATCAAGTTAATATAATGGAACAGGGTGAACAAATCAGCCAGATATCTTATTCTCCCCGCAATGTTGCCATGCTTCCTAATCTCGGTGAAAATGATGTGTTGCGCTCTTTACAGCTTCTACCCGGTATTCAAGGAGGGAATACTGGATCAGCTGGATTATACATTCGTGGCGGGACACCCGATCAAAACCAGATTCTCCTTGATGGTATGACATTGTATCAAACAGACCACTTTTTTGGTTTTGTAAGCTCGATCAATGCCTTGGCTGTCAAAGATATTCAAGTATATAAAGGTGGTATTCCTGCTCGTTATGGAGGCCGGGTTAATAGTGTAATAAATATGACGGGGAAAAACGGTGATATGAATAAAACCAGGATTTCATTATTCACAAATCAGCTGAGTAGTGGTTTTTCTCTGCAGCAGCCGCTGTTTAATCGCGGAAGTTTTTTATTAACACACAGGCAAACATTTACTGATCAACTGCACACAAACTTTTACGATAAAATCCACCGATATTTATCAGATGGCAGCGGATTAAATGTTGGCGAAGATGTTATTTTGATCGATTCGACTGCCACTCAGACTTATAAACCTGAATTTCAATTTTCTGATTTGAATGCGAAACTAACTGTGATGCCGACTTCCAGAGATATTGTTTCATTAAGCTTTTATACGAGTAAGGATATTTTATCCGAAGACAGTAGCTTTGATTTTGAAAAGACTGGGTATATCCATTTTCGGAAAATAGATGATACGGAGTGGCTTAATGATGGTTTAAGTCTTAAGTTTTCACACCAGTGGAAAAATGCTGCTTATTCTCAATGGCAACTATCTCAATCAATGTATAATAGCAATCATGTATTAACTACTGAATCTGTATCGATTTTACCAGATACAATTGTGTATAATAATCGACTTGATGAACAAAACTCGATTGAAGATATTACCTTTCATTTTAATCATGAATGGGTTTTAAATAATCAAAAGCTGGAGAGTGGACTATGGCTTTCAAATTATTCAACAAATTTTGAGGTCAAACAACAAGATTCGATTCAAATAATACCCTTATTGGAAATAAATGGGCAAATCCTTTCACTATATTTCCAGGATAAAATGAATGTATTTGAAAGAGGGTCTATCATCACTGGTTTTAGAGCATCAAAATATTCAATTAATAAACAATGGGCACTTTTACCCAGAATGTCAGTTCATTATAAACTTACACCTAATTCAAAAATAATGGCTGCATGGGGTAGGCATATACAGTATTTACACCGTTTCAGTAATGATTTTATTTCCAGCGGCAGCAAATTTGTCTGGCTACTGTCATCAGATACTTTAAAACCTATTGAGGCGGATCAATTTGTTTTAGGCTACCATCATTCATTTAAAGATATTGTCCTAAATGTAGAATACTATTATAATGACAAATTAAACGTCCCCAATTTTTCTAGATTGCATCATTACCCCAACTATCTATTTCCAGCAGATGCCTATGATTCTGGATTACTTATGCAAGGTGAGGAGATCTCTCAGGGTATCGAAGTGTTGGTAAAGAAATCCAGCGGCAAGTTTCATGGTTGGATGAGTTATAATTATGGAATGGCTAAATGGAAATTCAATGAACTGAACGAACAAAAATTTTTCCCATCTGGGCACGACCGTACTCATGACTTTAAAACAGTCATGTTGACCAACGTAGGTAACTGGCAGTTGACGTTCTCGTGGCTTTATTTTTCAGGCAGAGCATTTACAGCTAATGAAAACCTAGTGGTGAATATGGATGAAGATGGAAATGTATTCTTAGAGGCAGACTCTGGAACCTTTATTCACCAGTCCAGATTACCAGATTCTCACCGTCTGGATTTGAGCATTATGCGTTTTTCTGATTGGGGAGGGTATCAATGGGAATATGGTCTATCCCTCTTTAATGTTTATAATAATAAATATATAAGCCATAAACGATATACGTTTGTCTCAAAAGACAAGGATATTCTCGTAAATGATGTTGAAATTATGGATTTAACACCTACTATTTACTTCAAAATTAGCCGCTAAAAACTTTTCCTGCATCTTTTTCCCCTCTATATTACATTTATTGACTATTTTTGACAGTAAAATCAAAGATTTGAGTATGTTTAAGAACAAAATAATAATCTTAATGCTTGTAGCAGGACTGTGTACTCTCTCAGCACAGAACTATAAAGTCGGTGATTATGTTGCTGACTTTACGGATTCTCTCTGCACAGCCAGTGCGGAATGGACCTTGTACGATTATTATGGTGACCTGAATGGGGGAGATTATAGTGTTATTTGGCTTGTATTTTTTAATACAACATCACGCCGCTGTCAATTAGAAGCTGCTTATAGTCAAACCATACAAGATATGTATGAAGATCAGGGTCTAGTTACAGTTGGGATAGGGTCAGGCTGGAGTGATACATACGATTGCAAAGACTGGGCCAAGAATTACAGTGTAACATATCCTATTATTAATGATGATCGCGCGAACCTGAAAAGTTTATTTGCCGATGGGACTGTACCTCACCATGTTATTATTGATCATAATATGCAGGTTGTTTATACTGCAAAAGGAACTATCATGCCTCCCTTGGGTAATGATTTCCTAATTACATTAAGTACTGCTTTGCAGAATATGAATGTGCTTTCTACCATTAATGAATCAATGTTTCCGAATGAACCCAAATTGAATTCATGTTATCCAAATCCATTTAATAACACCACAAAGATTTCCTACGTGATAAACGCAGAAACACCGGTAAGTATCAATGTGCTAGATCTACAGGGAAAAATTAAAAATTCGTTAATATCTTTATCATCTCAATCACCAGGCTCATATTCATTTTCCTGGAATGCAGATCAATATGCCAGCGGTGTGTATTTTATACAATTAGTCACCAAAAATAATATTCAGCATCAAAAAGTGTTATTAGTGAAATAGTTCTTATTCTTGTTCTATTATCTATTAAAAAAACCACCTTTAGGTGGTTTTTTTTGATATTAATCACCATGACAAAGTGTAAAAATTCTTATAATCTGCTTATTAATCTGTTTTATACAAATCAGCTTTAACTATATTAATTTCAACACTGATAAAATATTATGAGTTTTGTAAATACACCTCCCCAAATATCCATTCCAATAAAGGGACAAGATACATCATTTTTGGTCCACAGAGTTTTTTGTATTGGCAGGAATTATAAAAAACATATCGCAGAGATGGGTTATCAAGATTCAGAAACACCTTTTGTTTATTTCATGAAACCACCAGAAGCGATCGTGAATAGTGGTTCAGAGATTCCCATTCCTGGATTTACCAATGATTTCCAGCATGAAGTTGAATTGGTGTTGGCTATTGGTGAATCCGGATCTAATATATCAGTAGATAATGCTTTAGATTATATTTTTGGTTATGCTGTTGGTATCGATATGACCTGTAGAGATATTCAGAAAGAAGCCAAAAAAAAAGGCAAACCTTGGGCAATGGCAAAAAGCATTCCTAATTCAGCTCCAGTATCTGATTTAACGGCAGTTGCTGATTGTGGTCATTTATTTTCTGGAACAATAGAACTTTCAGTCAATGGAACTGAAAAGCAAAAAAGTCGTTTGGAAAATATGATCCGCACTCCTGCAATTATCATCCATGAATTGTCAAAGATATATAATTTGCAATTTGGGGATATTATTTTTACGGGCACTCCTGAAGGTGTTGGACAAGTCACAGCTGGTGATAAAATTGAAGCAAGTATCGATGGTTTAGAGACATTATCGTGTTCATTTATCTAACAATATCTACAGGAATGGTTCGGTTATTAAAATAATTAAGATTTATTTTATTAAATGAGCCCTTGACGAAGCGCTTCTTTTTTCACCGGACCACAAAAGCCTATGGGCCTGCACATGGCATACAGTTGTAATAAAAAAGAAAAACAGGGTGATATAAAAAGTCTTTTTCAATTTAGTCCCAATCCCAAAATATGATAGATAAGCTCAAAGGCATCGTTGATATTGATAACTCCATTACCGTCATAGTCTGCTGGCCATGTTTCCAAATAGGTTGGTAATGAGAAATTCATAGCAAAATCAAGGATCATCAATACATCAGTAATATCCAAAACATCATCACGGTTCACATCTCCGGGATTATACGGTTGCGTGAGAGCATACCATTCATCAAACAACACCTGCAGGGAATCAATGGGTTCAACTCCCGGTATAACGCTGTTCACGTTCAGGTGTAAATATAATGAGTCGGCTTCATTCTCGGACTTGGCCATGCGGATAAAGGCCGAAAGGGAAGAGGTGCCGTATTGGCCGCAGCGGGAGTCAGCACCCGCCATGTTGGCGCCCTGCAGGGCTGCCATAAGTTTTACATAGATAGGGCCTTCGGTGGCCAGGAAATTCATTTCCATATTGTCCAGAACGTCCTGCCCAGAGAGAATATTCCCTTGAATAGCGTAGTTTGGACCCAGTATATGATTTTTATAATCGTAACAATTGCTGCCGGTAAAAGCTGCGCTGCGGTTGCTATCAATGAGGGCGATGATACCATACTGGCGGATTAATGGATTATTCTGGGCATCATTGTTTACCAGAAGATCGATGATATCTTGAGGATTATAGCCCTGTTCCATCCAGTCGTGGGCGTTATTTTGGTTGGTCTGGTGCCAATAAGATTGGGTGTGGATGGCGCCAATACCTGGGAGTATATCACTAATAATAATGGAGCTAGCGATGCACGAAGCACCCGCACTGCCAATTTCCAATGTATTCGTGTCTACGGCTACGATGGAAAAGGTATCCTGCGCCTGGAGAAACGAACAAACTGAGATCAAAAAGACTAAAAAAAATCTTTTAGGAGAGATGCTCATTACTCAATGTAGAGTAGATTAGAAAATGATGCAAATTCAAATCAGTTTTGTTGCTATGAGCATTGAAATCAGTTAATTTTATTTTACTGTGAAGCAATATAAAGAACTCACAATCAATTTGGATTCTGAACTTGACAACCAAGGAAAGTTGGCTCTTAAAGAACTGAATTCATTTTTTAATCCCCTTGATTTCAACGTAGCTACCCATGAATCTACACTGACAGTTAACCTGCGGGCCCTTAATTTTCAGCAATTTTCTCTGATTAAAAACACAATCGAAGCAGACTGTGGTGTGGACAATGGCAATATCCTCAATGAAATTGAAAAATCCATTAATGCGATTAAAAGTTATGGTATCAAAAACGGGAAACGCCTCTATATCGATTATAACAGTGAACGTAAGGTAAAAAATAGGGTTGCGAAAGAAGGCCGCCGTGGAAAGTATTTTTATGCCCAGAATCATCAATATATAGATCAAAATAACGAGCTGCCGGAGTCATTAAACAATCAGATTATTTGCGGTGACAGCCAGACTGTACTGCAAAGATTACCGAATAATTGCGTAGACCTTATCTTTACATCACCGCCCTATAATTTTGGACTCGAATACGAGAGCAGCGCTGATGATTATAATTGGGATGCTTATTTCAAAAAACTCTTTTATATCCTGGATGAATGCATCCGTGTATTAAAATATGGTGGACGGCTCATCATCAATGTGCAGCCGCTCTTTTCTGATTATATCCCCAGCCATCATCTCATTAGTAAACATTGCATCAAAAGGAAATTGATATGGAAAGGGGAGGTTCTTTGGGAAAAGAATAATTATAACTGCAAATATACAGCCTGGGGGAGCTGGAAAAGTCCCAGCAATCCCTATTTGAAGTACACGTGGGAATTCATCGAAATATTTTGCAAAGGTGAAATGAAAAAAACCGGAGAAAAAGAAAATATCGATATTTCAGCGGATGAATTCAAGGAATGGGTGGTGGCAAAATGGTCTGTGTCACCGGAACGGAAGATGAAAAAGTATGATCATCCGGCCATGTTTCCTGAAACACTTGCAGAAAGAGTATTAAAACTGTTCAGTTATAAAAATGATATAATTCTGGATCCATTCAATGGCGCTGGAACAACGACTGCTGTAGCTAAAAGGCTTAACCGCAGATTTTTGGGTATTGACATTTCAGAACTGTATTGTAAAACAGCCAGGGATCGATTATCGTAACAATACAGAATGGGGAGGGCTAGGCACGTTCAAAATAAAAGTATCCAATAAGATTATCGATTACGCCAGAGGATTGCTTAAGGAGCATAATTTTGGTAACAGGGGTGTGGCAGACGGTAATTATAATGAACAGCTCACCGGCATTATCGGCCAATGCACAATCCAAACCATGTTTCATGTTGATTTACTTACCGGGGAGGAAGGCTTTGACCATGGTAAAGACCTTGAATATACAGGACTATCCATCGATGTGAAAACCATGGGCCGCACCACTGATGTAAAAGATTATTATGTGAACAATTTCATTGCACTGCAAAAAGGGTTTCCCACGGATGTGTTCATTTTCTGCAGTTATGTTGAAAATAAAAAGGAACTAACATCTGTGGCTGGCTGCCTAAAAATGAGCTTGAAGAAAAAGCTGCATTCTATAAAAAAGGAACAAGCCGATACCGTTCAGATAAGACTTGGTTCAGAACCAAGGCAGACCTTTATGAAATACCGAATAAGAAATTGAGTACGGTGAAATCACCTGATGATTTGAAACAACAACTTAAAGATCAAGCGGAAATAGTTAACGTTAATGCGTAAATTATCACGATGGATTTCTTCCGGATGAAGATGATGATGAAATATTAATATTTTACTTCTCACGCTCTTCCGAGTCTTGTTTAGTCTACACAATAACTAAACATTTATTTAACTAACACTTTAATTATTTAATGAAAAAAATAACAATACTATTATTATGTACAACTGCCCTTATGGGCCAGCGCGATCATACCAGGCAGATGCCCGCTATTGGAGTCCTTCAAGGCGTTGTTTTAGATTCCGCTAGCAATAAACCAATTGAATATGCATCAATTTCAATTGTACGTGTTCGAGATGATGAAATTATAACCGGCGGCGTAGCAGATACAGATGGATATTTCAAGATTCAAAAAATACCCTTAGGCAGATACAGCGTTTTAGTCGAATTTATTGGCTATAATAAAGCAGTCATTGAAGAAGTAAACATTTTCCCAAGAGAAGGTGGAGGAATTGAACAGAATCTAGGTGATATCAAATTATCCATTTCATCAGTACAAATGGCTGAAGTAGATGTTTTCGGTGAATTGCCACAGTTCATTCAAACCATTGATAAAAAGATCTTTTTTGTAGACCAAAGCCTGACCGTGCTGGGCGGAACTGCTACAGATGCGTTAAAGAAGATACCCTCTGTGGATGTGGATATTGACGGCAATATCAGCCTGCGGGGTGACCAGAACGTGAATGTGCTCATCGATGGTAAACCGAGCGGCCTGACCCAAAGCGACCGCCGGGCTATGGTGGATAATATTCCAGCGGCAATGATCGACCGTGTGGAAGTGATCACCAACCCTTCCGCGAAATATGATCCTGACGGCATGGGCGGCATCATCAACATTATTTTAAAACGCGGACAATTTGAAGGTATGAACGGCAATACCTCCATTACAGCAGGACAATTTGATCAATTCAATGCCTCCGGAATGCTCAACTTCCGCCGGGAAAAATTTAATGTATTTTCCAACGCGAGTTATCGGAAAGGCTATCGCCAGGGTGATGGGTTCCGTACATTTATTATGGACTATGGAACCGCTGCTGATACATCTAAACAGATTACATCAAGGATAAGAATGCCAGTGTCGATGTCCTTAAGACTGGGTGGGGACTACTATGTGACGGAAAAACAAACGTTCTCACTTAGCACAACATTTAGTGACCATGATAACACCTCTGAAGAGAGCGTACATTACATCTATCCCCTTGATTATGAAGTACAACAAGATGAAGAAAAATTTGGTTTAACCAACGCGGTGGATCTGACATATGTCAGAGATTATGAGGATCCCCAGCAAAAGCTGGAACTGGACATATCTTATTCTTATAGTGCTGCCAGTGAAGTACAAACACAACGTGCCAATGAGCAGGATCCAATCAACGCTGATGAATGGCGAACCAATATGATCATAAGAGGGGATTATACGCATCCGTTCAGCAAGGGCACGTTGCTGGAAACAGGGTTCAAAGGCACAATAAAGGATTTCAACTCGGATCTTCAATATTTAGTTGTACCCTATGATTTCATTTACGGGGAAGATGTTTATGCCTTTTACGCAACCCTGGCTCATGATTTCAGCGCCATCTGGGGTCTTAAGCTAGGCCTGCGTGCTGAACAGGTTGAGACCAGCATCCGCATGAATGCCGACGGCGAACAAGACACAACAAATATTTTCACCACACTGATTGATAATGCCATTGCCAAGACACCATTTTCAAATCCTTATTTTAAAATATATCCAAGTATGTTTTGGATGTACACAATTTCGGAAAAGGACCAGCTCCAGTTCGGCTATAGTAAACGGGTGAACCGCCCGCGCCGCTGGTCCATGAACCCTTTTCCCCGGGACTTTTTTGATACCAGCCATATTCGCACCGGTAATCCCTATGTGAAACCGGAATTCAGTGATGTGATGGAATTAAACTTTTCTCACTTTGACCGCAGGCTGACCTTGAATACGGGAGTATATTACAAAAAAGTAGTAGATATAATGCGCTGGTGGGATAGTGATTTCATAGCGGTAGGTGATACAACCTACGAGGTGATATCTTCAGACAATGCAGGCTTCGGTGAATCAAATGGCATTGAATTCATGGTCAACTACCGGCCAATACCTTTGATCAATTTAATGGTGTCTGTGACCACATGGAATTCGCACACTTACGGTTCTGGCGAAGCGGATCTCAATGGGACATCCAGTGGATATTATGCCCGTGGTATGTCAACGATCACTTTACCGCGCATCGCCAGGATTGAGCTATCTTCCAGGTATCGTGGCCCAATGAAATTTTCTGATGGAGATATAAAAGGAAGTTTCACCATGGACCTTGCCATACAAAAAGGATTTCTGGACAATCGTTTGAATTTGACCTTCAAGGTCAGCGATGTGTTTGACAGCGGCAAGTTCAGGATCAATACTGAACAGACAGTGGACCTGGGTAGCTTAAGCTATACACAGATTATGGAAGCCGAGCGGCGCCATTCCCCGCGCACCATGTATCTGACCTTAAGCTACAATTTTGGAAAGATGGAGGAGAAGAAACGATGGGGCCGGGGCAGAGAAGGTGACCATGGCGGCGGCGGTATGATGGAAATGGATTATTGAACGCTGAATTTTGATCCTACCGGCGGGCGATAGGCCTGGAAAGGGATCATCAATAGATTTTTAATACTGGAGTGTTCTTCAGGTTTCATATGGGTGTCGATACCATATACAAGATCATCCATTTTTTTCACACTAGTAGCAGTTCTGAATACGTGATCCCAGATGGAAAAGATATTGCCATAATTACTGTCCGTATGAGGTTGGATATAATGATGATGGATCTTATGGAAATGAGGAGTAACGAAAATATATGAGAACGCCTTATCCACCGCTAAAGGCATTTTGATATTGGCATGAGAAAAATGGGCAAAAAATACCGAGATGGTCTGATACAGCATTACCAGTCCAAAGGAAGCACCTGTAACAAAAACGGCCAAAGTAGTAAAAAGTAATCGGAAAATATTTTCTCCGGGGTGGTGACGCAAGCCGCTGGTCACATCCACATTAGGATCTGTGTGATGGATCAGATGAAACTTCCACAGCCATTTGACATTGTGCTGGATCCAGTGGATCAGCCAGGCGCCAATTAGGTCCATAAAGATCAGACCGCCAAGTACATAGAGCCAGAGAGGTAATTCGGTTAGATTTAATAAACCGGTACCATGCGATTCATTATAGTTAACCGCAGCGAGGATCAGATAAGCTCCAAAAAGATTAACAATAAGCGTAATGATCGTAAAAGTGATATTGATGAAAGCATGTTTGATTTTACTGTATTCCATCCTGAACAAAGGAACACCCGATTCGATAAAAAGAAAAAATGTTAGTCCCGAAATTAGAAAAATACCTCGGGCTTCATCTGAAATGTTCGTGAAGTATTGGATCAGTTCCTGCATAAATATGCTCTTAATTTAACTAGTGAGAATACTATCTGTTCTTAAATTTTGCAAATAAAAAGCCATTCGAAATGCAGGATGTTTTTGTTTGTATATTAAATTATGAAAAATTGGTTTAAAAATAATTCAGAATCATTGAACTGGAAATTGATCGGTTGGCTGGGTGCCGGTCTGGTTATTTTTGGATATTACCTCAATGCTAATGAATACATATTATCCTGGCTTGTCTGGATGGTGGGAAATGCTATGGTAGGCATCTATTGCATATATAAAAAAGCCTATTCCACTGCAGCAATGTCATTTATTATTACGATCATGAATATTTATGGTTTCATACGCTGGCTTTCATGAAACCGATCGTTTCTGAAAAAGACTTCCCCACAGCAGATAAGTTTGTTTATCTCAATGCGGCCAATGTGGCACTCATGTATAGCGGCGCGGAGCAGGTTATTAAAGATTGGGTTACAGATATTGCCCAAAATGGCAGCAATAATTTTGATGATCATGCTGAAGAAAATGTCTTCGAAGATTTGCACCGTGCAGCTGCGCGCTTGATCAACGCTGCAGCGGAGGATATTGCTGCCGGTTCAAGCGCCACAGAACTGCTTTGTTCACTGGCCTGGGCTGTATCTCCAGAAAAGGAGCAAAATGTTGTCAGCACTGAAATTGTATTCCCCAGCACGGTGTATCCCTGGCAGCGCGTGGCCAACTCTACGGGGTGCGAGATCAGGCTGGCTAAAGAAAAAAGTAATTTTATTCATACAGATGATATCATTGCTTTAATTGATCAGCATACAGCAGTTGTCTGTATTTCCCACGTAGAATACGGTAATGGTCAAACCTTTGATCTGCAACTTTTAGCAGAGGCGGCTCATGAGCATGATGCACTCTTGGTTGTGGATGCGACTCAATCTGCTGGAGCCATACCTATTGATGTCCAGACATGTCCTGTGGATGCGTTAATCAGCGGAGCCTATAAATGGCTGTGTGGGCCATTTGGTGCGGCATTCATGTATGTTGCACCCCATCTTCAGGAAAAACTGGAGCCGGGACTGGTTGGCTTTCGCAGTCATAAGAATATGTGGGATCTTGATGCCAGCCGGATCGTCTATCCGCAAGGGGCCCAAAAGTTTGAATTCAGTACCATGGCCTTCGGCTGTGCAGTGGGGCTGACCAGAGCGATCGATTTTCTTAATGAGGTTGGGGTTGAAAACATTTTTCAATACAATCGGCAGTTGGCGGATAAATTGATCACGGGCCTGCGTTCCCGTGATGCGGTAATCACATCACCTTTGGATGATAAGGACCGGTCATCCATCGTAACAGCCTATTTCAAAAATGTCGACTCTAAAGAAATAATTAAAAGGCTCAAGGCAGCCCAAATATTTGTTTCCAGCCGGGCCAGTGCAATACGTTTTTCACCGCATCTTTATAATACCACTGAAGATATAGATAGTGTCCTAGCTGAAATCGATAACAGTATTACAAACAAAAAACCCCGCTAATGCGGGGTTTTTTGTTTTACTATATTTGTCTTTATATTCTACAATGAAGTTTGATAGTGAAATAAATTTAAAGATGAATAAGACCCTCCCAATCGCTTCATTGATCATTTGATAGAAGAAACTGGAAATGCTGACAAAACTCACTCACACATCTATAGTTGTATTTACGGTAATTACTTTTGTAATGGCCCAGGGCGGTGGCTATGCATTGGATTTTGATGGGTCGAATGATTATTCAAAACACGGAACAAACTCATCACTACGCCCAACATCAGCAATTACACTTGAGGCATGGATATACGTCCAAACAGACGCAAACTGGGAAAGTGCTGTAAGTTACGCGACGGATAATGGTGCTACTGAATCTGGTTATGACTTGTTTTGCAGAGGTGCAGGTACTAATAAATGGTGTTTCAGAGTAGCTCGTGTAGGTATGTCAGAAGGAGACTGGGCTTTTGACCCTTTTGCAAATAATCTCACATATTCGCAATGGATTCATATGGCTGGCACATACGACGGTACTACAAGTCGTTTTTATAAAAATGGTGCTTTAGAGAGGTCAGAGACTAATTCAGGAAACATTGATTGGAATCCTGCACCAGATAAATTCTACCTTGGAAAGTTTTCTGACAGTGATGAAAATAATTATTTCGATGGCTACCTTGACGAAGTACGGATTTGGAGCGTCGCCCGCACCGCAGCGCAGATCGCGGATAATATTCATGTGGAACTGGATGGAGATGAAACAGGTCTTGTAGCGTATTTTAAGATGTCCAATGGTTCTGGTACAACAATTACGGACAATAGTGACAATAGCAATACTGGAACAATGGTAAATATGGCAAATAGTGACTGGATAACCTCCGACGCACCCATAGGCGACTTAACCAGTGGCTATACTACAGATGTGGAAGCACTATGGGAAGGGTGTGGAACATCAGCTTCTGATGCGTCGGATGGTTTAACTATGGTAGTGGGCACTGCGCTTACCGATGCAAACTTTGCTGTTTATGGGAATAACAATACTTCAGGTACATCCACATCAGATATTGGTTCGGTTGGTAGTACTAACCGTACAGGCCGTATCTGGCAGGTGGATGAGTCTGGGACAGTAGCTGGGACAGTCACGATTGATATCAGTGATGCTACAGGCAATGCAGGACAATCAGGAACAGCATCAAACTTTAGATTACTCTATCGTTCAGGTACGTCTGGTGATTTCAGCTCTGCTGCAACAGGTGCCAGTATCTCTGGTGATGTAGTTACTTTTACCAGTGTTTCTTTGGCAGATGGTTATTATGCCTTGGGAGCGGAGTCAGATGCAACTTTACCTGTAGAGCTCACGTCCTTTGAAGTATTATCTACCAGGGATAATTCTATCACACTTCAATGGATCACTGAGAGCGAGATCAATAATCTTGGTTTTATCCTGGACAGGAGAGTCCCGGGAACAGAATGGACCGAGATCGCCACTTACATCACCCATCCAGAGCTACAGGGCCAGGGCAGTGTCACCCACCAGACCATTTATAGCTATACAGATAACACAGTCCTGTCTGCTGAGACCTATGATTACCGTTTAGCAGATGTGGATTATGACGGCAACAAAGTTTACCACAGTATGACAGTCATGGGTGTATCACCTAATGATGTTGTACCTGAGACATTTACACTCTATCCGGCCTATCCCAATCCGTTTAATCCCGTGACAACAATCCGTTACGATTTACCAGAGGATGCACTGGTCAACATCACTATATATGATATTATGGGACGCAGTATCAGGTCATTAGTGAATAGTAAACAGACTGCTGGTTATAGGTCTACCCAATGGAACGCCACCAATAACGCTGGTTCACCAGTATCAGCAGGGCTTTACCTTTACACTATTCAAGCGGGCGAGTTCAGACAGGTAAGGAAGATGGTCTTACCGAAGTAAGAAATATAAAATCTTATAAGAAAGCCTCGAATAGCGGGGCTTTTTTGTTTTTGATTAAAGTCGCCCTATGGGCGTATGGATTTTATGAAGTTTTGTTTGACTGTCTCTCCCCACAAAGAAATCGGTTACCCCAAAACCTTAGTCACCCAAGCGCGGCTGCATCCTAAATGCCGGGCAAGATTAGCTCTAGTAAAATTATGTTTGTTAACCAAACGAAGGAATCGTAGCTTTCTTTCTTCTGCGGTTTCCATTTTTTGCTTCTTTTTCGATCTTAAAATGGCAAAATATTCATCATCTAATATTAGGTATCTGCCGTAGATATAGGCATTTACGGGGAATGTAAAATAGTTCGTGTTACCAAACGTTCTGTGGAGCGTGGAGAATCGAAACTAAGAACTCTATAATTGCACGTTTACTAACATAACATATTGGGGGAATGACGAAGTAAACTGTCTTTGTTTAAAGGAAATCTATGCTTTATTAAATTCTATTGGTTGCTCTGTTTCAATGTCGAATAGATAAATTTTGTCTAAATCAAATTTGATCTTAGGGATGTTTCCCATGCCCTTTGTTTCTTCTATCTGCACTTTTGCTACTAAAATATTTTGGCCTCCGTCCATGTGTAAGAGAGTTTCATTCCCTAAGGGTTCCGCCACTAATAAAGGCAACTCCAATCCATCTTCGCTCAGGTGAACATCTTCCGGTCGAATACCGAGAATCACTTGCATCCCCTCCAGTTCCTTCACTTCTATGGCTTCACTCAGGTCTATGGAGATTTTCTCATTTGTTAATTGCCCATCCTTCACATAGCCGGTGATGAAATTCATGGAGGGCGAGCCAATAAACCCTGCTACGAACAGATTGGCAGGGTTTTGATAGACCTCAAGGGGAGAACCCACCTGTTGGCTTCTTCCTTCGTTCATAATGGCGATTCGATCTCCCATGGTCATTGCTTCCACCTGGTCGTGGGTGACGTAAATCATGGTGGTTTTGAACTGAGAATGGAGCTTCTTAATCTCCGCCCGCATCTGTACTCGCAGCTTGGCATCAAGGTTTGAGAGTGGCTCGTCAAACAGAAACACTTTCGGGTGACGCACAATCGCTCTGCCTAGGGCAACTCTCTGCTTCTCTCCCCCAGAGAGCTCCTTCGGCTTGCGCTCCAGGAGCTTTTCTATTCTCAAGATTTCTGCCGCTTCCTGAACACGATTCTTGATCTCATCCTTCGGATATTTTCTGTGCTTCAATCCAAAGGCCATGTTATTAAACACATCCATGTGGGGATAGAGAGCATAGTTTTGGAATACCATTGCAATGTCGCGATCTTTCGAGGCTACGTCGTTCACTAAATGATCATTGATGAATATATCTCCGCTGTCGAGTTCCTCTAACCCCGCCAACAGTCGGAGCAATGTCGTCTTGCCGCAGCCAGAGGGCCCAACGAGAACAATAAACTCTCCATTCTGAACCTCAATGCTGAAGTCCCGAACCGCCCCGGTTTCACCGAACCATTTCTCTACGTTGGAAAACTTTACGGACGCCATTTTGTTTTAACTGACATATTCTTTCTATAATTTAATTCCAATTCTGGGGAAATTCTAAGTTGTAAAATTTAAAGTAACCATCGCTACTCTTCTAATGTTAAGAAAGATTAACGCATGTGAACAACGGCCATATTTCTTCGTTGCTAGGTATCTCTGCTTCCCATTGACCTTCAATTCAACTTTATCGAATTCATCGGGGATCGGAGGTTCAAATTCTAAGGATAGCGGGTTTTTGCCTGTCCACTTGAACCGGTATCGTTCTTCGGAAGGTGTTTTCCGGTATTCCCAGTTCAGTGTGTTATCGCCAATGCGGATGTTGGTCACTTCGAAGCGATCCCATTGTTTTGGGATATGAGGGCACATTCTTGCGGCATTTTCAATGGCATCCGCCTCCAATCCTAACATGCCGCGGAGGATTGGCAGGCAGACCATAGCCTCTGACCACGCCTGGTGGGGACAAACGCCCGCAGGTTTTCCCGTATTACCATGGAGAATTTCCTCTACCCACCCAAGAGAACCTTGTCTGTAGTTGCGTAGGTTAGCCATGATGTGCTGAAAGCCCCCTACAGGGAGATGGGTCTTGTATTCTGCTAGGGAAGCCCAGCCTGTAAAAAGCGGCCAGACGCAACCGTACTGTGATCGGCCACCGTCGTAGTCTGGACTCTTTCGCGTGACGATCGTTACTCCCCACGCTTCCGAAAAATCTTCCGTGGAGAATTCTTCAGCAGCAGACTGTGATTTCTCAAAAGGAAGGTGGCCAAAGAAAATGGGGATTGCTGGGAGAACGGTCTTTTCGGTCTTATTGTCTGAGCCAAAACAGAGGCCAGCGTCGTAGAATTCAGTTTTAGAATTCCAGAATTGTTTGTCTAAATTATCCACGACGTTTTTGAATTCTGAATTGTATGATTCGGCTTCTTCCTCATCACCCAGTATTTTGGCCTGTAAGCCATCTGACGCAATGCTTCCGCCCAGCAACCTGCCAGGTTAGACTTCCACATCGCTACCGGCAAGAGGACCAAACTCCACCCAGCCGTGTCCCACGTTGTAATTCTCAATAAAGCCGTAGTCGTTTCGAATGGTGGAATGGAGGTGATCCATGGCTTTTTCTACCCGTTCCCACTGGGAGCGGACAAAGTCCACATCTCCCGACCACTTGAGATACTCCCCCATGAGCACGATGTAGGGGGGTGTAGCATCAGCAGAATCGTAGTGTACGACTCCGCTGAGGGTCAGTTCGTGGAAAATTTTCCGGCGATGTCCTGAAAGTCTCCGAGAACTTCAAGTTGATCCCGAACCTTTTTGAAATCGCCATAAGCTAACACTGCCAGACAGGTCCAGACGCTGTCCCGACCGAAATACCAGGCATACCCCGGGCACTCCCCCACCCCGGTATGGTTTCCGCAAACCCCACCACAAATCCTCGGCCGACGGAAGGGGTATGAAGAAAGTGACGATCCGTACCCACCAAGGCCCAGCGGTAACCTTCGTTGAATTCTTCATCGGGAGAGACAATGGTCACGGATTTTGCGAGTAGCTTCTTATAGTAATTCCCACTTTCCACTGAATGAGATAGTGGATTTGATGTAGTCTCTCGATAGATTTTGCGTGCTTCTGTAAGGGAACCCTCCAATCCCGCTACCGCAATGTAAATTGAGGTAGCTCCTTCACCGGTGAGATCAAACACCATCCCCGTCGCGAATTCCGTTTCTTCACTAGCGTCTTTTTGTGGGGTGAGTTGCCCGTCTTTCCACAAAATGGTTCCACCACGCGTAATCACCTGTTGGGAGGGTGCCTCCATCGCGCCCAGGATACCGAAAATAGCGCCAATTTCAAAATTTGCCTGAGCTAATCCGTAAGTATATGCAGCGCCTCC
>SCKQ01000032.1 GCA_004124535.1 Fidelibacterota bacterium
GGAAGAATTAGAAAAAAAAGATAAAGAACTGACCTTTAGTTTATTGCAAAAAATCGCTGAACTTGGGTTGCTTGGTATTGATGTTCCAGAAGAATATGGCGGAATGGAATTAGATAAAATAACAGCAGCAATAGTTGCTGAAGAATCCTCTCATTCTGAATGCGCATCTTTTGTAGTTACCTGGTCAACAAATTTAGGTATTGGATCCTTGCCAATTGTATGGTTTGGTACTCCTGCGCAAAAAGAAAAATATTTACCAAGATTAATTGACGGTACATGTCTTGGTGCTTACGGTTTAACTGAACCATCGGCTGGATCAGATGCGCTCGCGGCTAAAACGACTGCTGTACTTTCTGAAGATGGGAAGCACTACATTTTAAATGGAGAAAAGGTCTTTATTACTAATGGGGGCTGGGCTGATGTCTATACTGTGTTTGCGAAAGTAGATGGCGAAAAATTCACTGCCTTTATTGTTGAAAGAGATACGCCGGGCTTTACACAGGGTCCGGAGTACGATAAAATGGGGATGAGAGGTTCATCAACAACGCCATTGATTTTTCAAAACGCTAAAGTACCGGTTGAAAACCTCCTTTACGAGGTGGGCAAAGGACACCACATCGCCTTTAATGTACTCAATATGGGTCGTTTTAAGATGTCTGCCTCATTGCTCGGCGGTTCAAAGTTAACCACGACTGCCTCTATTGAATACATTTTGGAACGGCGTCAATTTGGTAAAGCAATTGCACACTTTGATACTACTATTGGTAAAGTAGCCGATATGGTCGTACATACATTTTCCGCTGACTGTATGACCTATAGAACAGTCGGCATGATCCAGAATGCAATTGATGGGCTTGATAATACAGACACCAACTATTATATCAAGATGGGGGAGGCCATGGAAAAATATGCTATTGAAAGCTCCATGGCCAAGGTGTATTGTAGTGAACTAAATGGGAAGGTCATTGATAGCGGATTGCAAATGATGGGTGGCTATGGATTTATAGAAGAATACACCATGGCAAGACAATATCGTGATTGTCGGATCGATCGTATTTGGGAGGGTACAAATGAAATAAATCGACAGATTATCACCGGCTACATGATGAAAAAGGCGTTGATGGAAGAACTGCCCATTCAAGGCGCAATTAGGGAAATTGAACAATATATGAAAAATGGGGAACTCGAGGCTGAAAGCGAAATACTGCTTGCTGAAAGCAATGTAGTTGAGACAAGCAAAAGACTCGCCCTATACTTACTGAATGAAGGTATCTGCGAATTCGGCCAAGATCTAAAGCACCAGCAGCAGATTGCGGATATTCTGGCCAATATTTTCATGGATATCTATGTAGCTGAAAGTACGGTGTTACGAGCAAAGAAAATGCTCGGGAATCCAACAAGTCACCCAAGTGTTGAAGGTGTTGCAAAAATATTTGTGGCAGAAATGGCCCAGCAAATGGTGCAGCTCGCTGAAACAGCATTAAAAGGTATCTACAATGGTGATTTATCACCACTGATGCATGAAAACCTTAATGCATTTCGTTCACGGTTGTATTTGCCAACCAATACTATTGGGCTAAAAAGAGAAATTGCAGCATATGCCTATTCCAAAAAATGCTATCCATATTAGGTGAAAAATATGAGTAATAAATCAGTAATTATTGATTGTGTCCGATCACCGATTGGTTCGAAAAATGGCGAAATGATTGGCATGCGCCCTGATGACATTGCAGCGCAAGTTATCAAAGGCCTATTAGTTAGAAATAAAGAAATAAAGGATGAAGAGGTGGAAGATGTAGTCCTCGGCTGCGCTTTTCCTGAAGGTCCTCAGGGTATGCTGATTGGTCGTAGTGTTGCCATGTTAGCTGGTTTACCAGTATCAACAGCGGGAAAAGTTGTTAATAGGTTCTGTGGCTCTTCCATGGATGCGCTGCATCAAATCTCTACCGCCATCGAAAGTGGTGATATTGACGTTGGTATTGCCGCCGGTGTAGAAGATATGTTCTCTGTACCTCAAGGTGGCTTCGCTCCTGATTTCCATCCTGAACTTGCAGAACAGGAATACTACATTGGTATGGGCGAAGGCGCTGAGATATTGGCCGAGAAGGGAAATATTTCCCGGGAAGACCAGGAAGAATTTGCCATTAATTCCCATAAAAAAGCTTTGGCCGCAATTGCAGATGGGAAGTTTGATAATGAATTGATCTCTATCGATAAATATGGTGAATGTACTATTGATACAGATGAAGGACCTCGAGAGCCAGATGTTGATAAGATCAAGAGCTTAAATCCAGCATTTATTGAAAATGGTACTGTAACAGCTGCTACAAGTAGTCCATTTTCAATTGGCGCAGCGGCTCTATTGGTTACAAGTGATTCTTTTGCTGAAAAGCGCGGGCTCAAACCACGAGCAGAAATTGTAAGTCGAGCTGTAGTTGGTGTCGATTGGCGATTATTTGGTATGGGTCCAATTCCAGCAACGGAAAAAGCCCTGAATAAGGCGGGCGTAACCATTAATGATGTAGAAACCATCGAATTAAATGAAGCATTCGCGGCCCAGTCACTTTATTGCATCAATGAAGGCAATTGGGATATTGAAAAGATTAATCTAAACGGTGGTGCAATTGCCCTAGGACACCCTCTAGGCTGTTCAGGAGCGCGTATTACAACGACCCTGATCAATGTAATGGAACAGCTAGGTACACATCTGGGTCTGGCAACTATGTGTATTGGTACTGGTCAGGGAATTGCCACAATCATTGAAAGATGACTTGGTATGAAAATTAAAGAACCATTCAGTGCTGTTTCCCATGCTATCGGTGCAGTACTTGCTATATTGGCCTTGATCCTGTTGATTCGTGAATCTATTGACCCCATTAAACCCTGGCATATTGCAGCGTTTTCTGTTTTCGGCTCTGGAATGTTTCTATTATATACAGCAAGTGCAATTTACCACTGGCTTCCTGTTGATCCGAAATATGTAAAATGGCTGCAAACAATGGATCACGCAATGATCCATGTGCTCATCGCTTCAACTTATACTCCTGTATGTCTTATTCCTTTACGAGGAGTTTGGGGTTGGAGTTTATTTGGTGTGATCTGGAGCTTGACCATCTTTGGCATTCTACTCAAGATCTTTTGGAAAAATCTGCCGGACTGGTTCTCATTAACATTTTATATTTTTATGGGTTGGCTATCAGTAATCGCTATTTTTCCCATGATCCAAACTCTGCAGGTAGGTGCGTTGGTCTGGATTTTTATCGGCGGATTTTTCTATACTTTTGGGGCGATCATCCACGGCCTAAAAAAACCCAATCCAATACCGAACGTTGTTGGCGCACACGAAATATTCCATTTATTTGTATTGCTTGGCAGCGCATCACACTTCTGGGTCATGTACAACTATATCACAAAATTTTGTTAATATTAATCCGAGGATAATCAATGAGTAATAATATTGAAAAAGTGGCGGTTTTAGGAGCGGGCACTATGGGCGCTCAGATTGCCGGGCATCTGGCTAATGCTGGTATATCATCTTATTTATTTGATATATCACAGGAACTCGCTGAAAAAGGTGTAGGAATCCTTACATCACTTAAACCAGCACCTTTATATAAACCAAAAAATATAGGGTTAATCGAAGCATGCAATTATGATCAACATCTTGAAAAAATAAAAGAGGTCGATTGGGTATTAGAAGCAGTTGCCGAGAATCTTGAAATAAAGCACAAAGTATATAACAATATAATGGACTTTATAAAAGATACGACAATAGTAAGCTCAAATACTTCAGGTATACCATTAGCAGATCTGACAGAAGTTATGCCAGATGATGTAAAGAAAAGATTTCTTATCACCCACTTTTTCAACCCGCCCCGATATATGCGTTTGTTAGAACTAGTTAAGGGACCAAATACGTCCGATGATATTTATAACAGCATGGCTGTATTTGGTGAAGATGTGCTTGGTAAAGGGATTGTACACGCTAAGGATACGCCAAATTTTGTTGGTAACCGTATTGGTGTCCATGGGGGCAATAATGCGGTTAGGCTCGCAATAGAAATGGGCCTCACGTGTGAGGAAGTTGATAAACTGACCGGGACAATTGTTGGCCGTCCTAAAAGTGGAGTTTTCCGCACGACTGATATTGTCGGCTTAGATGTCCATGCCAGCGTTTCAGCTACCAGTTATAATAATCTACCAGATGATGAAGCACGGGATATACTGCAAGCTCCTGAAATCCTAAAAATATTAATTGATTCTGGCCGGCTTGGCCAAAAAACAAAAGCGGGCTTTTATAAAAAGACAGAAGATGGTATTCTATCTGTAGATCTCAAGACAGGCGAATACGGACCACAGAAACGAGTGAGATTCGACGGATTTCGTCTGGCCAAGGATCGTCAAAGTGTAGGTGAACGCTTAAAAGCGTTAACCTCAAGCGATGATAAAGCAGGGAAATATTTTTGGGAAATAACATCAGACTCACTCATCTATGCAGCAAATCGTATTCCTGAGATCAGTGATGATATTGTCAATGTAGACAATGCCATGAAATGGGGTTATGGCTGGGAACTTGGTCCTTTTGAAGCATGGGATGCTATTGGTGTAGAATCATCTGTGGAACGCATGACCGCATCTGGAAAGAAAGTACCGCAATGGGTATCTGATATGCTGGATTCAGGTCAAAAAACCTTCCACTCAGTAGGCAATGGAACAAGGTCTTATTTTGAAGTTGGCAGCAAATCTATGCAACCAGCACGGCAAAAAGAGAAATCGCTTAACCTGGTGCTGCAAAAATCTGCCGGCTACCTTGTAAAGCGCGGCTGGAGTGCCAGTTTAGTCGATTTGGGTGACAGTGTTTTGTGCTGTGAATTTCACTCTGTGCTACAATCAACATTGAACCCAATAGATGGATCCTTGGTGCAAACCTTTGTAGATGGTTTAGATCTTGTTGAAGCAGGAAAATACAAGGCCATGGTTGTTGGACACCAGGGATTAAACTTCTGCGCCGGAGCGAACTTAAACGGCATAATACAATATTGTGAAAACAATGATTATGATACCATTGCTACCAGAACCAAAATACTACAAGATGTAACCCAGCGAGTCCGGTTTTTCGAGGCACCTATTGTAGCGGCGCCATTTCATCTAGCGCTGGGTGGCGGCTTTGAACTTGTAGCACCAGCTGCACACAGGGTTGCCCTTGGTGAATTATATATTGGTGCTGTAGAAGTTGGCGTCGGTTTGATTCCTGGTGCGGGTGGGAATTTGCGCCTGCTACTTAATCTGATCGAGAATTCTGGGACAGGTGGGCGAATCAACACATTCCAAATTACTCAGAAAGCATTTGAAACAATCGGGTTCGCCAAAGTGGCAACGAGCGCTGAAGAAGCAAAACACTTGGGTTATCTATTAAAAACAGATACGATAATACTTAATAACGATCACCGTATTTGGGCCGCCAAACAAAAAGCTCTTGAACTGGTTGATAACTATAAACCACCTAAATATAGAGATGATCTAAAACTCCCTGGCGCCGGTGGCAGAACCGCAATGGCTGCGGCTCTAAAAGGATTTAAAGTTCAGGGAAAAATATCGGATTATGACGAATTTATTGCAAATAAATTGGCTTACGTACTTACGGGCGGAGATAAAGCAGGGCTCACAAAAGCAGTCGATGAACAATACCTCCTAGATATTGAAAGAGAAGCCTTTGTCTCACTGGCCGGGGAAAAACTTTCGCAGGACCGGATTCGTTATATGCTCAAAACGGGTAAACCTCTGCGCAACTAAACATGGTTAACCGTCGCCATTTTCTTAAACAATTTGGTGCCTTTTCTTTAGCATTTACAGGGTTTGGTCATGCTTTAGGAAACGCAGTAAATTTAAGCGACATCCTCGCACAATCTAGCGGTCAAGGATATGGTCCACTATTAAAAGACCCAAAAGGTATTCTTGATTTACCAAAAGGATTTTCTTATACCATATTTTCAGAATATGGTGAGAAAATGGATGATGGCCTGCTTGTACCCGCAGCCCATGATGGCATGGCTATTTTTAATGGCTCAGATGGTAACCTTATAATTATTCGTAACCACGAACTAGGTGGCGAAGCACATCTTGAAGGCGGTCCTTTTGGCCAAAATCTTGAGTTGTTGAATAAAGTTGACCAAGATCTTCTTTATGACACTGGTCAAAATGGCATTCCGGGACAAGGAGGCACTACCACAATTATTTATGACCCAAGACGGCAACAGGTCGTCCGTCAATTCCTTAGCTTGGCGGGCACAACTATAAACTGCAGTGGTGGACCTACACCATGGAAAAGTTGGATAAGCTGTGAAGAAACTGAAATCCAGACCGGAGAAGATTGGAAGAAAGACCATGGCTATAATTTTGAAGTACCGGTAACTGAAAAGCCTGGTCTGGCAGAGCCGTTACCCATCAAAGACATGGGCCGTTTCACCCATGAGGCAGTAGCAATTGATCCAAGAACTAGTATTGCTTACCAAACAGAAGATGAAGGCAATGGTCTTATTTACCGCTACATACCAAATGTACCAGGTGAACTACATAAAGGCGGAGTACTGCAGGCCCTAGGTTTTAAGTCCAAACCATCGATGGATACGAGAAATTGGGAGGAAACCACTGTTTTGAAAAGAGAATTAAATTATATTGAATGGATTACTCTACTAGACACACAAAGTCCCGAGAATGATCTGAGATTTAGAGGCCATGCGGCCGGGGCAGCTATTTTTGCTCGTGGTGAAGGTATGTGGTATGATAATGGTAAAGTATATATTACCTGCACTACCGGTGGAAAAAAGAAACTGGGACAGCTATTTGTTTATCACCCCAGCCCTTTTGAAGGCCAATCGGAAGAAAAAGACAAGCCCGGTAAGCTTGAACTCTTTTTAGAACCACAGGATAGTAATATTATGGATATGTGTGATAACCTGACTGTTGCACCATGGGGTGATTTGATTATATGTGAAGACGGCCGCGGCACCGATTACCTGCTTGGTGTTAAACCGGATGGTGCACCATATAAACTGGCCAGGAATGCCTTAAATAGTAATGAATTTGCCGGTTCTGTTTTTTCACCAGATGGTTCTATCCTTTTTGTTAATATTCAATTACCAGGGTTAACCCTAGCAATCACCGGCCCCTGGCAAAGTTAATCTGCCTGTTCAAGCTACTTTGTTTATAATTTACTTATTGTGAGCGGAATCTTTGAAAACCACCTGGTTATTACTTTCTTCTTTTGGAATCATGTTTGCTATCTTATAATAGTTTAAGGAAACCAATTTAATCCCCAACAATTTAAGTTTTTATAAAGGACTTTTTGCTTTAATATTGTGATTAATCCTTTTTTTGCGGTTCCAAATAGTAATGATTAGATAATGGAAACACCACTAATAATATATAACCACACCGAATACAAAGATCTTCCGTCAGAATTATATACGAAGGAAAAGTATAGGCTGCAGGTGGAATTACTAAAGATGCAGGAATGGATGATTAAAGAAAAGAAAAAAGTGGCCGTCGTTCTTGAAGGCCGTGATGCTGCTGGTAAAGGTTCCACTATTAGGCGATTTATTCAACATATGATGCCTAAGAATACAAGGGTTGTCGAATTAGGCGTTCCTACAAGTAAACAGAATAGGAATTGGTTTAGTACCTATAAAAAGCACTTACCACGCGATGGCCAAATTGTATTCTTTGATCGTTCATGGTATTCCCGCGCTGTTATCCAGCCCACAATGGGTTACTGCTCAAAAAGTCAGTACTATTATTTTATAAATAATGTCAATGATTGGGAAAAAAGATTAATTAATGATGGTTTAATAATATTCAAATTTTATTTGTCTGTATCACAAGAAACACAAAAGTATAGATTTTTCTTAAGACAAAGCAGTGAATTAAAATATTGGAAGGTCACGGATAATGATCTAAAAGCAATGGAACACTGGCACCTGTACACGCGCTACAAGGAACAGATGTTTGAACAAACCTCTACGGAACATGCTCCTTGGATTCTAATTAACAGCGATAACAAAATGATCGCCCGTTTAAACACCATGCGCTACGTATTGAAAAGAGTAAATTATACGGACAAGAAAAAGGTGAAAGCTAAACGCTATTTTAAAGAACTTGAAGATTACCAGATCACAATAAAAGGTGTCAAATTCGAAAATCTGACTAAAGAACAATACGAATTTCTTTTCAAAATTAAAGCGCACGAATAAAATAATTGCGCATAAATTTTATAATTTCATTATCCTTTTCATATCGATTCTGTTTACAATTTGTTGATTATTAAATATCGGTACTAGTAAATAATATCTTGTAGCAAGTATAGAACTCACATCTAGAATAACTGATTCAATTACATTCCATTAATACTCAATTAATATTCTAATATTTTGGCTAACGATAGATATAATACTATTCTGAAGATTGTTGGTGTATTCTGCGCACTCTATTTATTCTTGGTAGGGATCAAAGGTCTTTCTATTGGCATCAAGTACCTTGGCGGTGACTTTGCCAAAACTGTTATATCTACTACCAGCAATTCCTTCGTAGCATTATTTATTGGTATTATTTCAACAGCAATTTTTCAAAGCTCATCTACAACTACTTCACTGATTGTTGGAATGGTAAGTGCTGGTGCATTGACATTACCAGGCGCCATCCCAATGATCATGGGTGCAAACATAGGTACCACAATAACTAATATGCTCGTATCAATCGGTCATATTAATAGAAGTAATGAATTCAAGCGTGCTTTTGCAGCCGCAACAGTACATGATTTTTTTAATGTGATTGCAGTTATAATACTATTTCCATTAGAAATGGCATTTGGGATTTTGGAAAAAAGCGCTACAGGTCTAGGAAATATACTATTTGGCAAGGTTAGCACAGATGAAGTTTTTCAAAGTCCAATAAAAACAGCGATCAAATGGGGAACGAACCATTTGGAAACATTGAGTTCTGGTAACAATGTCCTGCTAATAATTTTTAGTGTCATATTAACTTTCGCTATGCTTTTTGGTGTTGTAAAGATATTAAGAAGTTTAGTTTTACATAAAGTGGAAATCTTTTTTGATCAATATTTTTTCCGAACACCAATTACTGCATTTAGCTTTGGTATAATTCTTACGATTCTCGTGCAGAGTTCATCCATTACAACTTCTACAATAATCCCTCTAGCCGGCGCAGGAGTCCTGACGCTCAGACAAATATATCCGTTTACATTGGGAGCAAACATCGGTACAACAGTAACAGCGTTGCTGGCATCATTAACGCTTAATGTAACTGCAATGGTTGCAGCTTTTAGTCATCTGTTTTTTAACATTTTTGGTATAATAATCATATATTTGAATCCATTGTTACGAAATATTCCTATGAAACTTGCGGAATGGATCGCTAGTGTGGCGTTAAAAAACAAGGCGCTACCAATCATTTATTTACTAATCATATTTTTTGGAATACCATTAATAATCATTATTCTAGGGAGTTAAACTATGTCAATATTTACAGATCTATTGAATGTATGGCGTAAAGAGAATCTACTTTCCCAAGCATGGGATGAATCATTACAAATGTTAGATCTATCGCATAAAATGTTTAATAAAGCAGTAAAGAAATCAAAAAAGCAGGAAAATCTTTCCGTCTTAAAGGAACAGAAAAACCGTGATAAAGAAATAAATTCCTATCAGCGGGAGGTCCGCAGAAAGATAGTTACACACTTTGCACTTGAACAAAGCACTCATGATGTAACAAGTTTAATGGTCCTGGTAAATATGATCGTGGATATTGAGCGAATCGGTGATTATTCAAAAAATATTCTAGACTTGGCAATGAATTACCCAGATGCACTGAATACGAAACATCTCCATAAAGATCTCTATAATATCGAAAAAGCAGTTAAAGAACGCTTTGACAATACAGTAGATGCTGTCAAAACACAGGATATAGAAATTGCACGTGATTTATTGAAGGGATATAAAGAACATGTAACTGGCGCATCGGATAGAATTGTCAATAATATAATTGCAGGAGATCTTGAATTCGAATCCGGATCGGAAGCAGCTGCCATAGCTTTATATGCGCGCTACCTTAAACGTATTGGCAGCCACTTAAAAAATATAACTACTACAATCGTTAATCCCATTGATGCAATTGGATATAAAGTAAAAAAAATAACTGGATGATCATTCGGGGCTAATCGTTGTAATACCAAAAGAAAATGTCGACCCTTTTCCCTCAAGACTATCGACATATATGTGTGAACCATGGGCTTCAATAATGTGTTTTGAAATAGCCAGTCCCAAGCCGGTTCCTCCCTTCCTCCTATCTCTTGCTTTATCTGTTCGATAAAAACGCTCAAAAATTCTGCTAAGAGCTTTTCTTGATATACCTATGCCTGTATCTCTGATTGAAAAGATTAATTCGTTATCCCGGCGCATAACTTTTATTCTAATTTGACCTTGATCTGTATATCTCATGGCATTGGACAATAAATTCGCGATTACCTGGTCCAAGCGACTTTTATCACCATAAATGAATAATTTTTTATCAGGTACTTCTAGTTGTATCTTTAGGGTTTTATTACTGTTTCGTTGATGGGCATCCTTAAATAAATCATTTAATAAATCATGGATATTGAAGTATTCGAAATTCATTCGTAATTCGCCAGTTTCAATCCTGGATATTTCCACCAGATCAGTAACTAATTCTTCCAATCGTTGTACATTCTCCAAAGATCTTTCAAGAAAACCAAGGTTGACATTTTCGTCTTTAATAGCGCCTTCCAGAAGTGTTTCGATATAACCAGATATGGATGAAATAGGGGTTTTTAACTCATGCGTAACATTCCCTAGGAATTCTGAGCGAACTTTTTCCATGCGTTTAATCCGTCTAAAATCTTCATCAAGCTTCATCGCCATTTGGTTCATATTTGCTGCCAGTTCATCAATCTCTATCCCTCCAGTATTAATATTTATTCTGCGACTTAAATCCCCTTTACTAATATCATCCGCAGCTTGGGTAAGTTCACGGATTGGATCAGTTAACCAATTTTTTAATAAGAACCAGGCAACTATAATAACGAGCACTATAAAGGCGATAATTAAATAATAAAATTCACGATAAGTACCGGCTAGATCCTTAACTGATTTTAACGTTTGCGCAAGGCGGATAAATTTGAATCCATAATAATTTTGGTCCACTTTTTTAGCAAAATAGATGAATTCAATTTTTAATGTATTACTATAACGGGTTGAAGACCCTTCCCCAAAATCCTGAGCTGCAAGAACTTCAGGTCGTTCAATATGATTATCCATTTGCTGCAGTTCTGTAATTGGTATAGAAGACTCACCAATTACCGTTCCATCCGCCGCAATTAATGTCACTCTTAAACCAGAAGCATCAGAGTATTCAGTGGCCAATCCTTGAAAGGTGGTTTTTTCACTTGAATTGCTATAAAATAAAATTGCATTTGTATGGGATCGTAATTTGTCAAGGATACCTTCCTGGGCCTGATCCAAGGCCAGTGAATTGGTGTAAAGTATTGGTGTGATCATTCCTATTAGGCCAATAGAAATGACGATCGCCAGCAATCTATATTGAATACGTCTCAATATTTGATCTGGTATATTATTTTATAGCTTAGGACGGAAGCGGTACCCAACACCTTTTACCGTTTCAATCCAATTCTTACACGAGCCTAATTTGGATCGAATTCGGTTAATATGCACGTCAATGGTACGATCAACCACAAAAACATCTTCTTCCCAGATCCGGGAAAGTAGATCATCCCGGCTAAAAATAATATTCGGATGACTCATGAAAAAGGCTAATAATTCAAACTCTTTTCGTGGTAAGCGTAATTCTTCTCCATCCAATTTGGCTATATATGTAGAAGTATTAATTCCCAGATCACCAAAACTAATCGATGTCCCTTTCGAATTGATTTGATCGATTCTGCGTAATATTGCATTAACCCTGGCAATCAGCATTCGTGGACTGAATGGCTTTCTGACGTAGTCATCACCACCTACTTCCAAACTCTTTACTTCATCAAATTCACGGTCCATTGCTGTAAGAAAAACAATCGGCACCATATTCCCCTGCTCGCGAATTTTACGGCACACTTCATAGCCATCCTTACCCGGCATCATTATATCTAAAATTGCTAAATCTAGATCTATAGAAAGTTTGTCTAATGCATCGTCCCCGTCTACAGCTTCTGTGATGGCAAAGCCTTCCTTTTCCAGGTTATACCTGAGTATCTCACGAATATCAGGTTCATCATCAACTATAAGTATATTCTTCATGACCCCTAGTCTATTTCATCTGTATAAATAAATAATGATTTAGCGGGAATATTACCCCCTATAAATACAGCCTGTAGAACAGGTCTCACTGACAATTATTTTTTTCAATCCAGAGGTCTGATATTTCACTTTTTCCCAGATCCATTTAGCCAGGTTTTCGCTGGTGGGATTATCCAACCCTTTTATATCATTTAATACCCTATGATCCAGTTGCTTAATCACTGGATCGCAGATTCTCTTTAATTCAGCAAAATCCATAATCCAGCCAATTTCTGGATCGACAGGACCAGTAATATGAATTTCTACATTAAAAGTATGTCCATGCATGCGCCTACATTTATGATCCTCCGGCAGGTTGGGTAAATAGTGCGCTGAATCGAAAGAAAATTTTTTATATATCTCCATGATTAGCTCAAGGAATCTGTAAATACTTATGTGTTTGCAGGCTCAGGCGCCATTCCGGATGAGTACGACAGTATTGCATCGTTTGTTGAAGATTATCTTTATACTCAGGACCATCCATTGGCTGTAGTGAGAATACATCGAAATCTAAGTCCAAAAAGCTACTTGGGTCTAACCCATCCTGAGGATAAACTATTTTTAATTCATCCCCTTTTTGTAATATTAAATCTGCTTTCTGTTTCGGGCTAACACAAATCCAATCAATGCCATCGGGTGGTATTAATGTGCCATTTGTTTCAATGGCTATCTCAACATGTTCTTTTTTGAGTGCCTCTACAAGTTTGTTATCCATTTGTAATAGTGGTTCACCACCAGTGAAAACGACAAACAGATCCTCCGTTCCATCCCAAAAAGATAAAATATGTCTGGTCAAATTTTCGGGGCTATCAAATTTTCCACCACCAGGGCCATCTATTCCAACAAATTCTGTATCGCAAAAACGGCAAACAGCAGTTGCACGGTCTTCTTCCAGACCACTCCATAAATTACAACCGGCGAATCTGCAGAATACCGCCACTCGGCCCGTATAGGCACCCTCACCTTGGATGGTCAAATAGGTTTCTTTAACGCTATAAGTCACTGCTTAATTGTTGGATAATTTAATGGATCAACTGCACCTGCTTCCATAAAACCCTTCAATCGTAACTGGCAGGCATCACACCTTCCACACGGATAACCTTTTCCGATTGGGTCATAACAACTATGTGTTTTAGAATAATCCACTCCAAGCATCATTCCAGTTTGGATAATTTCTGACTTTGTCATTTCAATAAGGGGTGTATGAATTTGTAGCTGCTCCTTTTTTTCTACTCCAGATTTTGTTGCTAATCTGCCCATTTTTTGAAAAGCCTCAATATATTCAGGCCGACAATCGGGATAGCCGCTATAATCCAAGGCATTAACACCGATAAATATATTGAACGCCTTTTTAACTTCTGCTAATGCCAATGCATACGATAAAAATATTGTATTTCTGGCAGGCACATAAGTTATGGGTATTTCTGAATTCATTTCATCGAGGTCACGATCTTTTGGAACATCCAAATCATCTGTCAAGGCAGACCCACCAATGGATCCCAAATCTATATTCGTGATATGGTGTGTTTTTATGTTAAAGTGTGCGACTACATCTTTTGCACAATCAATTTCATAATCATGCCGTTGACCATAATTAAATGATACCGCCGTAACTTCATAGCCTTGATCAAGCGTGATGGCCAAAACTGTTGTCGAATCGAGACCACCACTAAGTAATACAATAGCTTTACTCATAATTTATTTTAGCTAATTATGCTTAAATATTGACTATAATTATTAATCAGAAACTATAAGCTAACTGAAACTGGAAATGAGAGAAGTCTTCTAATTGTTCAAACTTGTTTTGCGGATTATCATCCCCTTTGAAATAACTGACCGATCCATCTATAGACCAATTTTCAATCAATGAATAGGCTGCATTTACTCCAACCATTTGGCCTTTTTCCTCCAAATTGATTAGCAGGTTATAACCTAATTCCAGGCTTTCATCAAAAAACGTATCACTGCCCACAATTGACAGCGATTGTTCAGCTATCATGGCAAAGGGCGTCCCTAATCCTGGAACAAAATTATCAGTATTTATTGCTACTGGATCCATTGTTACCAAGTCAACAGTCTGCCCTACTGCATTTAATACATGGTTACCAATCAATTGTGCACCAATGGTAGATGAGCTCACTGTACGGTATTCAAACTGGATTACATACTGTACATATTCTGCTTCGGTAACGAAGAATCGGAACCAGGATTCTTGAAAATCATTTTTGGTGCTGAAGTATCCTACCTCGGCTCGTAGGGTGATATCATCTATGAAAGTTACCATATTTAATCCAAATACTGATGTTGCGCGATAGCCAAATTTTGGATCTATCTTTATAATATTAAACGTATCTACTCCTAAAAGACTGAAAGAACGGTCTCTACCATCAAAGTAGGATATCCCAATATCCGTTTCCCCAAGTGTTGTCTTTAACCTTAACCCAAATTCCAATGAATTATCGATTTTTTCATATTTACTAGGTTCAATTGGTATCTGGAATGGAAAGTCCGGCTCATGAAATGGCATGCGGTTCGGTATGTGGTCTGGAATGATTACACCTTCTAGTTGCCAATCATCCCAATAAACAGTCATAGCTGCAGATAAAGATCCGACCTTTCTATCCGTACCCGGTAAAAACATGAAATAATAATCGTAGGCATTTAGGTTATCTGTAGGATTATTTCCATCGGCAACACCCCAGGCATGGATCTGTTTACCAAATTTGACTTCACCCCAATTGGGGAACCAGATTACATAAGCTTCTCGCAGATCAATTGCAGACATATTTTCTCCCCAGCGATGTTCTACAGCAGAATTCAGCATGAAATCGAAATCACCCATTGTATAGCCCAGCTTTAGCTCGGTCAAGCGAAAAGGAAGATCCATCCGCGATTGATCTGAAAGGCGGAACATACCACTGGGTTTCAGCGAACCCGAAATTGATAATTGAGCTATCAATATATTGCATATGAGTGACAAAATAAAGCAACGACTCAGCATATTATGTCCAGAGAAACTGAAAATTAATTTCGTGGCAGACGCTTCAAATTCTTTTCCTGGAAAAGACTTTCTGCCAACCCAGAATCAACTTTTATATCACCCATGGTAAGTTTTGTGGAGTGATTTTTTTGAATGTCCTCAACAAATATGTTACTAATCACATTGTACCCAGATAATGATTCAAAAAGGAATATCTTTTTTTTCCTTAGGTTACCTCCCAAATCGTATGATTCTTCCCGGATTGCCATGAGGGTTTCTTTTTCAATCCAAGTAATGTGTTTTGAATAGGTTGATTTTATTTCTGCATTGGGTACAACTTCCAAAACGAAACACGCTTTACTATCAATCGTATCATCGTCTAGCCGTTTATACGTGTTTTCATCCAGGGCGCGGTTGGTCATATCCTCATAACTCAAGTCGGAACCCATAAATGAATCACCTTTTTTTGAAGAAGCTATCCGCCGAACTTTTTTAAAAGCTGGCAGCCACATACGCATTTCATCAGCTTTGTCATCATGTTCAATTTTCAAAAATGCAACTCCCTTATCATCAGCCGGGTTCAAAAACCATAAGATCTGCTTAGAACCATTATTCATTGACTTTGATAGTATAGTAGATGTCCTGGTTTTGCCCTTGCTATTGGTCAATAACATTGTCGTCTTGGAAACAATATCCTGTGGCACCTTTCTTTCATCAACCAATTTCGCAATAGCTATACCATCTTGCGGATACACGATAGAAGAAAGAATTATCAAGGTAAGGATTTTTCTTATCATTTTATTGTTCCCCCTAGCAATGTATTCATGACCTCCTTACGACGTCCTGTAAGTTCCAGCAAACTGGCCAAAATGGTAAGTGTTCCAAATGATGTTGAGAACATGGCAAATACCATTAATCCGCCCATATGCTGCAGCGGAACGAATTCTGAGAATAGCAATGCGCCGAAAGCCATGTTTGATAATGCGTCTAAAATAATTGGATAACCTACCTCATCAATGACTCTATGACTGCGTGTTTTAATAGGTACTTCGGCACGGGCTAGACGGCGATACTGAGATATATAGTGAATGGCAAAATCAACGCCCACGCCAATGATAACGGACGATAGCAGTGCAGTTACATGGTTCAGATCTATTCTCAGAATTCCCATGAAACCGAAATTCAGAATTACTGCTGCCGATAATGGTATTACAGCTAAGATACCCCAACCAAAATGTTTAAAAAATATTGCCGCAATAAATGTTATCACAACAATTGATACACAGATGCTGATTACAGATGATTTTATTACCAACTCAACCATATCCCGCAATACTACAAGCTGTCCAGTGGCAGTTATATCTTTATATTTCGTAAAGTTTTTATCAACAAACTGTTCGATATCATTTACAAAGAGTACACTACTTTCTGTAGAGACATTTTTTAGGATCGCCGTTACCAATGCTTTGGAATATTCATAGTCAACCAGGGTGGAAAAATCTTCCGGATCACCTGACATGGAATACATGGTGTATAAGTTGTTCACTTTGGCCCGTTCATCGGGTACTATTTCGTAGTCCGGATCATCATCCATTACCGTGCGGTGCATACGTTTAATTACATCGGCAATCGAAATCGTTGTGGAAACGCTAGGATTCTTTTCAACGTAATCTTGCAGTCGACTGATCTGTTGCAGCAATTCCGGGTCTTTCATATCACCATTTAATAGAAATACCAGATTCATAGATCCAAGCATTTTTTTATCAAGGAACTCAAGGCTATCTCTAATCTTATTTCCTTTCTCAAAAAAGGAATACATATTGACTTCAGTGGTAACCAGTTTGATGCCATAAATTCCAATAGCCACCAGGAGCAAGCCACCTATTAAAATGCTGCGCGGCAACTTTATGATTGTACTGCCTAATTTATTAACAATATGTTCCAGTAAACCTGGTTTTCTAATTGCCCTAGAGTTCAAAGGCCAATTCTTCAGCATGATTAATGATGGCAGCAGCGTGATGGATAGTATCCAGGCCCAGGAAATACCGATAGCAATGGATACGCCATAACCGGTCATGTATTCTATTGGCGCGAACACCAGCGATAGAAATGCTGCTGCTGTGGTTAAACTGGTTAAAAAGATCGGTAACATTAATGAATCAATACTTTGTTCAATTGCCTTTGCTTTATCGCCGGTGATTCGCAGCTTTTTAAAAAATTTTGTTAAGAAATGGACACTATCTGAATTGGCTATTGTCATTAGAATGATCGGCATTGATGTATTCATGATAGAAAAAACAAAACGCTCTGAGCCCGTTAAACCCCTGATCCAGCCCATGGACCCCATCATTCCTATTAATGAAAGAATAATTACGCAAAGTATCATTAATACTCCGGCAAAGCTGCGCAGGCTAGCCAGTAGAATTACAACCATCATGAGTAATCCAATGCGGATCAATGATATAGCATCGGCACGCACCAAATTGCCTACGATACCAATTAAATAAGAGGGGCCTCCGAAATGGAGGTTGTACTCACTGAGTAATTTTTCTGCAGTGGCAATTATCTTCGCTACAGAAACCTGTTCATTAGTATTGCCGCTCGGTATTACTACTATATTAAAGAAATCATCATTTTGAGCAATAACTTGCTTTTTCAATTCCGCATTTTTTATTAGGTAAGCTTCTATGTCCGCAATTTCTTCAGGGGATAAATCTCTTTTATTTACCAGATCATCAATTAAAAGAAAACCATCTTCACTTTCCATTTTATTCATATTGGTGAGACTGCGTACTTTCTCTACTTCTGGTAGTGCTTCCAAGGCTTTGGTGAAATCCCATAAATCACTCATTGCTGTTGACTGGAAGAGGTTTTGTCCTTCAGCGCCAAACGCTACAAAAATCGGATCCGTATTGCCAAATTCATCTTTTACTTCTTCCCATACCACTCTTGTTTTAACTGTTTTTGGTATCATTTTCATCATATCATCTTCAATGACAAAATGCTGCAGCCCAAAACCCATGATCAGCGTTATGATCAGAGCGCTAGCAAGCGTACGTTTAGGATGGTGGATTGATTGACGGACAGCCCATTTTTTAAATTTGGTATTAATCATAAATTAAACCAGCAAAAGTTGTGAAAAATATTTGATTATCTTAAACCTAATAGAGCATATTAAAGAACTATATTTAGTCCGTCCAATCAATTTCTTATACCTTTCAGGTATCGCAAATACTATAATTTCATCTCGCGAAAGTAATTGATTTGACTAATAAACAATCATTCAGCAAGCCCTTTATTATCCTGGCGAATGGACAGTACCCTACTCACCCAGCGGCTGTAAATATGTTGCAGGAGGCAAAGACAATAATTTGTACGGATGGTAGTGCCAATAAATTGTTAGATAATGGATTGGTCCCGCATGTCATTATTGGTGATATGGATTCGGTCTCTATTGATCGGGATTCATTTACAGGATTTTATATTGAAATATCTGACCAAGATAATACAGATCTGGGAAAAACATTGGACTGGTGTAAAACCAATAACCTTACTCCGCTTACTGTAATTGGCGCATCTCAAGAAAGGGAAGATCATACGTTAGGTAATCTGGCACTTCTAGCCAATTATAGTGACAAATTAGAGATCACTTTTTGTACAGATTATTTTACCATTACTTGTCATCGCGGAGAGCGGTCATTCACTTCCTTTAAACAGCAGTTAGTATCAATTTTACCAGCAGAAGAAATACACTCTATAACAACGGAAGGTCTTGAATTTCCATTAAATGATGAACCGTTGTCGTTTTCAACTAGGGGCCTAAGCAACCGTTCAACTGGTCGCCAGTTTATCATTTCTAGTTCTGGGAAGATCTGGGTATTCCGTTCCCACCCTGATTAAATATGCATTACCTGGATATCTTGGTACTTGGGGTTTACGCTGCTGCCCTAGTCATCATTGGTTTTATACGGTCAGGTAACAGTAGATCTAATCCGGAAGAATATCTGCTCATGGGCCGGCGCTTGAGTCTTCCCGGGTTCATAGCTACGCTGGTAACAACCTGGTATGGCGGCATTCTTGGACTCGGCGAGAATACATATTTATACGGTGTCCAAACATGGTTCATCTTTGCGCTGCCGTATTACGTCTTTGGACTGATTTTTGCTTTGCTTCTGGCAAAACGAATATCAAAAGTAAAATTCATTTCAATCCCGGACCATTTTCATCATCACTATGGCCGGAGTGCGGGAATTGTGAGTGCCATATTCATCTTGGTTCTTGCAAGTCCTGCACCCTACATACTGAGTATTGGTATTTTGCTGCAAACCTTTTTGGATATTTCACTGGGCTGGGCTCTTATTTTAGCGCTGGGAACCAGCATGATCTACATATGGACCGGAGGATTTGGGGCAGTAATTCGTACTGATATCTTCCATTTTATACTGATGTATGGCGGGTTCATAATTTTACTGGGCTTTGCCTGGGGTGAATATGGTTCACCTATCTCCATGATCAGTCAACTACCGGAAACGCATATTGACCCGTTTGGCGGAATGTCAGTACAATATATTTTGGTATGGTTCTTTATCGCCATGTGGACATTTGTAGATCCGGGGTTTTATCAGCGCTGCGCTGCAGCAAATTCGCCTGTTACGGCAAAGAAAGGTATCCTGATTTCTCTGCTATTCTGGTTTATATTTGACCTATTAACCATCACTACCGGGCTCTATGCCAAATTTGCACTGGAAATCTCAGCACCATTGTTTGCATTTCCATTACTAGGAATGGAAATCCTGCCTCCCATTATATTTGGACTATTTATTGTTGGAATACTGGCTACGATAATGTCTACGGTCGATTCATTGGGATTTATTAGCGCTATTACCTTTGGCCGTGATATCATGTGGCGGATCCAAGTGGCAGATGCAGGAAAAACCCCTGATATAGATCGTACGATGACACCTATGGTTCAAAAAGGTCTGTTTGTCATGGCCTTTCTGGCTTTGGCCTTGGCCGTGACAATTCCATCAGTTGTGAGGTTATGGTATATGACGGGGTCTATAATTGTGCCAGGCTTGCTATTACCTTTTCTGATGACCTTTAGAACACATCACATCAATTCAGTGAATATTATTCAATTGATGACCCTTCCGGTCATGATAGCAATTATCTGGTTCATTATGGGAAATTTAACTGATGGCTATCCTTTTGGGCTTGAGCCGTTTTACCCAGGACTACTAACTTCCTTATTCATATTTAGCTTGAGTGGATTAAATGGCTCTAGGGATCGTACGAAAATTCCTGGTTAAACTTGAACACTGGGGAACAAAAATTGAAGGCGTTCCTTACAGACAAGGTTCCTTTTGAGGGTATAGTATGGGACGTAGGTTAATTTCATGGCGATAATGATGGCTATGTTTTTGTCTCCAATACAGAAGATCCATCTGTAACATTATTGAAAGCTTCCTGGGACGAATAACTTTATTTCAATTACCAAAATAAAAAAGCCGGCTTATGCCGGCTTTTTTTGTAAACATTTCTATTGATATTAACTCAACACAATCTATTCCATATCAGCTGAATACTCACCCTTAGTAGCCAAGCCGTTTAAATTTACTCTTTTCATGAGTGCTTCTTTGGCAGCGGGTATATTTTCAGCTTTTCCAGACCAGACTTTTAACGCTGGCGCTTGCAAGGCGCGTCCATAAGAAAAGGTAAGATGCCAGGGAGAACCATCAATTTGATTCATAGCATTGAGATGAGCTGTAGCTAATTCATCACTCTGCCCCCCAGACAGAAAGGCAATCCCCGGTACAGCTGCGGGAACCGTGTTCAAAAAACAGTCTACTGTCATTTCCGCTACATCCTGGACAGAAGCCTGCTCTGAACAATCGTAGCCTGACAATACCATATTTGGTTTTAATACCATACCCTCCAACTCCACACCCTGTGATGCCAGTTCATAAAAAACAGAGTAAAGTGTTTCGGTAGTCAGTTGATAACTTTCTTCTATTGTATGGGTACCATCCATTAAAATTTCCGGTTCAACAATCGGTACCAGCCCCTGTTCCTGACATAGTGCAGCGTAGCGCGCCAGGGCATGGGCATTGGCTGAAATACAATAAGCAGTCGGAATATTTTCCCCAATGGTAATGACCGCGCGCCATTTGGCAAAACGGGCACCAAGCTCATGATATTCTTTCAAACGATCTCGTAGACCATCAAGCCCTTCGGTGATCTTTTCGTCATCAGTATTAGCGAGTTGTTTCGCGCCCTTATCCACTTTTATACCAGGCATGATTCCCAATGCTGATAAATGCTCTGGAAAAGGCACCCCGCCATCCAGCGTAGACTGGCGAATTGTTTCATCAAACAAAATTACACCACTGATATGGTTTTCAATGCCATCAGCCGTAAATAGCATACCGCGGTAAGCATTACGGCTCTCAGCTGTACTTTCTATATTGATACTATCAAACCGCTTTGTACATGTTGGTGTACTTTCATCTGCAGCTAGGATTCCTTTTCCATTTACTACCATTGCCTGGGCTATATCAACTATCGATGCGTCATTCATTTTTTCCCCTATTACTCCTTAATTATGAATTGTCTCAATCGTATCAACTTTGCCGGTTTCAACATAAATGACCTTACTCCATGTTTGCGCTTTGCTTCCATTATATTGAACACCAGGTATCCAACCATCACAAACTCCAGTTGCAACAAAAATTGCGTCCCTAGAAATGCATAAATTGTCTGCATTCCAAACTTTGTGGGCATCATTTTTCAGAATTTTTTCCGCTCGTTCCTGATAACTTTGTTCATGAAACCACAATTTTCCCTCAAATACACCATTTAGCCCTTTTACTGCCACTGCTGTAATAACCCCTTCAGGCGCGGACCCGATACCTAGTAGTAAATCTGCATCTCCATTTACAGCCCGCAAACCACCAACAATATCTCCGTTCTGAATGAGTTCCAGTTTGACGCCCATCTCCTTAAGAACATTTATTTTATCCAAATTTCGAGGTCTATCCAGTATGATTACCTTTATATCGGTGATAGCTTTCCCCTGAATATCAGAAATAGATTTAATGTTATCCTCTACGGGAGATTCGAGAGACACCTGCCCTTTGAGTTCAGCCGGGCCCACGATCTTATCCATATAACATTCAGGGGCATGAAGCAAACTGCCTCTGGGTGCTACAGACAAAACACATATGGAATTGGGTAAATCAAACGCACAATGGGCCGTGCATTCCAAGGGATCTACGGCAATATCTACTTTTGGCATTGACGGATCATGAATACCCATGCCCATTTCCTCACCAATGAATAACATCGGTGCCTGATCCATCTCACCCTCACCTATTGCCACTCGAGCGTGAACCGGGATGGTATCAAAGACTGCCCGCATAGCTTGCACCGCCGCATCATCAGCCTTGTTCATATCACCACAGCCTCTAAGTTTTCCACAGGCAACTGCTGCCTGTTCAGTGGCGCGCAAAAAATGCGGTGCCAATTCTGCTAGGTTACCTGTTTTCGACATCAATCGATTTGCCCTATTTCCTGTAGCATATTTTGAAACCAGTCGTTTTTCGTATTGAATGGTTTGCCACCCTTGATCCGGTCAAAATCAATAATCGTGGGTTCACCATCATTATCTTCGTCCATACCCACGACACCAGATTGATTATTCAAGGCAAATTGAACCGCAAGCGCTGCTGATTTTTTGATCAATATTAAATCTGCTTCATTCGGAGCAGCGGACCGAGCGAAATACCCACTTTTCTGTACCAAAGTTTTTTCTGCGCCAACAGTTTTTGAGAACCGTTTCGCAAACCATTTACCCGAATTTATATCATCCAAACGAACATGGCCAAAAGCATCTTTCTTGACATCCTCATTATTCCGTTCCATTTCAGAAATTATTTCCTGCTGACAGGCGCCTTCACTAAGGAAAATATTCACATTATCTTTCTGATCCATTTTTTCTGCAAGTCTTTGCCCCTCCATTCCCAGATCGACTTGTAATTCTGGTATATAAATCGCATCGATATCCCAGTTTTCCCGATATAGATTTAGATCACCATTAAATGTTCGGTTTGCAAGATGGTCACGATATTTTTTTGCTGTAGCAGCCGTGAGCCATCCACAATGACGACCCATTACCTCATGAATAATCAAATTCCTTGGGCTGGCTGTATTTTCATTGGCAATATTTTCAAAAAACAGCGCACCCTGTTCAGCTGCTGTGTCAGCGCCCAGCGACTGCGAGATCGGTACAATATCATTATCAACTGTCTTTGGTAACCCCACCACTGTTAAATCATAATTATTTTCAGACAAATATCTTGCTAATTCAGCAGCCATAGTATTTGTGTCATCACCGCCAATTGTGTGTAGGATGGTAACTCTATCCATCTGTAACTGTTTTGCAGCCACTTCCAATGGCAAATCCCCTCCTGTCACCAAGCCTCGTCGAACGCAATCTTCAGCATTAGTGAGTTTTACTCGGCTGTTTCCTAGCGGGCTACCACCATATTTATAAAGAAGATTAGCCTCACTACTCGCATTAACAGGGAATTCAATGAACCTGCCTTTCAGTAAGCCTTGGTAGCCATTTAAATAACCAATTAATTCTGCATCTGGTGCAGTTTCAGCGTAGCATTCAATGAGCGCTCCAATTGAAGCTGACAAACATGGTGCAATACCACCGGCAGTTAAAAATGCAATTTTCAATTTTAATAACTCAATAATAGAGGGATCGAAATATATTAAAATTTTCTGACACTTTTTATTGCATTAATCGTTCTGTATTGATCTTTTTCCTTAAATTTCAAATGCGATTATTTTTTGATAATAAAACTGTGAAAATAATGTCTGATATCCTCTGGTCACCAGATCCATCTCAATCATGCGGAATGCAGCAGTTTATGAAATATATTAACGATGAGCATGAATTGAATTTTGATACCTATGACCAACTATACCAATGGTCTATCGATTGTGGCGTGGATTTCTGGGCATGCGTTTGGACTTATACAGATCTTATCCATTCCGAGTCCTATAATGAAGTTGTAGATGATATCAAAAAAATGCCCGGAGCAAAATGGTTTTCCGGTGCACGTCTAAATTTTGCTGAAAACCTCCTGCGCTATCGGGATGGAAAACTCGCTATCCAATTCAAGGGGGAAGATCAGCCAGTAAGATCCTTGACATATAAAGAACTCTATGATGAAGTAGAAATTCTGGCTAGTACCCTAAGAAATGCAGGATTGCAGGAAGGCGACCGCGTAGCGGGTTTCTTACCCAATATGCCAGAAGCGATTATTGCCATGCTGGCTACCGCATCCATAGGGGCGATCTGGAGTGCTTCATCTCCTGATTTTGGAATCAAAGGAGTGCTAGATCGCTTTTCACAGATTAAACCGAAATTCCTTTTCGCTGCAAATGGTTATTCCTATAATGGAAAATCGTTCGATTCATTGGAAAAATTACGGGGAATTCTAGAAGACCTTCCCAGCGTGGAAAAGGTGATCTTGATTCCCTACACTGAGAAGGACTTTGATATTTCCAATATTTCCCATGCCATCCATTACGAAGATTTTGTTGATCGCAATAATTATGATGACCTGGTATTTGCACAATTGCCTTTCAATCACCCTTTATATATTATGTATTCATCCGGAACAACTGGCTTACCTAAGTCAATTGTCCATAGTGCCGGCGGCACACTTATCCAGCATCTAAAGGAACTTAATCTACATGTGGATCTCGATCGGGATGATACGATATTTTATTTTACCACTTGCGGCTGGATGATGTGGAACTGGCTGGTCTCTTCCCTGGCTACAGGGGCAACAGTTGTGCTCTATGACGGTTCACCGCTTCATCCAGATACCAGCTACATGTGGATGTTGGCTCAGGATCTTGGGATCACCGTTTTTGGTACCAGCGCAAAGTTCATCACCGCTAGTGAAGCAGCTGGTGAGAAGCCAAAACATAAATTTGATCTGAGTAAGTTACGGTCCATACTCTCTACTGGATCACCATTGGTAGAGGAAGGTTTTGATTATATTTATCGCGACGTTAAAGCCAATGTGTTACTGGCATCCATTTCCGGCGGTACAGACCTGATCTCCTGTTTTGCTTTAGGGAATCCTACCCTGCCCGTTTACCGTGGCGAACTGCAGTGCCGTGGTCTTGGCATGGCCGTAGATTCATTTGATTCTAATGGTCAAAGTCAACTTAACCAAAAAGGTGAGCTTGTCTGCACCCATGCTTTCCCCTCCATGCCAATCTGTTTTTGGAATGATTTAGATGGTGAAAAATATCACAACGCCTATTTCTCCGTATTTCCTAATGTCTGGTGTCATGGAGATTATATCACCATCAACGACCATGGTGGTGTAAAAATATATGGACGCAGTGACGCTACATTGAATCCAGGCGGTGTACGCATAGGTACTGCAGAAATTTATCGAGTTGTTGAGAACATGGATGAAATAGATGACAGTTTAGTTGTGGGGCAGGAATGGCATGATGACGAGCGGGTAATTCTTTTTGTAAAACTTGCGG
>SCKQ01000075.1 GCA_004124535.1 Fidelibacterota bacterium
TTGCTGCGGTTGCCTAAAGATCAATAAGATCACTTCGCGAATAATTCGCTTTTTATATCACGAAAGGCTTTGAATTCAATGGCGTTCCCGCTGGGATCAGAAAAAAATATGGTTCCCTGCTCACCGGACTGGCCCTTAAACCGTATATATGGTTCAATAATAAAATTTACTTTTTGATCCTTGAGCCGTTGGGCTAATTTTTCCCAATCATCCATATTTAGTACCACCCCAAAATGGGGCACCGGCACATCATGCTCATCTACAGGATTTGAATGAGTTTGTAAATCCATATCTGTATTCAGATGACAAACCAATTGGTGGCCATAGAGGTTAAAGTCAATCCAGGTCACCGAACTACGTCCTTCACTGCAGCCTAAAACGGTACCGTAGAATTCTCGTGCTTCATTGAGGTCATGCACCTGTATTGCCAGATGAAAAGGGTTATCCATCAAGTTATTTTAACGGTAAAATACGGGCCACTTCAACAGGTTATTTTTAGGGTACGATTGGTTAATTTTTCATCTAAAATTTTTAAGTAAATGCGCTATATTTGCTGGTCTTAATTTTACCTGTTAAACACTATGGTACATAATACATAATCAATTGATCAATAAAATTATTGCTACCGGTTATTTAATACTTATCCTAGTGGGCTGCAGCAGTAGACATAATAACCATATGGAAGAATATGTCTACAAAACAGATCCTGCATTTCGTTATAATATTGAAGAAACTTATAACGGTGAAGGTTGGACCGAATACCGGGTGAAAATGGTTTCCGGGACATGGCTTACGGAACAGGAAGTAAACCACACCGAATGGTGGCATTGGGTTACCATAGTGGTGCCTGATGAGGTAGCGGAAACCGAAGCGCTGGTGGTCATTGGTGGTGGATCTACACGGGATAAGGAACCGCAGGCTGCGAATGAATTACTGGTCCAGGCAGCGGTAGAAACCAAGTCCATTATCGCCGAGATTAGCAATATTCCCTTCCAGCCACTCAATTATGTCGGCGATGAAAAGGATGATCGTACTGAGGATGATCTCATAGCCTACGGCTGGCGGCAATATCTGGAAGGTGGCGCTAAAAATGAGGACGTTGACTGGCTGGCACGTCTGCCCATGACGAGGGCTGTGGTCCGGGCCTTGGATGTGATACAGGAAATTGGCACAGATATCAGTAAACCGGTTGATGGTTTCGTCATCGCTGGTGCCTCAAAACGAGGCTGGACGACCTGGACAACAGCAATTGTTGATGACCGGGTCATCGCTATTGTGCCTGTTGTTATTGATCTGCTCAATGTGGTGCCTTCCTTTTTACACCACTGGCGTTGCTATGGGGAGTGGTCCCCTGCGATTAATGATTATGTGTATGAGGGAGTTACGGACTGGATGGGTTCAAAAGAATATGCCCGGCTCATGGAACTGGTAGAACCCTATTCATTCATTGACCAGTTGACACTGCCGAAATTTTTGATAAATGCCACCGGCGATGAATTCTTTGTTACCGATTCCTGGAAATTTTACTGGGATGATCTAGTTGGCGATAAATATATACAGTATGTACCCAATGCAAACCATGGGCTGAATGGAACCTATAACCTGGGCAGCCTAGTAGCCTTCTACAATGCGGTCATCACCGACGGCGATATACCGAACTTTGACTGGTCTGTAAGTGCCGATAGTATCTACCTACAAGTTAACACAGATGCAAATTATAAGGTCACAAAATGGGAAGCTGTGAACGAAAACGCTCGTGATTTTCGAGTCCCCGTTATCGGTAAAGTATGGCAGTCTTCAGAGCTCTCAAGAACGCCAGACAACCAATACGCAGTACATTTTTCGGTACCGGATAATGGCTACAAAGCTGGGTTGCTGGAAATTGTGTTTGACTCAGGTACAGAAGTTCCTTTCACGTTCACTACTGGCACAGTTGTTACACCTGATGCATACCCCTTTGGTCCATTCACACCTAAGGAATCCAAAGGAATACCCATAAAATAATCAATAATTTTGGTCACCGATCCAAGGTTGGATTTTTTTCAAAGGCTCTCGTCGATGAGCAGAATAATTAAATAAAGTTATGGACTATTCGGCACTGTGATTTTTGACAGGATAGATATTCCAATTATATTGGCGAACCCTATCCACTTGAAATTTTCTTGTCGATAAACACCCTGAAATCACTTTTCTTCTTGAATGACTATTCTTTGTAAAATATATTGATGGTCGCCAACCAAGCGATTAATCGCTTATTCACTTGCCAGCCATAGTTATTTAAAAATTTTAACCACCGCATACCAATTAAGAGGATACATATGGCAGAAGCAATGGAATTCGATTTTTCGCTTCCTTCAAATGAGGGGAAGAAGTTCGATCCAGATCTTGTTGAAAAAGTTAAAAAAATCCAGCGAGAAGCGAATGGCAAGACACAAACAGGGGACACTCCGGAAGACTACAGCATAGAAAACTATTATGCTGATGATGAACTCGGCGCTGACGTTTTAAAAAACAAGTACCTCGCACCGTGGGAAAACCATCCCTGGGATATTTGGAAACGGCAAGCTTCCGCTCTAGCCTCCGTTGAAAAGAATAAGAAACTGCAGGAAAAATGGGAAGATAAATTCTTTTCCGTACTGGTAGATTTCAAATTTGTACCCGGCGGTAGGATCATGCATGGCGCCGGTCGTGAAGATATTACAACCACGTTGAATAATTGCTATGTGGTGGCCATCAAAGATGATGCCATCAATGAAATATACAATACCGTAGTTAATGAAGCGCTGACCTACAAGTACGGTGGCGGTTGCGGTCATGATCTTTCGATCCTGCGACCTTCGGGCGAACCTATCATTGGCACCGGCGGGAAATCCTGTGGTCCTACTGGTTTTATGAATCTCTTTTCTGAGAATACCAATACCATCGCTCAACACGGGCGGCGGGGAGCCAATATGCAGACCCTCCGTGTGGATCATCCCGACATTGAAAAATTTATTAGTATCAAGAATGGCGATATTGATATGGTCAAATATTCCAACATTTCGGTGCTTTTGACCCATGACTTTATGAAAGCAGCTGAAGAAGATACGAACTTCGATCTCCACTGGGATGGTAAGACCTATAAAACTCTCCGAGCGCGTGACTTATGGGAACAAATTATCACCAATGCCCACGCCAGCGCAGAGCCCGGTTTACTTTTCTGGGATACCATGAAGGATTACCACAACGCTGAATATTGCAGTCCCCTGGTCTCAACCAATCCCTGCGCTGAACAACCATTGCCCGATGGTGGTTGTTGTAACCTGGGTGCAGTGAACCTGGAACGCTTTGTTGATAAAAGTAGCAATTTTATGATCGATGAATTCAAGGAAACAGTATCCGTTGCAACCCGCTTCCTTGATAATGTCGTAGACTATAATGTTGATCGCCACGCGCTGGAAGTTCAGAAAGATAATGCCATAAACGACCGCAGGATCGGACTAGGAATACTGGGTCTGGGTGATATGTTATTGAAAATGGGCATTAAATATGACAGCGAAGATGCTCTTCAGACTACCGATCAGATCATGAAAATTTTTCGTGACACAGCTTATGAAACCAGTGTCGAACTTGCTCAGGAAAAGGAGCAGTACCCTAAGTTTGACTGGCCGGGTTTTAGCAAAAGCAAATTCGTCAAAAATCTACCCAAAGCCATGCGGGATAAGATCCGCCAAGGTGGTATCCGTAATTCAACGATCACAACTGTTGCTCCAACCGGTAGCGGTGCCATTGTTGCTCGTGTTACTTCAGGCGTGGAACCCATATTCGCCACTAGTTACATTCGACGGGTGAAGAAGAATGATGGTTATGGTAAAGATTTTAGTGAATACAAGGTGTATCACCCCACAATCAAGAAACTTTTTGGTACCGATGAGCAGCTCCCGGATCACGTTGTCACGGCACATAATATCGATCCATTCTTTCGTGTTAACATGCAGGGTGTCATTCAAAAATATATCGATAGTTCCATTTCTTCCACAGTAAACCTAGCTGATGATATTACCGTAGAAACAGTAGCTGAAATTTACATGACTGCCTATAAATCCGGCTTAAAGGGTATTACCATCTACAGAGAAGGGTCAAGGGAAGGTATCCTTGTGACTAAGAAAAAGGAAGACGATAGTGACACTGCGGCCGTCGCTAATGCAAAAGAAGATGTCGGCTCGAAAGTAACACCTGCCCCACGGGGTCGTCCGGTGATCACGAATGGTGTAACCAGGCGCATACGTACAGGGGAAGGTTCACTATATATCACTATCAATGAAGATCAAGAAGGCTTATGTGAAGTATTCACTACCATTGGAAAGGCGGGCGGTAACGCTGCTGCACAATCAGAGGCAATAAGCCGTCTAATCTCCTTAGCATTGCGGTCTGGCGTTAATCCAAATTCAGTCGTACGCCAATTAAAAGGAATCTCTGGCCCTAACCCAACCTGGGAAGATGGACGTCTAATATTATCTACCCCAGACGCCATTGGAAAAGCATTGGATGATTATCTACGGGAAAGAGAACAACAACGAAGTGCTAACGGAGACCTTCAGGAAAACCAAAAACCATTGATAACCATGGCACCAGCTGCCTTGGAAGTCGAGGTAGGAGTTTGCGAAGAAGGCAGTCCTTATAACTGCAGTAATATAGTCAATGAAAACGGTTGCATGGTTTGCCGACAGTGTGGTTGGTCTAAATGCGACTAAGTCGTATTAAATAATCCATTTATAAAAAAACCTTCGGTAGACTAAACTTCCATTAATTCTTTTTCTTTGTTTTCCATCATTTCATTCAGCGTTTTAATATGACCATCAGTAATATCCTGAATTTTCGTTTCAGAGCGTTTAATCTCATCCTCAGGTAAATGATCATCCTTTTGTAGATCTCTGATATGGTGAATAGCATCGCGGCGTACATTTCTCACTGCGATCCTACCTTCCTCCGCTAATTTGTGGACATATTTTGTCAGGTCTCTGCGTCGCTCTTCAGATAAAGGTGGAATCGGTACATGTATCACCTCACCGTTATTATTCGGGGTTAACCCAAGATTACTTTCCATGATTACTTTTTCGATTTCAGGCATCACTGATTTGTCAAATGGATGTATCGTAATCAGCCGCGGCTCAGGAACTGAAATTGTAGAAAGCTGGTTTAGTGGCGTTAAAGTACCATAATAGGATATTCTAAGCGTTTCCACCAATTCAGGATTAGCTCTTCCTGTTCGGACTTTATTCATTTCCATTCTGGTATGATTGACTGCTTGATCCATGCGGTGAATCGCATCGTCAGTTATATCCTTAATCATGGGCTTAGTCTCCCACTAATGTTCCAATCGGTTCACCAAGAATCAGCTTTTTCAGATCCCCGCTGCGATTGATATTAAATACTTTGATTGGTAATGAATTTTCCTTGCACAGTGATATAGCTGTCATGTCCATAATCCGTAGTTCTTTCTGTATTGCTTCTGCATACGAAACCCGATCATATTTGACTGCATCAGAATGTACGACTGGGTCTTTATCATATACACCATCAACTTTTGTACCTTTGATCAATACTTCCGCACCCAATTCAGTTGCCCGCAATGCCGCAGCTGTATCAGTGGTGAAGTACGGGTTTCCCGTACCGCCCGCCATAACAACAATCCGGCCCTTTTCCAAATGTCTGATAGCGCGGCGGCGAATATAGGGTTCAGCTATTTGTGCCACGGTAATTGCTGATAATGTTCGGGTTACAGATCCTAAATTCTCAAGAGCATCTTGTACACAAACCGCATTCATAATCGTTGCCAGCATGCCAAGATAATCACCCGTGACGCGTTGCATACCCTTCGCGGCAGCTTGCATACCTCTGAATATATTCCCTGCACCAATAACCAGGCCAATATCAATACCCAAGTCGTGAATTGATTTTACTTCTCCAGCCAACTGTGTGACTTTTGCGTGATCAATCCCAAAACCTTCTTCACCGGCCAGCACTTCTCCCGATAATTTGAGAAGAACCCGCTGGTAAGCCGTTTCGGGCATTAGGAATTATTGTTGGCCGTTATTGGATTCGCCAACTGCGTAACGGATATAACGTCCTAAAGAAATATTCTCACCCAGAGTGGCGATAGATTCTGTGATAAGATCCTTCACTATTTTGTCTGGATCTTTAATGAAGGGTTGTTCAAGCAAACAAGTTTCTTGGAAATATTTATCCATTTTACCAACAACAATTTTTTCAATCACTTTATCCGGTTTTTTCGAAT